>JAUXHN010000204.1 GCA_030621515.1 Deltaproteobacteria bacterium | reverse complement strand
CCACGTATGACGATTGACTCCCCGCACTTCTTGCATCGGATCTTGAAGACCTTGCCTCTGACCTTCTCGTCCGCGATGGAGTACTTGGCGCTGCAGTTTTCGCAAATGATCTTCATTTTATCGTCCTCGGGTTACTCTCGTTCCGGTCGTTCGACGTGATCCGCTTAAAGTTCCGTATTCTTCCCTGTTGGGAAAAGCAATTTTCAATATTAAGGAAAGGACCGATTCAAATCAAGGGCATCAATATCCAATTTTCCTATTAAGTAAACATTGTTTACAATGAATCGGCTTCAATATGGACCTTGTTTCAGTCCTTAAAATCCATTCCTAACCTATTTCAAACCTTTGCGACGGCTTTTCCATTCAGGATATCGAACCAGTTTTGCCGAATCGTGGGGGCAGAATCGAGCATCCGGATCGTATCCGCGATGACATTTCGGACACACCATTCCTACGCCATTGTGCGCGTCCTTCGGCGCATCCTTGTCGCATGGAACGAGCCTTGACGCGTCGTGGGGACAGAAAAGCGATCCGGGAGAAAAAATAGACTTGCATTTTGGGCAACAGAGGTTGCCCGGTTTGGCGGCGGGGCTCGAGGCGGGGTGGCGTAGTGAAGGTGAGGCTTCGTCGTCGTCATCGAGCCAGTAGTTCTCGTCGTTGTATCTTGCGGATCTTTTTCGCAGCACGATCACTATCACCAGGAGTGTCGCGGCGAGAAAGATCGCCGAACCCACGATCATCGCCAGGATGAGTGTATTGTCGCTCGGCGCGCTCCCCTGTGGCGCGGTATTTCCAGGGATCGTGGAAGGCAGCGAATCGGCCTGGCTCGGCAGGGCCCCTTTATTTTCTGGTTCGGATGGATCCTGCGCGGTTTCCAGATCCTGCGACGGATGGAGTCGTGCGCGCAGCAGCTCTCCGAGATCCGGGAAGGAGACCGTGACCCGCGCCGTTCCCTTTTTGCCCTCCGCCTGGGCAACGATATCGTAGAGGCCTTCCGAATCCGCAGCGGTCGCTCCTGCCTTGAAACACCCGTTTCGAGAAAGTAGCCCTCCAACCTCCTGTCCGCCTTGAGACACCATCCACGATGCGTCCATTTTGAAACGGCATCCCGCAGCGTCCACCCCGATGGCCTTGAAGCAGATCCGTTCCTGTGGGCCGATCTCCACATTCAGCGGGTTTACTATCAATCGCGTTATCGCCCCGTCGCGTTCGCAGTCGGCCTTTTCATCTTTTGTGTCCGGGAAGTCCAGGTCGAGTTTGGGTTTGGCAGCTTTCTTCGGGGCCTCGGTTTCGTCGGCAGCGCCCGGCTCCGGATGCCTCTCGTACACGCGTCGTTCGGTCATCCTCGCGACGCAATTATCGCCCTTCAACGTCCAGTCGAATTTTGATTTTTTTGTGTACTCCAGCCGGTCATTGCCTTTCGCTTCGATCGTGTACTCCTCCCGCTCGAATTTGGGATCGGAGGCGGGGGTTTCACACACCCTGGTCCACCTGGTTTTTGAGGAGCTCTGGCTTTTGGTCTGCAGGTGTGGGTTGGGGGAGGAGCAACGATCGGTTCTGAGACCACCCATCGAGAACACCAGGTGTTTTCCCTGGGAGATGATGTCCACCGGCCGGGTTTTCTTGCTCGAATATCCCTTTGGTTGCGGGCCGCAATGCTCGCCCCAGTTTTCGACCGTGACCACGAGACTTCTGGATGTCATATTCCATCGCCCGGCGAATTTTGGGTTTGCCAGGGCATCGTTGGGGATAACGAGCATGGCTGAAACCAGAATAACTGTCATTCGGGCGATCATGAGATGAAGCAACTCATTGTAAGCATTTGAAAGCAACTAGAAATTTAAGCACTTTTTAATTTATTGGTCAATTGGGGCCAAAGAGACGGCCCTTGTTGTGCAAACCCTGAAAAATTAGTTACTGTTCAGTGTTCGAGCGCACTGGTAATTCTGGTGAATTCAGGAGGTATCTTGACGCGGCATACTTTGAGAAAACTATCGTACGCTGTGTCCGTGCTATCGCTGATGACCGTTCTGGCAGGGGCGCCCAGGACCGTCAGGGCGGGAGGTTCCCTCACCTGGTTCGGGAACGATTCCAGGAGCGCAGCCATGGGGGGAACCGGCGCCTCTGGAGGGGTGGGACCTGGAAACCTTTTGCTCAACCCCGCCCTCATGTCGTTCACTCGAGGAGGCGCGTGGATGTCTTTCTCGATGGCGCCGAGCTGGTTGAGCATCGACCTGTCGGACCGTCCCGACGGCTTCGATGTTCCCGATACTATCTATCAATCTCATCCCGGCAGGTGGGAGGTGGATCGCCCGGTGCCAACGAGCATGATGACGCGAGCTCGAAGCGATACCCGGGGGACCGACACCTCGTACCTGTTGAGCGTAGTGGCCATCGACTCTTTCTTTCACGAGGATCTGAAACTGGGGCTCGGCTTCACTACGCCCGTGCCGGGCATGGTGAATATAGAAACCTGGTACAATGACGAACGGGAGCAGCATTTCTCCAACAAGCTCCATTTCGAGAGGTTCGGGGAGTTCGACAGCACCATGACCTTCTACCCCGGGATATCCTTCGCGCCCCTCGAGTGGGTATCCATCGGCTTCACACTTCAGGTGGATCTGGCCTTCGTGTTGAAGTCCAGGCTGTTTCTGACCGAGGGCACCGAGTGGGAATACATGTATCTCAACACCGGGGGCGAGGTCGTTCCCGTATTTCGTCCGATCGCGGGACTGGCCTTTCGTACACCCATCGACCTGGATTTCGGCCTCGTGTATCGACATCATTCCTATACGGTTGTGGATGTCGATATCGACATGAGAGTCTGGAACGGAGAGCAACTCGACGAGGAAACCGACGAGTTTCAATTGCAGTTCCAGCAGAGCCACAGGAACGTGTTTGGTTACAAACCCAGTGAGCTGGTCCTCGCTGCGAGCTACTCCTACCGGGGTTTTTCGGCGGAGGTGTGCGGCACATGGGAGATGTGGTCGGGATACCTCGATCGGCACGCCAATTACTGGAACCATCCTTCCTGGGACGATGGCGACGACACCACAGTGGATGGGTGGGACTCGGACTGGAAGGATCCCACCTTCGACGATGTGGTGAGCGTTCGGGTGGGTGCGGAGGTGTGGGTGACCGATCACGCGGCGGTGAGGGCCGGTTTTGGGTACTTCCCGTCCCCCGTGCCCTTGCAGACAGGCCGGTACAATTATGTAGATAATGACATGTTAATGTATAGCCTCGGCGCGGGGTTCCGGTTTCAGGTGCTCGGCAGGACGGTCACCACGGATCTGGCCGCGCAGCTGTGGCACATGCGTTCTCTGACAGTAATGAAAAGCAATGTGGTCAAGGAGAACGGGGGAGTGATCGATGAGGTTCCGGACGATCTGACCGATTTCGACGGAAATGTGATGCCGGAAGCCGCCGGGTTGCAGACCAACAACCCCGGTTTCCCCGGTTACACCTTCGGGGGACTGGTCCTCAACCTGTCCTTGATGATCGGGATGGAGTTCAACTGAGCTGTAATTCCCGTCTCGTTGCCATAATCAGTTTATATTTGGAGTAATCTTTTTTTTCTCGACATAACATGTGGAGAAAAGGAAATCCCATGACGAATATTGCTGGAAAAAGCATCCAGATCGTGACGGCGATCGTCGTCGGAGTGTTCGTTTCGTGCACCTCCGACCCGCAGGGTTCAGGCATCGACGCTGGAACGGACGCGGACACAGATACAGACACCGACACGGATACCGATACCTACCCGGACTACGATTCGGGGCCCGACTCGGGGCCCGGGGCCAGCCTGACCGGCAGATGGGCCCAGCTGATCAACGTGTCGATCATCCAGGAGGTCGGCATTCCCATGGTTCCTGTGGATCAATGGGTGGCCTCCAGGAATTTCTACCTCGTGGACATAACCACGGACGGCCAGGGCAATCTCACCGCACACGAGAGGCTCTGCGCTCTCAAGCTCAAGCTCAGAGGCTGCGGCATGGAATTGCCCGGAAATAACACCTCCTCGGTCAACCAGAACTTCATCGACCACGTTCAGGTGCTCGAGCGGCACATAACCGTGGACTCTGATGAGCCGGGCACCGCCTGGACGTCGGATATAGTCTACGAGGTTCGCGGCGCCAACCTGTGCAACGGGGAGTGCGACCCATACGTCGATTCCACCTGCGATCCCATACCCGCCAACGGATCGGCGAACGAGGGCGACTCTACTCCATGCGGTGGAACCTGCACAAACGCCTGCTGCGATCAGGACGAGGATGGGCAACCCGGCGTCACCAACACCCTCACCGGGCTTCTCAACTGCGAGACATACGCCGCCCAGCGCTGGTGGGCCAGGCTGGACGGGCAGATCGTGGACGAGGACAACATCGCGGGCGATGTGGTGGACAACTTCTCGGAGCAGACGGTGCTGGCCGCGAGTATTTCCCTGTGCGAGCCGGAGAATCCGTCCACCCGATCGGAGAACTGCCCAGAACACCAGTACTTCAAGATGATCCGCCTGTCGGACGACGCCACCTGCGCCGACGTGCTGGCCCTCACCGACTGCGACGAGGATCAGTTCACCTGCGACACCAACACGGTGCTGCCCCTCGACCCCAAAAACGACATGGAAATGGATTGCAGCCCCGACGACTGCGATTGATGGGGTCAGCGCTCATCCTTTGAAATGACGCGGGCCACCTCTTCGGGAGTGGTGAGGCCGACTCCGACGGCGTCTATGGCGGTCTTGAATAGAGATCGCATGCCGGCCTCCCGGGCGTGTTGTTGTATGGCGTCGGCGGAAGCTCCATCGGCCACGAGTTTTCGGATCGGCTCGGTGACTTCGAGGATCTCGAAGAGGGCCGTGCGGCCGTTGTAACCCGATCCGGAGCAGATCTCACAACCCGTGCCATGAAACAGCTTGAAGTCCCTGGGCGGCGTGGCCATGTCCAGGTCTCGCATATCGTGTTCCGTGAAACCGCGTTCCTTTCTGCATCCCGTGCAGATTTTTCTCAGCAGTCGCTGGGCAATTACGGCGGTCAACGCGGAGTTGAGCGAATACGGCGCGACTCCGATCTCCAGCAATCGGGAAAACGCAGCTGCGGAAGAACCTGCGTGGACAGTAGTGATGATGAGGTGGCCCGTCATTCCCGCCTGGACGGCGACACGCGCCGTTTCGGGATCCCGGATCTCTCCCACCATGATCACGTCCGGATCCTGGCGTAGAATCGCGCGCAAACCCTTGTCGAAGGTAAAGTCCCTCCCCTCATCCACCTGAGACTGGTTGATTCCCTCCATGTCGAACTCGATCGGATCCTCCAGGGTGGCGATGGATCGAACCGCGTGGGTTTGTTTCTGGATGGCGCTCAGGCTCGCGTAGATGGTAGTGCTCTTGCCGGATCCCGTCGGTCCCGTGAGTATGATCATGCCCTGGGGTTGCTCGAGGAGACGGTGCATGATCCGTTGCTCGTGGTCGGCCATCCCCAGCTCGGTGAAGTCCAGGTAATCATCGCCGCCGCCGAGGATACGAATGACGATCCGCTCCCCGTGCAGGGTTGGCATGAACGCTATTCGAAAGTCGGACCTCGCCAGGCCCGAGCGTTCCAGTTCCACCTTGCTCTGACCGCTGCCGCCCTTTCCGAAGCGCCCGTCCTGGGGGAGAGCCTCCTTGTAGATCACCAGGTTTGATAGAACCTTGAGCCGGTTGGCGATCGACCCGGTAAGGGTAGACGGGATGGTGGTCACGTCCTTCATCATGCCCTCGACGCGGTAACGAAGGGCCATGCCGGATCGCATGGGATCGAAATGAATGTCGGAAGCATCGGCAGCTATGGCCTGGAAGATCGTGTAGTCGACGATCAGCTTTATGTCCGGGTCCTCCTGTGCGGTCATCGCATCCACGTGGGTTGCCACTAGCGGGATGTCCTCCTTGATGAACAGGCGCCTCAGATCCTGCCTGGGGGCCGATCGGCCCGATCCACCGAAAGGAATCAGGCTCAGGACGATCAGCGCGCCTGCGATTCCCAGCCACAGGGTGGGGCCCGGGAGCGAGGTGATGGCGCCCTGCATGCCGAGCGCCGACTCGATGGAGGTCCCGTGGCGCACGATCACGCCGACGAACGCGGCCGCCAGAGCAACGTAAAATATCTTTGGATTGCGAATCATGGAAGGAGAATACAGGGATCCGGGATACATTGGAATACACTCGGCAGGCTCGCTGTTGTCAGCGTGGAGTGCGTCATGCACTTTGATAACCCGGAGGAAGCGATGGCATTTTCAAATAATTCACATGGAGCCGGGACATGGGCGGCTGTGCTCGCTCTGGTGCTGGTTGCGGCGGTGGCCTGCGGTGCGGCGAGCGCCAGGGACAAGAACAAAAAGCAAAACGGCCCTCTGTCGCCCACCACTTACAATCCGCAGATATCCCTGGCGCCGCTGGTCGACAAGGTCTCGCCCGCTGTGGTGAACATAAGGACCAAGACCACCGTCAGGGGTATGCAGGGCATGATGGGCCCCGAGGGTCTGTTCGAGTTCTTCTTCGGCCATCGCCAGCGGGGAGGGGATCCTTTCGGCAGGATGGAGCGAACTCTGCAGGCAGCAGGTTCCGGCTTCATCATCGATTCGGATGGGCTCGTGGTTACCAATCATCATGTCATCAAGGAGGTGGATGAAATAGAGGTACAGCTTGCAGATGACAGGATCTTCATCGCGCAGGTCGTGGGGTCCGATCAAAGAACCGATGTGGCGCTGCTCCGCCTGGACAAGGCTAAAGGGCTGCCCACAGTGGAGTTCGGGGACTCGGAGGCTCTGAAGGTGGGAGATCGCGTGGTGGCCATCGGAAATCCGTTCGGTCTGGACCACACGGTCACTGCAGGGATCGTGTCGGCGAAAGAGCGAGTGATCGGCGCGGGGCCGTACGATGATTTCATCCAGACCGACGCATCCATCAACCCGGGAAACTCCGGAGGACCGCTCTTCGATCTTCGCGGTTACGTGATCGGGATAAACACCGCCGTCAATCGGAACGCCGAGGGGATCGGGTTCGCCATCCCTTCCAACCTGGCGCGGGATATGATCGAGGCGCTGAAAAACGGCGGCACGGTCGTCAGGGGTTGGTTGGGGGTCGTTCCCCAACCGCTCACGGACGAGCTGGCGCAGGTGCTCGGGTTGCCCGACAAGGCAGGCGCGCTGGTTGCCAATGTCCAGGCGGATTCTCCCGCGAAAAAAGGCGGGTTGAAGGTGCGCGACGTGATCGTGAAGATCGATGGCACAAAACTGAAAAATTCACGGGAAATCTACCCCCTGATAGCCGGGCTCAAACCCGGGAAGACAGTTTCATTTTCAGTGATTCGCGACGGCAAGCGCAAGACGCTCAAAGTGAAGATCGGCACGAGGCCCGACGACGATGAGGCCGACGACGGCTCGACCGGGAAGAAGAGCACAGTGACGCAAACGCCCAAGCTGGGTATACAGATCGAAGATCTCAATGATAATCTGCGGCGCAGGCTCGGCGCCGACGACGTCGTGCGCGGAGTGGTTGTGACAGACATCGAAATGGACTCTCCGTTGAGAAAGGTGGTGCGCAAGGGGGATATCATTACGGAGGTGAACCGGGATCCCGTCGGTGATGTCGCAGGTTTTCGTGAGATCGTCACGAAGCTGGGCTCGGGAGACGATCTCCTTCTTCTCATCTACCGTCGGGGCGCGTGGATATATCAGGTGGTCAGGCTGTAGAGTCTGTTTTTTTCGCCGCGAAGCGGCGGAGGAATATAGCCTGGGGTTTTTAACCCCAGGTTAGGGAAGCATATAGAAAAATGCGCCCTGAATGGGCGCGGTCATTTCTTAATCGAAAAGATATCGCTCCTCATATTCAACGCCGTGTTTTTTCAGAATTTCGATGAGTTCTTCTCTGAAAGACATTTTACGATGATGTTCTTCTTGTCTTCCGATATATGCGGCCACCTTTTCAGCCGACGATTGGCTAACTGAAAAAGCCGCATAGCCGCGCTGCCACGAAAAAGCGCCCCGGTACCAGGTTTGCTCACCGAGCCACTTGGAAGAATTGCCTTTTACCTTCTGCATTAAATTTGAGAATGAAATGGAAGGAGAAAGCTTGCAGAGGATGTGCACATGATCCGTCGTTCCTCCTATGCTTATGGGCACTCCCCGTTCACCACGGATGATTCCTCCGATATAGGGATACAGTTGATCTCTGGCCTCGGTTGTAACGAGTGGTTCTCGATTCTTCGTGGAAAACACCACATGGTATAGAAAATTTGTCAGTGTGCTGGCCATTACTTTTCACTCCTCCGCGCCTTCAGCGCTCAAGGGTTTCTTTTTGCATTTTCCTGAGGATAAATCCCCAGGCTATATTCCCCCGCCGGTTCCCGGCGTTAGG
>JAUXHN010000014.1 GCA_030621515.1 Deltaproteobacteria bacterium | reverse complement strand
GGAGTCGATCTTCCCGGGAGCGGTGCCAGCAAGAAACTGAGCCCCAAAGAAGCGCAATCATTTCCCGGCAGGAGCATGGGCAAGGGCGGCCTCTACGTCGCAATAAACCACGGCGGAGGGTTTCGCACCTACTACATGCACATGGGCTCCCTGGCGGTGCAGGACTGGGACCAGGTTGAAGCGGGCGAGATCATCGGCACCGTGGGACGCAGCGGCGCGGCGCAATCCGGCTCTCATCTTCACCTGGAATTCAGGATGAACAAGGAGCGGGAGGATCCCGCAATCCACCTGTCGTCTGTCCTGGTGGATCCAAAGAGAATCTCCGCCGCCAATCCCAAACCAACCCCAAATTGACCCTGGCGGAGCGCCGTGATAGTTTGATCGGGATTCTCCTTAGGAGGTTGGAATGCGTGTAATAGAAAACGAAGAAGCGGCCCGTCGTCTGTCCAGAGCCATCGCCTCGGACCTGTCCCTTTATAATGAAGATAAAATCCTGGAGGGGCTTCAGGCTGACAATCTTTACGAGGTGCTCGAGGAGGAGATTCAGGAAGGCAGGGATCTCTTCAAGACCCGAGTTCTGCCGGAGCTCCTCGAATCGAATCACTACGATCGGGCCATCATCGACCTGCTGGTCAAGTCCAAGGGTCACATCAAGTGCAAGCTCTGGTAGCTCCGTGACCAACGGGGCGGAATCCAAACCACAAGAGATCCTCGATGTATGGCGATGGATCGTCGAGGAGGAAGATCATGGCCTCCGGCTGGACCTGTATCTCGCCGCGCAGGAGGTCGGTCCCACCCGTTCGCAGCTCAAGAAAATAATAGAAACCGGTCTCGCGCTGGTGGACGGTGAGCCCTCGCGACCGGCGAAGAAGCTGAGGGCCGGTCAGACCGTGGAGCTCCGGATCCCGCCGCCACAGCCGTCGTCCGCCCTGCCCCAGAAGATGGATCTGGATATTCGCCATGAGGACAATTCCCTGGTCGTGGTGAACAAGCCCCGGGGACTGGTGGTCCATCCCGCGCCGGGGCATCCGGACGGGACACTCGTCAACGGGCTCCTCTTCGCGTGCTCCACCATGGGGGGAGATCCTCTCCGGCCGGGGATAGTCCACCGGCTGGACAAGGACACCTCCGGACTGATGGTCGTGGCAAAGAACGAGCGCGTGCATGCCCATCTGGCGGCACAGTTCTCCGTACACTCGGTGGATCGCAGGTACCTGGTGCTCGTGGCCGGTGATCCGCCGGCGGCCGGCCGGTGGGATACGCTCATCGGTCGCAGGGACGGCGACAGAAAGAAGTTCAGCACCAGGGTGAGACAGGGCAAACGGGCGATCAGCTCTTTCAAGACGGTCGAGCGTTTTCCCGGAGCGGCTGCGCTCAACGTGACGCTCCGAACGGGGCGAACGCACCAGGTTCGAGTGCACTGCTCAGATCACGGTTTCCCGGTCCTCGGAGATCCATGGTACGGCCCGCGGCGAATGACCGAAGCTCTGCGGGAGATTCACAATGCATTGCGCGGGCAGGCCCTCCATGCGGAGATTCTCGGGTTCGAGCACCCGGAGGGAGGGCAAAGGCTCTCTTTTCAGAGCGATCCTCCCACCCCCTTCCTCGATGCCCTTGCGGCGCTCAGAACGAGCGCGACCGGATCCGCAAAATAGTCCAACTTCTTCTATTTTTTTGTACAGTGGTTTGTTTCTTGCAATGATACATCCGATGATAGTATTGGGCGGATCAGCATTGGCTGCCTTTTTTGACAAAAAAAGCGAAAATTCCAGTGGTTAGCTGATAGCAACCCTGGTTTACGGGAAGGTACTGTGGCGTTTGTGCAACAGTAAGGATGTGGTTCTATTGCATCAGTGTGACGAACGGTAACAGTACTTTCATAGGGACACGAAAGACCGTTACGAGATGAAACGCGCGATTGTGCTTGCAGATGAGAGAAGCCCCCGAGCCGTAAACGGTTCCGGCCACATGCGGGCTCTCGTCAATGTGGGCGGGTTGCCTCTCATCATTCGCAACTTGCGCACCCTTCACGCTGCAGGCATCGAGGAAGCGATAGTCGTAACGGGTTATCAGGCACAGAGGGTCTCGGATGCTCTGGGCAGCTATCATCTCGACATCAAGGTAATCATCGTCCACAACGAGAATTGGCGTCTGGGCAATGCCCATTCACTGATTGCCGCATCCGGCTGGATCCGGGATCAAGTGGTGCTGGTACCCTCGGACCACCTGTATCCGCCGTCCCTGGTTCGAAGGTTGATCAACTCGCCCGCTCCGGTCGATTCGGTGGTGCTGGCCGTTGATCGACGACTCGATGAGGTCTTCGACGAGGAGGAGTGCCTGAAGGTCCGACTGAACGGCGATTCCGTGGTGGATATGGGCATGAGCCTCGAGTCTTCCGACGGCGTCTGCCCGGGCATCGTCCGGATCTCCGCTCATCTGGTCGAGACACTCCGACGATTACTTCCCGATGTTGAGATCAACCTGATCGACTCGCTTCGGGCCATGGCCCGTCGAGGCCGCGTTCGCACGCTCGATGTGGAAAATGCCAGATGGCTCAGCATCTGCAGTCCCCAGGCGAGACGTTACGCGGAGTTGTTGTTGCAGCTTCACGGAGACACCCTGGAGACCTGCTACCACGGAGAGCATGCGGTGCTCCTGAACCCCGGGCCCGTGACCACCACTTCCAGGGTCAAGGCGGCGGTCGGCGCGCGCGACATGTGCCACCGGGAGCCCATCTTCTCCAACCTGCTCGATTCGGTGCAGCGAAAGCTCAGGCTAGTCTTCGGCGCCGATGATGATCACGACGTACTGGTGGTCACCGCGTCGGGAACCGGCGGCATGGAGTCGGCCATCAACACATTCGCCCCGCGGGAAAAGACATTCCTCGTCATCCGCAACGGCGCTTTCGGAGAGCGGCTCGCGGATATCGCCAGGACCCACGGCATTGACGTGGAGGAGATAGTGGTGCCCTGGGGAGCGCCCATCCCCATCGATCGCGTCGAGAAGATGCTCGATTCGCGACCGGACATCGCCGCCGTCGGAATGATCCACCATGAGACCTCCATCGGTGTCCTCAACCCGGTGGCCGAGATTGGTCACATCACGCGGCCTCGCAATGTGACTTTCATCGTGGACGCGGTCTCCAGCCTCGGTTCCGAGGACCTGGACGTGGTTCGCGACAACATCGACGTTTGCGTTACCAGCGCCAACAAGTGCCTGCATGCATTCTCCGGGCTGGCGTCCGTATGCGTTCGCGCTCAAACCTGGAAGAGCGTCGCGCAGGACAGGCCCCGCAGTTACTATCTGGATCTGAGGCGCTACAAGAAATTCATGGACGAGCGCAGCCAGACCCCGTTCACCCCGGCGGTGAATACAATGATGTCCATGAACGCCGCCCTTGACGAGCTTCTGGAAACAGGGGTCACGGGTCGACGCGCTCACTATCTCCGACTCAACAAGCGGATCCGGATCGGGCTGGAATCGCTCGGCCTCGAACTGCTCGTCGACAAGGAACGCTCGTCCCACAGCCTCACCCTGGTGAAGGTGCCGCAGGGCATGACCTACCAGGAGATATACCTGGGTCTCAAGGATCGTGGCTTCATCGTGTACGAGAGCAAGGGCAAGCTCGCCGGCAAGTATTTCCAGGTTGCCAACATGGGCGCCCTCGAAGAGATTCACATCGACGGGTTCCTGTCGGCCATCGGCCAGGTGCTCTCCGAGGCCCAGCACGGGTCTCTTGTCAATGCGGTGGCCGGCGGGTTGCGACTGGTCTAGTTCCTGGATCGGCGCTCTGAATTTTCCGAAAAGCTCAAATTGTTATTGTGGGGCAACCCTTGGTCGCCGTGACCGGGGGCGGGAGCGAAACAATGGCGTCGTCGCACGTGTCCTCGCACAGCTCAATAGCCGTGTGTGCGGTGCCCACCCACTGCCATCCCTCACCGGAGCTGCAGCCTTCGTTCTGAGGGATGACGGTAGAATCGACATAAATGTTTATCATATTGGGATTTGACTGGGCAGCGGGATCGGGCAGATCGAAGACACATCCAAGGGAGGATCTCACAATAATGTTGAGGGCTCCTTCCAGCTCGGTGGCGTTTGTGGAGGGGAGATGTGTCGTGATCTCCGTACCGCCGGCCGCCGCAATGGCGTCCAGTTGGGAGTGGGAGTAAGCCGTCCCCAGGCCTATCGCGAAGGTCATAATATCGTTGGTGAGCAGATCCGCAGTAATAGT
Organism: Deltaproteobacteria bacterium; assembly: GCA_030621515.1. Lineage (GTDB taxonomy): Bacteria > Myxococcota_A > Polyangia > JAAYKL01 > JAAYKL01 > JAUVAN01. The sequence continues at coordinate 35,176 of JAUXHN010000014.1, read as the reverse complement.
TGTCAGTTCCGCGTTAGTGACGCTCCCGCCGGTGCAGTCCAATCCGCAGTTGTCGGGTCCGTCCACGATCGCGATGAGATACGAGTCGATGCCCGCGCCCGGGAGATTGGTCGAATACGTGAGGCTGTTGAAGTTGTCCAGGCCGCACGCCAGTGGAGTTAATCCGTCGGGTGCCCCGGTGCTTGCGAGCCAGCTGATGATGCCCGCCTCCGTTCCGATCGTCGGTTCGAAAGGGATAGAGGTGTTGACACCGCACGAACCGGACGAGCCGAGCGGGTTTTCGGGAAACGTGTCGAACCCGAACTCGATGTGTTGCCCCGCCATGTCCGTGAGCCAGTTAGTGATGGCCGTCCGGGCAATGGCGAAGTTGGCGGGCAGCATGGAACTGGACATGTCCAGAAGGGTAACCATGCGCACGGTGGCGTAATCGATGTCCATGGTCAGTTCGTCGCAATCCGTATCCGTGTCGGTATCTGTGTCGGTATCCGTGTCAGTATCCGTGTCGGCGTCCGAACCGCATTCGCAATCGCTCCAGCCGGATTCATCCGGGAGGCAGGTCTGAGTTCCCGTCAACGCGGCGGTGCAGTAGCACTCTTGTTCCTCGCCCACAGTGCATACGGAATCATCATCGGATTCGAATGGGGTGTCCTGATCCAGGCATCCGACCACGAGGAGTAGCCCGCAAGCTCCGACGAAACAAAATAAGGGATTGGCTGATCGCATCATTCACTCCTGGGAAGCTGTCATGTCAGCTATTTATTGTCTCACAAAAACGAAAAAAATGTGGGTAATTACTTCTTGAACAGAGCATCCAGATCGGCCAGTGCGGCGGAACGGCTCGGCTTGTCCGAGCTGCCCGATCTCTTTGGCCGTTGAGTGTTGTCGCCCAACTTTTCGATCTGTGGAGATCCCGGCCCGGCGGGTCTTTCCCTGTGGGTGTCCCGGCGCGGAGCCTGGCGATCCATCGGGCCCGGGTCAGGCTTGAGGGAAAGGGCTATTCTGCTTTTCTCGGGTACGACCTCGAGCACCCTGGCGCTCACGTTCTGGCCGACTCGTACCACCTGGGAAGGCTCGTCGACAAACTCTTCGGAGAGCTGGGAAACGTGGATCATCGCTTCCGTTGTGAGGCCGATATTCACGAAGGCGCCGAAGCGTGTGAGGTTGGTGACGATCCCGTCCACCACCATGCCCGGCTTGAGATCGCGGATTGTTTTGACAAGTGGGTTGAGCTGCTTGATCGACCGTACCCCGCCCGCCGACTTGGGTCCCGACAAGGCGCCCTTCGAGGATGCTCCCTTCCCACGCTTGCGGTCCCACTGGGTGATCAACCGGGTCTCGGTGAGCACCTCGGCGAGCACCGCATCGTCCATATCGCTTGTATACTCCCCGAGTCCCAGAGAGGCGGGGTTGACCGCGCCGTACTCCACTGCGGGGTTCAACGCCCTGCGTCCAATAACGATCGCGCCGGCGATCATCGGCGGGTGATCGAGGCCCTCACGCGCTTCGGTGAGCGCCGCCGGGAGGATTCTGGCTTTCAGCAAGGGCTCGAGCGTAGATTCGAGCAGGCGTAAACGCTCCGAATCACTGGCCGTTACCGGGAGAACGGCGGCGTCGGGGCTGTGTTCTTCCAATATCGAAGTGATCCGGGCAGTCACATCCGTCCCCGCAAGGATCTCCTCCTGAGCGATCAGCGCACCATCGCCGGAGAGGACCGCTACCCCGATGGGAGCCGTCGTGGTGCTTACGTGCGCGGCAACAAGCACCTTTGAGGCCAGCGGAGGCGTATCCAGAAGGCCCGCGTATGCCGACGCGGCGGTGCCCAGCGCCTCGGCCCGAGCCTTTCGATCCAGGAGAGAAACCAACACAGGCTCCAGGTTGTTCCAGACCAACTCCTCGAGAACGCTGTCCACGCCTCTCTTTTGCGAGGACAGACCCAACAGGGACAAGCGGGCCTCGCCTTGCTGTTTGATATCCTTCTTCGGGAGGTCCAGTTCGATCCCGATCATTCCCGCGCGCTCGCCCCTGCGCGCGCCGAGCCATTGATAACCGCGAAGCTCATTGAGGTCGACTCTGGAGATCGCGATGGATGCGTACTCCTGCGCGTCCGGGTGACCCGGATCGATGACGGTGATCGCGACGGTCCCCATGGAGAGTCCGATCTCCACACAAGCGTTCCACAACTCCACGTGCGCCTTGACAGCCGAGGACCAGCTTCCGTGATCCGGATGAGTGGAGCGAGGGCACATCCTTGCGGTGCGCTCGAGGGCGCCGAGTTCATGAGGCGTGGCGATCTCCGAGAGGATGCCGTCCGGAAGACCCAGCCCGCTCTTCACGAGCACCCGACGCATCTCCTTGGCAGCATCCTTCCAGCGCATGAACTCGCGGTGCACTTTTGAGAGATCCCGCAGGTGGCCCGCCGGGAACGGGTCGAGGGATGAGTCGTTTGCCTCGAGCAGTACGGACAAACTCCCGGCGCGATCCATCGACCGGCCGAGCTTGTTGAGAGCTGCCCTGTCGCATGCGTCGTAAAGATCGCGGTTCAATCGCCTTGTGTGCTCGACGAAGTCCATTTGCTTTCAAAAAAAAGAGTTGCCCGGAATGTCAGGCACCCTCGATCACGATATCATAAACCGGAAAAATCAATTAACCCGAACACAACGGGCTCTGCAGTCTCCATCATAAATTACGCCCAATTCGTTCGCCGCGCCAGAGGTAATGCCCACAATGACACCTCTTTTCTTTGAACGCAGGGTCGAGGTCCACATCGCGAAGGCCTCGAACAGGAGCTTTCTGCTCTTGGCGGCCTTCACGGCCTCGGCCTCGGTGGGAAGGCGCCAGTCGTTGTGATCCGCCAGTTTCAGGCGCTCGCAGTATTCCCTGGCGGCGTCCAGGGCCACGTTCCTTCCGTTATGCGCCCGCTGAATCCAGAGGTCGTCTATCACGACATACGGATTGGCCTCGTCATTTGCGGCCTTCTCCGCAGCGTCTTTCTCGGCCTTCTTCCTGGCCTCCGTGGCAATGTCTTCCGCCTCCCTGGCCTTGCGGGCGATCTCGGCACAGCGCTCGTCGAAGTCGCATCCGTCGTCCTCGCAATCGATCAGGCCGTCTCCGTCATTGTCCTTGTCATCCGCACAATCGCCGGTCCCGGTCCCCTCCGGACCGCTCGAGCACGACAAGGAAAACACTGCTGCCAGGAGTGTAATGAAAACGACCTTCTTCATGTGAAGCTCCTTCGACTCGGAAAATGCATGTCAATCAAGCGCGACGATAACAGAAAATCCTTGAGAGTAGAATCGGAGATTGAGTGTTATCATTCAGCCCATGGCCAGGTCGAAATCAAAGGCGACAACCCCCAAGATCGGGTTATCCGCGATGGTGGAGAAGCACGAGCGCCTGGTCGTCATCGGTCTGGTGGCGCTGGGGCTCCTGGTGCGGCTGGTTCATTTTTTCCAGATAGAAGCGAACGATCCGTACTTCTATTTTCCCTCCGTGGATCCGGGTGTGTATCACGAGTGGGCGACCCGGATAGCCTCTGGGGAGTGGCTCGGAGACGACGTTTTCTTCCTGGCCCCCCTTTACCCCTACACGCTCGGCATCCTGTACAAGATCACCGGAGCGAGTATCTACGCGGCCAGGCTCTTCCAGCTGGTGATCGGGGCGGGGAGTTGCGCGCTGATTTACCTCCTGGGCAAGCGAACCCTCGGCGCCGCGACAGGAGCACTGGCCGCGCTCACGTGGTCGGTGTACTCCATGTCGGTCTTCTACGACGGAGTCCTCCTGGTCGCCGCCATCCAGACTCCGCTCAACCTCCTGCTGGCGCTGGCGCTGGTTCGGGCTTCGTCCCGGCCGGGCATCCTTAATTGGGCTCTGGCCGGAGCGCTCCTCGGCATCAGCGCCCTCGCCAGACCCAACGTCCTCCTTCTCGTCATCCCCATATTGCCCTGGATGTACTTCTCGTTTCACCGCAGGCTTTCCAGAACGCGACTGTTTGTCATGGCGTTGGTGTTCGGCGTATCGACGTGCGCAGTGGTCCTCCCGGTCACTTTTCGCAACCTGGTGGTGGGAGACGATATCGTGTTGATCAGCGCCCAGGGCGGCGCGAATTTCTACATAGGCAACGGGCCCGGGGCGACAGGGGTCTTCAGAGTCCCGTCCGTGTTCCCTCCGACCCGGGCGGATGACCCGATGCAGCAACGGCTGGCGTACGCGAAGGTGGCCAGCGGCGATATGGGCGAAGATCTCGCGCCGTCGGAGATCTCCAGGTACTGGTGGAACCGGGCGTCGTCTCATATAGCCGCTCACCCCGGTCAATGGATCCGCCTCCTGGGATTGAAGCTCGGCCTGTTCTTCAATGAATTCGAGTCCGGCAACAGCCGCGACTATCCATCGTCGCGCAACTTCTCGTCGGTTATGAAATTACCGTTGCCCACGTTCGGGCTGGTAGCGCCCCTCGCATTGCTCGGGATGGCGCTCGCGTGGAAAAAGAAAGAGGCGATGGTGTTCCCCCTGTACGCCATGGTGCTCACCTACGTGGTGTCGTTGATGATTTTCTTCGTTCTCTCTCATTACAGGATGCCCGTCGCGCCGTTCCTGGTCCTGTTTGCGGCCTACGGGGTCATCTGGTTATTCGAAAAGATCCGCAAGAAGCGAATGATCCCCATCGGACTGGCCGCGGGCGCCCTCGCCCTTGGTATCGCGGTCACGCAGATGGATCTGGTGGACGAGACAGGCAGCCGATTCATGGTCCACTACAATCTCGGGAACAAGTTCCGGCAGATGAAAAAGATCGACAGGGCCGTCGAGGAGTACGAGAGATCGATCGATCTCAATCCGCAATACATCTCCTCCCATCACAACCTGGCGTTGATGACGGAAAGAATGCCGAAGCGCCGCGCAAGAGCCGTCACCGCGTGGGAGCGCGTGCTCGAACTGGGGAAGCAGAACAAGGACGCCATGTACGTCGAGCGGGCCAGGAAACACCTACAGCACCTGTCTTCTTTGGATCGTTGATCGCTTTATAAATACACGGGAATATCGTATGAATTGCAGCTTATCATGAGAAGGAAAACAATAGTCGCTGTTGTGATCGCCGCCGCGTGTGGCCTGATGGTGCTGTTCGCCCTGCTCCGACTCGTGGGTCGCGAACAGTCCGGGGCACCCTGGCCGTGGAAGGGCGCCAACGTGATCTTGATTTCCATCGATACACTGCGGGCCGATCACCTCGGTTGCTACGGGTGGGAGCACCCCACCTCGCCGTTCGTCGACCGCTTCGCGCGGGACGCGGTCCTGTTCGAGACCAGCCTGGCCCAGGCCCCGTCCACCGAGCCGTCCCACGCCTCCATCTTCACCTCGCTGATCCCATCCCACCACGGGGCGTTCTTCTCTCGCAAGGTGCCGTTGCCCGAAGAGATGGTCACCATGGCCGAGCTCTTCAAGGCCGGCGGCTACCGCACCGCGGGCTTCAGCGACTCCGGACAGGTCGATCGGCTCTGGGGCTTCAGCCAGGGGTTCGACGAGTACAACACGGTGTTCAAGCGGGGGATCCGCGCTCGCTTCCGCAAGACGGTCGAGCAGGCCAACGACTGGCTCGAACAGCATCAGGACGAGCAGTTCTTCCTTTTCCTCCACACCTACGAGCCGCACCATCCCTACCTGGCAGAGCAGCGCCATCTCGACGCCATCGGCCACCGCTACGACGGCGAGCTGCCGGACTACATCGACAAGGATCTGCTCAACAAGATCAACCACGGCCAGCTCGAGATCGACGACGATGATCGCCGCCACATCATCGCCACCTACGGCGCGGAGATCCACTCGGTAGACGAGGCGTTCGGCAATCTGGTGTCGCAGCTCCAGAAGCTCGGCCTGTACGACGACACCCTGATCGTCTTCACTTCGGACCACGGCGAGGAGTTCGGCGAGCACGGCTGGATGGGGTGGCACTCGCACACCCTGTACGACGAGCTGCTGCGCGTGCCGTTGATCGTCAAGCTGCCGGGGAAAGTCCTGGCCGGCAAGAGAGTACGCGGTATCTCCCGCGGCATCGACATCCTTCCCACCCTGCTCGAGGCGGCCGATCTGCCGCCGGCCCGAGGGATCGACGGCCAGAGCCTGCTCGGCTTCGCCCTGGACGGAGAGAGTTCGATCGAGGAGTCGGTGGCCCAGCGGGACGCGGTGGAGAACGAGCTACCAGAGAGCCTGCACCTGGGCAAGTGGAAGTACTACAACCGCCGCCGGGAGAACGGTCAGCAACTGTTCGACCTCGAGCGCGACCCGGGCGAGCAGGACGACCTCGCTGCGGCGTACCCCGAGGAGCAGGATCGCCTCGAGGCTCGGCTCGACGAGTTAAAGGCCGCCCGCCTGGACTGGGCGGCCAGGCCGGCGGCGGAGCGCCCCGACAAGGTCGATGTTGACGCCGAGCAGCGCGCGCGGCTCGAGGCGCTCGGCTATTTGGTGAAGGACGACTCGTTGTCCGTTAAAGAGGCCTTATCCGGTCTGGCGTGCCCCGATTGCAACGTACTGCTGCTCACCATCGACACGGTCCGTGCCGATCACCTGCCGTGTTACGGCAACGAGAGAGACACCACTCCCAATATCTGCGCCTACGCCGAGAAGAGCATCCTGTTCGAGAACGCCTACAGCCCGGCGCCGGTTACCCTGCCCGCATTCACCGCGATCATGTCCGGGTCGCTGATCGCCAACGAGCCCATGGAACACGTGCTGGCTCACTACGAGAAGCAATCGTTCCTCGGCGAGGAGATGACAGCGCGGGGTTTCACCACGGCCGCGCTCACCGATCACTACGCCCTCAACATGACGGACAACGAGCAAACCGCCCCAGGAAACCTGATGCGCGGCTTCCAAGAGGTGACCAACATCAGCAAGGGCCGGTACAGCGTGACCGCGCCCCAGCTTACCAACGAGGTGTCCCGATGGCTTGGGCAGCACCGGGACGACCGGTTCTTTCTCTGGGTGCACTACTTGGATCCGCACCTGAACTACGCGCCTCCATCCGAGGTGGAGCGCCGGTTCGGGTACGACCCGGAGCGCTGTGGGAGAGTGGTGAACAACCTCGACGTGGACGAGATCCGTCGGATCGAGGACAGCTTGACTCCCACGGAGGTAGAGTGCCTCGTCGCGTTGCACCAGGCCGAGCTGTTCCACACCGACCGGTACGTGGGCCAGCTGCTCGATCGGCTCGACACCCTGGGCCTGGCCGAGAATACCCTGGTCATCCTGTTCTCCGACCACGGCGAGGAGTTCAAGGAACGGACTCGGATCGGCCACGGCGCTACGGTGCACGACGAGCTGGTGCATGTGCCGTTGATCATCTACAACCCCCGCTCAAAGAAGTCCGGTCGGGTGCTCGGCGCCGCATCTACTTTCTGGGTGAACGATATCGTGCGCGAGGCTTCGGCCGGCAGGACTCCTCGCCCCCGGGGCGAGGTGGTCGCCCGTACGTGGTTATACGCCGGCAATGGTCGCGATCGCGCTGGAGCGAAAAACAAGCCCAATCAGTTCACGCTGGTCAGCGAGCGGCGCAAGGCAATTCTGAATCCCCGCGAGGGTCTGCGGGAGCTGTTCGACCTGCAAGCTGACCCCGGAGAACTCGTCAACCTCGCCGGCAGCGGAGATCGGGGCGAGGAGCTGCTCGTTCGCCTCGAGGAGTGGATCGATCAGCACACGGTGCCGGCCGGTCAACCGTCGCAAGAAACACAGGACTTCTACCGCAATCTGCAAAAGCGGTTGCGCGCCCTGGGCTACATCGACTCGCGGGAGGGCGCAGGCGGCGGGCGGGACCGATGAAAAAGATCACCGGCAGCCCGTTCTCCTGGCTCGCCGTGATGCTGATTCTGCTCGAGGTCACGGCCTGGCGCGTCTTGCCCTACGGCCGGACACCCGGGGCCGACGAGGTGATCCGCAACCAGGTCTTCCACCGGGGCTGGCCAGAGTACATCGATGTGGAGTACGGGGACGAAGCGCCCGTGGTGGTGCTGATCACCAACTCACAGGGGGTTGCTCCGGAGATCGCCGACTCCTCCGAAATAGCTCCGGCCTACGTCCGGCGAGGACTCGAGACGCGGGAGCCGCCGGCACACCTGGAGAACTGGGCCTGCTCGGGGATCCGCGCCAGCGAGATGGAGCTGCTGTCGATGAAGGCCGTCGAACGCGGGGCCGACCTGGTGGTCTTTGCCGTGGCAGCCACCAACTTCGAGCCCTTGCCGCAGATGAACCTGGATTTCCCCTTCTCCGATATCCCGCTCCTGGCCGGTGATCCGGCCATCTGGAGATGGCTGCCCGACGCCGCCTTCGCCGGGAGCCTGACCACCGAGGGCATGGTCAGGCGCTTCGTTCAACTCCACAGCCACCTGGCTCGTTCTCGGTTCGCCGTCCTCGACCTCACGGCCGAGCAGATGTCGATGCGGTGGCACCGCTGGGTGCTGGGCAAGCTGCGTCGGCCACGGCAGCGGCTCGACAGCGCCGCGAGCGACGAGGGGTCGATCTTCTGGATCGATCAGCGAGCTGCGCTCGTCGAGCTGAAGGAGGCGGGAAAGCGGCGGGGCGAGCAACGAGGGCTCAACGACAGCGGACTGCGGGAGCGGTTGGAGAGCTTCCGTGCCTTTCTTCCCCGGCTGCGGGAGCGACTCGCTGGGACCGGTACCCGCGTTCTGTGGATCTGGTGCCCGGTGAACACCGGCGTGATAGACCGGGCTTCCCTGGCCAACGTCCAGCGATTCATCGACGAGGCCGGCGAGGTCCTCGATGACTCGTCCATCCCGGTCCACGATCTTCATCTGTCCGTCGAAGCCGAGCGGTTCCTCACCCCCGGACACTTCGACGATACGGCCCACGAGGCCTACGGCCGGCGGCTGCTCGAGGTGATCGACGAGGAGCTCGGGCGATGAGCTTCAACACGATCACCTTCGCTATTTTCTTCGCCGTGGTGCTGGTCCTGCACAGGTTGCTCCCGTTCCGTCCGCGGCGGGTGATGCTGGTGGTGGCCTCCTACGTCTTTTACGGTTTCGGCAACCCCTGGTACTGCCTGCTGTTGCTCACCTCCACCCTGGTGGACTTCTTCGCCGCCCAGCGCATTGCCGCCGCCGTGGAGACTGGCCACGGCAAGCGATGGCTTGCCTTGAGCATCGCGGTGAACCTGGGGTTGCTGGTCTTCTTCAAGTATGCCGATTTCGGCATCGAGAACTGGAACCTGCTGGCCGACACGCTGGGCTGGGGCAACGCCGAGCAGTTTCACTGGATGGCGCCGCTGGGCATCTCATTTTACACATTCCAGACCATGTCCTACTCCATTGACGTTTACCAGGAGAAGGTGAAGCCCACGCGGGATCTGTTGGGATTCTCCCTGTACGTGGCCTTCTTCCCCCAGTTGCTTGCCGGCCCCATCGAACGTGCCGGCAGCCTGTTGCCCCAGCTGCAGCGTGAGCTGGATATCACCCGCGCCGACCGGGAAATCGGCTTCCAGCGGGCCCTGTGGGGCCTGTTCAAAAAGGTGGTGATCGCCGACCGCCTGGGCCTGTTCGTCGATCAGATCTTCGTCGACCCGGGCCAGGCCGGCTCCCCGGCATTGATCCTGGCTACCGCCGCCTTCGGCCTGCAGATCTACATGGACTTCAGCGGCTACACCGACATCGCTATCGGACTGGCGAGGATGATCGGCATACGGTTGCGGGAGAACTTCAACTGGCCCACCCTGGCTCGCAACCCGGTGGACTTCTGGAACCGCTGGCACATCTCCCTGAGCCACTGGTTTCGCGACTACCTGTTCACCGCGATAATGGGTCGGCGCCGGCCTGGGCCGCTGCGCAAGCTGCTCAACCTGGTCACGGTGCTGTCGCTGATGGGGCTGTGGCACGGGGCTACCTGGATGTTCGTCCTGCTCGGTCTGTTCGCCGGGATGGGCATCGCCTTCTACGAAGGTAGTTTCATTGTCACCCGGCGCCCGCGCAATCGGCCCTGGTTCGGCCGGAGCCGGTGGTCCGATCCGGCGGCCGTCGTCTTGAACTCCCTGTACCTCGGCGGCCTGATCCTGCTGTTTCGCTGCACTTCGATGGATCACCTGGGGCAGGTCCTCGGTGGGATCGTCGGCGGCAAGATGAGCTTCGGTCCCCAGCTATACTTGCTGGCGGGGATGATCGCCCTGATCGGTCTGGGCGTGATCGCCACCCGGCTGAAGTTGCGAGGTCGTGAAGACGTGTCGATGCCCGCCCCAGTCCGGGCCGTCCTGTGGTGTCTGCTGACCCTGGGCATACTCTACGGGGCGGTGGACACCACCGAGCAGTTCATCTACTTTCAGTTCTAGCCGGACTTGCTCAGCAGGTACTCGGCCAGTTCCTTGATCGTGGGAGTGTCCCACAATGCGGTGGGAGGCACCCTGATCTCCAGCAACTCCTGGAGCTCACCGGTGATCACCACCGCCTCGGTGGAGTCGATGCCCAGCCGGGTGAACGGCACGTCGGCGCCGATCTCAGCGGCGCTGACATCGAGTTTGCTGGCCACTCGCTGGCGCAACCAGTCGATGATCTCTTGCTCGGTTTGCACGGTGTTCCCCTCTGTCCAGTCGGACGGTTCATCGGGCGGCGTGGGCCACCCCCTAAAGGCGATGATATTTCTTGTCGATGTACGCCTGGCGGCAGGCCTGCCTGCGTGGCTTGCCGCTGGATGTCTTGGGTAGCGTTCCGGTCCTGATCAGCACGAGCTCGCGCAGGGTGATCCCGTGCCGTTCCGCCACCGCCTGCCGCGCTCTGTCGGTGACCTCGACCGGGTCCAGCTTTCCGATGGCCGATCTCTTCACCTCCTGAACCACGACGAGTCGCTCCTCGCCGTCCTCGTCGATGGAGAACGCGGCGCCGCAGTCGGGGCGCAGGGCAGGGTCGCTATCTTCCACCGTGATCTCGATATCCTGAGGGTAGTGGTTGCGGCCCTGGATGATGATCAGGTCCTTGAGCCGACCGGTGACGAACAGTTGCCCGTTGCGGAGGAACCCCAGGTCGCCGGTCCGGAGGTAACTCAGAGGATCACCCGGAATCCGGGCGCCGAAGCTCTCTCGGTTCTCCAGGGGTTTTTGCCAGTAGCCGGCTGCCACGCTGGCGCCACCGACCCAGATCTCCCCAAGCTCGAGATCCCCCAACCGCTTTCCGCTGGAGGGATCCACCACTCGGGGGTTCTGTCCGGCCAGCGCCTGTCCGCTGGAGGCGATCTCCGTCGACCCTTCGCTGTGGGGCTCTACCGGCTTGATGATCCCATCGGCGAGCGCCTCCCGATTCACCGATAATATGACGGGTTGTTCCTTGTTCGGCCCACCGGAGACAATCAGCGTGGCCTCGGCCAGGCCGTAGCAGGGAAACATCGCCTCGGGGCGGAGCCCGCATGGGGCGAAGGCCTCCGTGAAGCGAACGATCGTCTCGGGGCGCACCGGCTCAGAGCCGTTGGCTGCGGAGATCCAGCTGGAGAGGTCGAGCTCTCGCCGCTGATCGTCCGAGATCCGCCTCACCGCGAGATCGTAGGCGAAGTTGGGGGCCGAGGTGTAGGTGCCTCTGTAATCGGAGATAGCGCGCAACCAGCAGATGGGGCTCTGCACGAAATCCAGCGGCGGGATCAGGTGGGTAGTCAGCCCGTAACATAGCGGACCGAGCAGGAAGCCCACCAGCCCCATGTCGTGGTGCAGGGGAAGCCAGGAGACCGGGACCGTCTGGCGAGTCCACTCAAACGCTTTCGAGAGGACCGCGGCGTTGTGGATCAGGTTGCCGTGGCTGATCATCACCCCGCGCGGGCGGGAGGTGGAGCCCGAGGTGTACTGCAGGTGGGAGATCGAGTTGCGGGTGAGTGCCGGAGGTTCCCAGTCCTGCCCATCGGCCTCTCCGAGCGTGTCTGCCGGGATCCAGTGCACCGCGGCGTCGGGCAGGGCGTCGGCCAGGCGCCGGCGCAGCAGCGGGATCGCTTCGGCCGTGGCGATCAGGGCGGCCGGGGCGCAATCGCGGACGATCCCCGCGACCAGGCCCTGCGGACGGTTGGGTTGTGGCATCGGGCAGAGCACCGGGATGGTGCCGGCGTAGAGGCAACCGTAGAACTCCTGCACCATGTTGCGGTTGGAGGATAAGGTCAACAGAACCCTGTCGCCGGGCTCCACTTTTGCCTGGAGGGTCGCTGCGATCTCTCTGGCCCGACGATCGAGGTCGGCGAAGGAGAGCGAGTCGGCGGAGCCGTCGGCATCGCCTCGCAGGAACACGCAGGCCGACGCCTCATGTTCGTGCTCGGCCCAGTACCGCAGGCAGTCCACTACGGTATCGAAAGGCGGAGCTTCGCTCATCGACGGCGCCCTCATCGGGTGGTTCCTCCGGGCTGACGCTCCTTGTCCGCGAGCAGCTCGTTCCAGGGAGGCGCCGTACGCTCTTCATCGAGGAAAATCTGGTGGAGGGAAGCGAACCGCTCCTGCAACGTCCCGTCCGGGGCGCCGGAGAGGAACGCCGCGGTGAGATTCTGCCGCGCCGCGAAGGCCCGATCCCGTCGCTCGGGCTCCCACCAGTGGATGGCGTCCGAGGTATGGTGCCAGTACGGCATCGCGGGGACCTGGTTGAACAGCACCGGGGTCCAGTGCTCGACCACCTCCCGGTAACTCATGGTGTTGTGGGACCAGCGATGGTGGCGGCCCTGCAGGTTGTAGCGACGTCGGAACCACGGGGCGTCGGCCGGACTGTTGGGGGAGAGCAGGAAGGGGTAGATCTCCCAGGTGGGAAAGGCCTGGCCGCCGGTGGGAAGGCTCCGAAGGAACTCGGCGGTGTTGGCGATGGACTGCTCGGTCTCTCCGGGGAAGCCGAGCACCAGGGTCAGCTCCAGCTCGATCCCGGCGCTCGTGGCCAGAGCGATGCCCCGCTCGGCTCGAGCCCGGTCCCAAGTTCGGTTCATCCGTTTTAGCTGTCCCGGGTCGGCGCTCTCGATTCCACAGAAGCCGAACCGGCATCCCGACTCGACGATGGCCTCGATGTTGCCCTCGTCAATCCGCTCCACTCGAAAAAAGCCGCCCCAGGCGATGTCGAGATCGGCCTCCATGATGCCCTGGGTCAGCTCGTCGATCCTCGTGGCATCGAGGAACGTGTCTTCATCGACGAAGTTAATCAGGCCGGATCCCCGGGTATTGGCCTCGGTCAGCTCGGCGATGATCGAAGTCATGCTCCGGCGACTCACACCCTGATGGAGCATGTGGAAGTCGCAGAAGCGGCAGCGGTGAGGACAGCCCTGGGAGGTGCGCATCGGGATCACCGTCGGCATCTCGTCGACCAACTTCCAGCGGGTGTAATCCCGGTCGATATCGACCGGTTCGCCACGCTCCTCGGTGGCGTACCAGCCGGAATTATCATCGTGAAGCACCAGATTCGGCACCCGGCGCAGCTCTTCGTTCCCTCCACCTTCGATGGCTGGCAGTAGATCCAGTAGGGTGTGCAACCCGTGGGTGGAGGTCACGTACACCGCGTCGGTCGTTCTGGGGTCCGGGCGGGTGGAGAACAGGAGATCGGCCTGTTCATCCACCCCGAAGGAGGCCAGGGCCGCCGCCCGCGCTCGCTTGGCGTTCCGTCCCATCAACATGCGTTGCTTGAGCACGCCGGGCCCCCCGACTACGATCGGCAGATTTCCGACGAGCTTTCGCAGCTGTCCGAGGCAGGCGGCGAGTATCCCGGGGTCGGTGATGTAGGTGGTGCTCAGTAGCACCGCCATCGGATCGACGCTCAGGGCTTGCTCCAGCGGTCCGTCGTCGTCCCAGTCGAACACGGTGCGTGTGGGGTAGCCGTTGAGTTTGAGGAACGTCTCCAGTACGTATCCGGCCAGTGGATTGGCCGTTTTGAGACCCCGTCCGAGACGAGGATTGGCCAGCGGCGAGTTGATCAAGCTATCCAGGTTGGGCAGAGAGGCGGGGTGGCCCGATCGGGTTTCAAGCGATAGCTTGGCCTCAAATGACTTTCCGCCGAATCGCGCCAGGGACGTGAAGCGGGGCGTCAGAATTACCACTGGCGATCTGAGACTCATGAAATGCATTTTACTTGATGAATGGATGGAAAGGTAAGGAATAGAATCAAATGTGTGGCTGAAAACGACGTCCATAAAAAGAAAATATGGGCTATTCAGTTCACTGGCGCATCCACTCGCCGACCAGAACTGAAATTCTTCGGTGAAGTTGAACGCGGCGACAGTGTTTTCCTTCCATTTTTCCTCGGGTAGCGGCACTATAGACACAATGAACATAGATAGAAATCTGTGACTACCTGCTCTAAAAAGAGGATGCGTCGGTTGGGGCGCATCCTGTTCCGGGTGGTGCTCGTGGTCGTGCTGCTCGAGGTGACGGTTCGCATCGGTGAGCTGACACGGTCGACACTCCAGACGATCAAATACCGAGTGGCTGATCGTGACGAAGATGCCTACCGAGTCCTCTGCCTTGGCGGCTGCGTGGCGATACGAGGTTGGCCGGTACACCTCGCCGCGGCGCTCAGCGTGGTTTTCCCCCGGGTCGATTTCGATGTCGTTAACCGGGGTAATGCACTCCAGGGCATAGATCGGCTGTCTGTTTCGATCCAGGATTACCTCGATGAATACGATCCGGCCACAGTGGTGGTCATGATCAAATACAACCAATCGCACGACACCGACGGGGAGATCTCCGAATTACAGAGCGAGAAGACGGCGATCTTCCGCAGCGGCTTCTTCGCCGAGCACAGCCGGCTCTACCAGTTGGGGCAGATCTTAGAGGAGGATTTGTCGTCACAACTGGAACTCTGGTGGGGCAAGTGGCGAACGCTCCTGCCCTCATCCGTGCCGGGCGACCAGCTCGCGCTCGCCAGGATCTACGACCGGCAGGATCGACTCGACCAGGCCAGGGCAACGTTTGAGCAATATATAGAGGAACACCCGGACGATCCCGCAGGATATGAGATGCTGGGCCGTTTCCTCATCGATCGCCAGGATTTCGTGAAACACCGTTCGTTTCTGAAAGAGGGCATTACGCAGTACCGCCTGGCCGCCGAACTCTATCGTCGGCGGGGAGAGTCCGATCCGACGCATCGGGACTACCTGCTCAAGGCTTGTAGTTGCTATGGTCAGGACGCTGACGGTCAAAAAGAGGCCGAGGTCGCTTGCCGACGATATATGAAGCTTAATCCGGATGATGCTCGCGCATACGAGACCCTCGACAAGGCCTTTCGCTTCAGCCGCCACGTGTCCAATCGGCTCAAGCGCGAAGCAAGGCACACGGCGTTGGAGGATGGCGCGGGGGAGCAATCTCAAGAGGAGGCGGAGCGTCATCTCAATCGACAGCGTTTTCGTGCCAACCAGGAAATTTTTTACCGGGAATGGAAGAACCGATTTCCAGATTCTTCGGATGCCTATCGAGGTTTGATTGCTTTTCAATCCCGTACGGGATTGCACAATCGGGACAGGGCCGCGGCCAGGGCCCTACTCGAGGAGATGGAGCAGCGGTTCCTTGTCGATCTCCCGTCGCCGCGAGGAGGTGGTGGTGGAGAGGACGAGAACGACCGGTCGGAGATCGCGGCCTGGCTGGCGCCTCGCTACCTCGCCATTGGCGCGAAGGAGAAGGCGCTCGATCTCTATTTGCTGGCCGAGACACTCAGCTCCGGGGAGGTTCCGAGCGAAGTGCTGCGGCAGATTGCGTTCATCTGCGAGGAGCTGGGTCGGTCCGAGGAGGCCCATACATGGATGGAGCGAGTCAAGGAGAACGAGTTGCGGATGGTCAGTCAGGGGCAGCATGAGGAGTTCTTTCGGCGGCTCCAGAAGATCCAGGACAAGGTGGCGGGTTCGGGACGAAAGCTCGTCGTGATGTCGTTCCCGTTCCGTTCGGTCGAGGTCCTTCGTCATGGATTGTCCCCGCATGAAAACGTTCTGTTTGTCGACAATCTTCTAGTGTTCGAGGAAGCTCTGCGAAAGAAGCCGATCAGGGAGTATTTCGTGGAGTACAAAAGGCCGTTCAAGTACACCTCATCCGCGGGCAGTCGCCTGATCGCGGATGCCGTGGCCAGGACCCTGCACGCCGAGCTGGGCGAGCAGCAGATCGAGTAGGCGGCAGCTTGGTTTTTCTCTTTCACTCTCCGGCGTTCATCATTTGCGTCAGCCTGGTCCTCGTCTGTTACTGGGCGTTGCCACATCGCTTCCGCAACCGGTTGCTGCTCGCCGCGAGCTACGGTTTCTACTGCTCCTGGGACTGGCGGTTCCTCAGTCTGATCCTCGTCTCCACCTTCGTCGATTACAACTGCGGACTCGGTATTCACCGCGCGAAGAAGAAGTCGACCAGGAAGGCGCTGTTGCTGGTGAGCCTCGGCGTCAACCTGTCGCTGCTCTGCTTCTTCAAGTACTTCGATTTCTTCATCGAGGGCATGGTGGCGCTGTGTGGGGCGTTCGGCTTCGATCCGGGGTTTACGACGCTCAACCTCGTGCTGCCGCTGGGGATCTCGTTTTACACATTCCAGACGCTCAGCTACACGATCGACATCTATCGCGGCAAGTTCGAGCCTATCAGAAGCTGGATAGACTTCTCGCTGTACGTGGCCTACTTCCCCCAGCTGATCGCCGGTCCGATCGAGAAGGCGCGCGATCTGCTGCCTCAGATCCAGGCGGTCAAGGAGTGGCGTCGGGTTCAGCTGCGCGAGGGGATCTACCTCTTCGTGTACGGCGCGTTCAAGAAGGTCGTGCTGGCCGACTCGCTCGGGCGCGTGGTCAACGAGATATTTGACACGCCGGAGGCGTCGGGCGCGCAGGTGTTGATCGGGCTGTGGGCGTTCGCCATCCAGCTGTACTGCGACTTCTCCGGCTACTCGAACATGGCTCGCGGCGTCTCGCACCTGTTCGGTATCCGGCTGAGCACCAACTTCGACCTGCCGTTCTTTTCGAAGAGCTACTTCGAATTCTTCCGCCGCTGGCACATCACCCTCAGCGGGTGGATCGCCGAGTACGTCTACATGCCGCTCTACTTCTACATCCCCACCTTGTCCTGGGTGCGGCGTCTCGGCGGGATCAGGGTGCAGCTGCTCCTCGGCGCGACGTTGTCGCTGCTGGCCACCCGGCTCATCTTCGCCATCTGGCACGGTGCCTCGATCAACTTCCTGCTGCTCGGGGTCTTCATCTACGTCACGCAGCTGTTGACGGTTGGTTTTCGGATGCTCCTGCACCGTGTTCCGGAGACGGGTCGTACGCCCCTGCGCTGGGCGGGAAACACCCTGCGCGTGTTGTTGATGTTCCACATCTTCTGCTACGCCATGCTGCTGTTCCGCTCCCACGACCTGCAGCAGATCGCGGCATTCACCTTCGCTCTGTTCACCGACCTCGACCCCCTTGCGCTGGTCGTCGCGCGTTACTGGTATCTTTACGTGATTATGGTTCTGCTCGCGTTCTACGAGGCAGTGCAGTACCGGCGAGCTGACCAGCTCTTCATCTGCCGTGCGGGCTTCTATACGCAGATGGTCTTTTATCTGGTGCTGATCTTCCTGTACATTCAGATTGGAGCGATCGCGGACCATCGCTTTTTGTATTTTCAGTTTTGACATACCGGGATCCGCGGATGAAAGGATGCGCATGATTGGTGAGGAGATCAGAGAGATCCTAATGACGACCAGGGAGTTCAAGGCGAAGATGTCGGACGAGGTGAAGGATTCGGATTCCCTGCTGCAACAGGGCATCGTCGATTCGTTCGGTCTGATCCAACTCGTCGTGGAGCTAGAGGCGCGCTTCTCGATCACCATCGAGCCGGACGATCTTCAGAAAGAAAATTTCGAGTCGATAGACAGTATGGTCGGCTTCATCGAGGCCAAGCGAGCATGATCTTGGGAGTCGACCACCTTCAGATTGCTGTGCCTGATTTGGCGGCGGCGGGGGCGCTCCTCGAGACGTTCGGATATCAGAAGGAGTTCGAGCAGGAGGACCTCTTCGACGACAGGGAGGACGGGTCGCTCTACGGCGGTCGGGGCAAGAACATCGCGTACTACCAAGGCGCCGATGGCACGTTCTCAGTCGAGCTGATCAACTGTCGTGTGGGGATCCCCGGCGGGAGCGGTTCGGTGTACCGGCCATTCTTCTGTGACGCGGTTGCAGCAAACGGTATCCGGAGCACCATCGCGGTGCGCACCTGCGATCTCGAGCGCGGTGAGCGGTTCTGGCGCGACGGACTTGGTTTCGGTGTTGTAGAGAAGGGAACGGACGGTCGTCGCGTGTTGGAGATGGAGCAGAACCTGTTCGGGTCCCGAGTTCGACTGCTGCTGGAAGCCTGCGCCGAGGAGCGCAGGGAGTTCGAGTTCATTGACGATCCCGGGTGTGTCGTTCTCGCCTTCATGACCACGGACCTGACCGGAGACATGGAGAGGCTCCGCGCTCACGGCGGTCGCATCCACGGTGATGTGGTCCACGTGCGCGTGAACCAACGGGAGTTGACCGTAGGCTTCGTGGTGGGTCCGTGCGGGGAGCACGTGGAGTTGATCCAGTGGGCTTGAGACTGCACGTTGGCGGATACCTGGAGAAGGCGCTTCTCGCCGCCGGTGTTCGCCGTACCGACGGTCTCTATCTCCCTGACTTCCTCGGAATTGGCGCGGTCAAGGCCGGCACCACCTGGCTGCACCGCAATCTCTACCGGCACCCCGAGTTGTTCCTGTGCGTGAAGAAGCCGGTCTGGTACTTCGACAAAAACTTCGCCCGGCCCCTCGCCGAGTACTCCTCGATCTTCGAGGCGGCCGGCGGACGGTGCAAGGGTGAGATAACGGGTTCCTACAGCATCTTGCCCCTGTGGAAGATCCTGTTCCTCAGGCGGATCATGCCCAATCTTCGGTTGATTCTGCTGCTGCGCCATCCCGTGGCGCGCGACTGGTCCGATATTCGGATGGAGCTTTCCGTAATCCGGAAGATCCCGCGAGAGGACTGGACCGAAGAGCTGCTGTTGGAGACGTCCCGCAGCGACAAAATTTGCAGGCAGGGCGACTACCGGACGATCATCAACAACTGGAGCCGGGTCTTTCCCGTTGATCAGCTGTACCTCGGCGTGTTTGAGCGGATGGTCGCTCACCCGCAACGGGTACTCGGTGAGATCTTCGACTTTCTCGGGGTCTCCCGGAACGTGGAGTGGGACAGGTTCCCCACCACCGAGGTGGTCTTCAAGGGAGCGGATGTTGAGATGCCTCCGGCGGTCCGGGCCGAACTCGAGCGACGGCACGATCGGCGCGAGGTCGATGAGATCAGTCGACTGATCGATGTGGATCTGGGCAGGCTCTGGGGAGCAGAGGCGACACCATGAGCGGCGCGAACCCGCTGATTGACATCCTTGAAGCTACCGTTGAGGCCACGCCGGAGGCGACCTTCCTGACAGACATCAGGGGGGATGTTTCGCTGACCTATCGCAACCTTCGGGCCGCCTCTCGCGCCGTGGCAAAGCAGCTCGCCGAGCGGGGCATCGGCCGTGGCGATCGGGTGGCCTACCTGACCAGGAACAACCCGTTCTTCTATCCGCTCTTCTTTGCCTGCGCCGCTCGGGGGGCCGTGATGGTGCCGCTCGGGGCAGAGCACCACGACGACGAGTTGCGTGCGGTGCTGGCGGATGCGCGACCGGCGCTGGTGTTTCATGATGAACAGGTCCGGGTCGAGGCGTTCGACTCGATCTTGGCCTGCGCGTGGAACGCGGTGGACTTGCAGTGGATCAACATCGCTGTGGAGAACTGCGTTACCAAGGACAAAGGGTGGGCAGTGGTCCCCTGCGCCCCGGGGGACGAGGCACTTGTCATCTACACTTCGGGGACGACCCAGAGCAGCAAGGGCATTGTGCTGACCCACGGAAACCTGGACGCGATGTCCGCGACATTTGTCTCCGTGTATCCGTACTCTGGGGGACGCCGGTTCCTCTGCGTTCTCCCCTTCTATCACATCAACGCGCCGATGCTGACCGGGCTGAGCTGCATTCGTGGCGGCGCCCACGTCGTGCTCGCTGAGGTGTACGGGTTCACCATTGCCCGGTTTTTCTGGAAGATCGTTGCCGATCGGGCGGTGAACGTACTCAGTCTCACCCCGTCGATCATGGCCTCGTTGCTCGACCTGTTTCCAGGGGGCGCCGGGGAGGATCTCTCCTCGGTGGAGTACGCCATGGTTGGTACGGCTCAACTGGACGAGCGGCTCTGGCGCGAGTTCGAGGAGCGGTTTGGTTTCCCGTGCTATCAGGGATACGGGCTCACCGAGACCACGGCCTGGGCTACGATGACTCCGCCGGATGAGCGCAAGCGCTACGACACTGCGGGTCTGCCATTCGGTTGCGAGGTTCGTATCCGACCGGTCGGTGGCGCGGCCCCTCTTGAGGGGAGAGGACTGGGGATCGGTGAGATCCTGATTCGCGGCGACTGTGTGATGAAGGGCTACAGCAATCCGAAGGCTGGTCCCGGCGCGCTCTGCGACGGTTGGTTCAGGAGCGGCGATCTTGGATATACGGACGAGGATGGCCAGCTCGTGGTCGTCGGGCGGATCAAGAACATCATCAAGCGCAAGGGCAATGTGATCTACCCCGAGGAGATCGATGGGGTGTTGCTCGGCCATGTCGGCGTGCGGGAATGCACGACGATCGGTATCCGCGATCGGAAACAGGGGGAACTGATCGTCTCCGCCTGTGTGCCGGAGTCGGACGAGCCGGGGCTGGCCCGAGACCTTCGTCGATATGTCTTCGACCGGCTCTCCGCGTACAAGTGCCCCGACCGGTTCGAACTTCTTGCCGATCTGCCGCGCAACCAACTGGGCAAGGTTCACGTTGCGAATCTGCGCAAGCTGCTCAGCGGCGAAAAGGCGAGAGAGATCATCGGCAGGTTCAATACACAGAAGATTCGTCGTGCGCGATCGCCGGACATCGACCGGATCGAGGATCTGGTGCAGGGTGCGCTCCTTCGACGCGGGGCGTTCGAGTTCGCGGGCTACTGGGGGGTCGGCGCCCGCGAAGAGTTGGGAACTGCCGATCGATTCGCTCTCGAGCGCTTACGGACCATCGTCGAGGCGGTCAACGACTGCGCCGGCTACCCAATGGGCAGCGTGCGGCTGATCCTTGCCGACCTGCACGGCCGCAGCAACGAGGTGAAGGCCGAGATCATCGATCGGTACCTCGGTGCGGTGGGGGAGGAGGCCACCCGGATGGGATTCGAGACGGAGCTGTTGAGCTCGATCTGGGAGCGGTACGGGCTGGACTTCGACACGGTCGTGGGAGCGATCAACGATCCCGTGTTCGAGGAACGGTGGGCGTCTTTTCCCCTCAGGGAGGACTTCGTCCGTCGGGCGGCCAGGCACTGTGACGACACCCGACGGGCAGAGGAGGTGGCCCGGCGTTACCACGCGGTGACCCATGAGGACCGGCAGGTACTCACCAGGCATCTCGACGGCTGCATCTTCTTCACGTACGGCGAACCAGAGTTTCGGGGGATACAACCGGAGCTCCCGGTCGTCTTCTGGTATTCTCTCAAGAAGGGTGTGAGCGAGCGGCCGTGGTTTATCGGTGACTAGCGGCAGCCAACGGGCGGCCCAAGGAGAGTTCGGATCGTGATTGACGAAAAGACGACACGTAACGTCGAGCGACTGAAGCGAAACGCGGCGTTGCTCCAATCGTTCTTTCGGGACGCTCCCCGGCGGTACGAACGGGTCGCTGTCGCGCTGACCCTGGTGGCGAGCACGGTGTTGCCGATTGGGTTGAGCAATAAGCTGTATTATGCAGTGAGCTTGCTGCTGGCGAAGAACCCGCGCCACCGGTACGCGGTTGAGACGATGAGGCTGTTCGAAGAGCAGCGGCGCAGTACCCGGGGAGATCGAGATGTTGGATAGGGCGGCCGTGCTGTACTCCGGCGGGGTGGACTCCACGTTGGTGGCGAGCCGGGCCGCACAGCAGGCGAGGAAGGTCTACCTGCTCACGTGCGTCACCATGGCTCACCGCGGGCACGATCAGTTGGCCAACTCACCTGAGAATATGCTCCCGGGCCTGAACATGCTGCGGGAGAAGTATGTGGATACGGAGTTCGTTCATGTCGTTCTCGATGCCCGGGCGTTGCATCGGCATCTCTGGCGAAGGTCCCGGTTGGAGATGTTCAAGATCGGCCTGTGGGCTAACCTCCCGTGCGCCACCTGCAACCCGGCGATCTTTGCCCGGGCGTTGGTGTTCTGCCTGCGGAACGGAGTCGAGCACCTCTACGGCGGACACAACGTGATGATGAGCTGCTATCCGTACCAGCATCCTCGCTGTGTCGAGAAGGTGGGCGAGTTTGCCCGTTCGTTCGGTGTCGAGGTTTATCTTCCCGTTTTTTGGTACGAAAACGAGGATGTGATGATGCTCTTCGGCAGCGAGGAGTTCAGCGGCGATGACACGATCCGGAGTTCGATCCGCTGGGGCCAAAGCACGAGTGCGGAGGCGCGGGACATCGGGTTGGTAAAGGGGGAGGTGAAGATCGATTTCGAGCAGAAGAACAGGCCGCAAATGGTGTGCCTGCAGGACTGTTTCGTAAACTACGCGATGTTGCTTTTTTTTCTTCCAAGGTACGGCATTGGCAAGATGACCGAGCTGATGCTGAAGCACTGGGAGATGCAGGCGCGGTCGATCCGTGGGCTTATCGGCGGACATCTGGAGAATGGCAGCTACTCGAGGTTGTTTGAGGACAGATAGTGCGGGGAGGGTGATCCAGGTCGCTCGACGAAGAGCCGTCATCGAGGTATTCTCGCGTTACGGTTTACTAATTTGGCGAGGTGGAGCTCACGGCCCGGGCGGCGCGGATGGGGTGTCGAATCATTAGCCCGGACACTGACCAGCAATTCATCTACTTTCAGTTTTAGGATCGACCCCCGCTTTCCCTTGCCCCGTCATGGTCGCCCGTGGCAAGGATCTATTGTGCGAAACAACATTACCAAAACAGCCCTTATATGTCTGGGTTTCGCGGTGGTGTTCGGGCTTCACCTGGGGTTGTTCTGCTATTATCTGGACCACGGGCGCATGGGCGCGGACGAGGGATTCTACGCCATCGCCGCGCGCAAGGTGATGGCCGGCGAGATCCCGTACCGCGATTTCTCGTACACTCAGATGCCCCTGCTGCCGTACCTGAACGGCGCGATGATGAAGGTCTTCGGCTTCGGGCTCACAACCCAGCGGATCCTCAACATCACCTGGTCGTGCATCGGACTCCTCGCGGCTATCCTCGCCCTTCGCCAGCGCTTCGGAAGATGGGAGCCGGGCATCCTGGCCGCCTTCTGCGTGGTGTCATCCCCCCACTTCGTACAGCTGGTCGGAATGGGCAACAGCCACGGCGCCGCGACCATGTTCCTCTCCCTCGCCACCGCCGCCGCCATAACCAGATTCCCATACATGAGGCGGCTCATCGCGTTCGGCGTCTTCGCGGCCCTCGCCGTCGGGTGTCGCCTCTCGGTCGCGCCGGTGACGGCTGTTCTGGCCGTAGTCTTCATTGTCGAGGCGCCGGACACCCGGCGCAGACTGCTCGCGATCGCCGTACCGTCGGGGTTCGCCCTTGCCTTCCTGCTCCCGTTCTTTGCGGCGGATCTGCAGGCAGCGTTGTTCAACACGTGGGAGTACCACCTGGCCTCGGTTTTCGATCGCCGGGTGCTGGGCAACTGGATCCAGTGGTGGAAGATCTCCCCGGCCGCGATCATGGTGCTCGCCACCGGATTGATGACTCTTCCCCGGCTGGTCAGGACGAGGCAATGGACCGTCGCCTTGCTCCTCGCGGCAGCCACCGCCGGCATAACCATCCCCATGATCCCGTCGAGTTCGTACGGCAACTACATCGCACCGGCAACGTTGACAGCCTCCGTCGCCGGCCTGGCCGCCGGCTGGACGCTGGCCACCGGAAACGGCAGCCCCCTTCGTCACGTGGTATGGCTGCTTCCACTGCTCGTGCTCTTCCACCCGCTGCCCAGGCTGGCAAGGGGAGACACGTCGACCGCCCTGAATGAGGTCGCCGCATTCATCGAAAGCTCCGCTGCCGACGGCCCTATCCTCACATCTATTCCCATCGTGGCGGTGGAATCGGGCCGCGAGATCATCGCGGGCACCGAAATGGGCATGTTCAGCGCCATGGGGCCAGGCGAGGAGAAACGAGCTGAACGTCTGCACTTCACTACATTGAAGCTCATCACCGACGCGGTGACCGGCAAGGAGCCCGCGGCGATAGTGCTCTTGATCGGGAACCCGGTCTGGAACTTCAAGTGGATCAACCCGTCCCTTCGCAGGCAACCGAAGAAAGCACACCGCGCGTTCATGAAGACCGTCGCAACAAATTACAGCCCCGCCTTGAGGAACGACAAGTTCGTGGTGTATTTACCCAGAGGCACGAAGCGAAAGAAGACTTCTCGGTGAAACAAGCGACCTTCATGGCACTGCTCTCCATCCTGGTGTTCGCCTCTTGCGGGGGCGAGGAAAAACCGAGCGCGCCGGATCCGAAAACCGGGAAGTTCAACGTCATCCTGATCTCGGCGGACACTCTCAGGGCGGATCGATTGGGCTGCTACGGTTATGACAAGCGCCGGTCCAGCCCCAATCTTGACGCCATGGCATCGGAGGGCATCGTTTTCGAGAACTTGATCACCAACTCCCCCTGGACCACGCCCGCGCACCTGAGCATGCTGACCTCCCTCTACCCATCCACCCACGGCCTCACCTCCTCGTTCATTGATATGTGGAGCGCCCTCTTCGGCAGGGGCGATTTCTTCAAGCTCCCCGCCCATCGGGTCACCCTGGCGGAGGTTCTCAGGGCCTCCGGCTTCAAGACCGTGGCCTTCACCGCCGGAGGACCGGTAGATCCGAACATCGGCTTCGATCAGGGCTTCGGCTACTACGGCACCGCCATGTTCAAACTGCGCCATGAAAACATGGGCGAAATGCTTGACTGGATCCGCAACAACTCGGGCGAGCAGTTCTTCCTCTTCTGGCATCACTTCGAGGTTCACGCTCCCTATCTCAACGCCGATTTCGTGCCCGACGTGCTTCCAAACGACACGGGAAGGACTATTGCGGCACAGATTAACCACATCGCCGACATCTCCCTGGCCTCGGTCTGGCCGGCGGGCGCATCCGGCTTGAGGAAGAAGCAGCGGAACGTGCTCAGGGACAACGAGGCTTTCAACATGGAGGTGTGCGAATCCCTGTACGTGGGCGGAGTTCTCAAGCAGGACAGATGGCTCGCAAAGCTGGTCAAGCTCCTCAAGAAGAAGGGTCTGTACGACAACACCATGATCGTATTCACCAGCGACCACGGCGAGGAGCTGGGAGATCACAACCCCATGTTATTCTACAATGTGCACGGGCACACATTGTACGAGGAGATGATCCGCGTTCCGCTCGTCATCAAGCTTCCCAGGCAGTACGCAGCCGGAACCCGCATCGGCGACCCGGTCAGCACCATCGATATCATGCCCACCATCCTCGACTTCCTGGAAGTCACTCCAAAAAAGAACCAGATGCAGGGCATCTCGCTCAAACCCTACTGGATGGGCTCGAAACCCGTCTCCAAGAGGCCGGGAGTATTCACCGAAGCCATGGCCCGCAAGGAAGAGAAGAAGAGCATCCGCACGGATCGATACAAGTACATCATCACTATCGGCAAGGAGAGCGTGGAGAAGCACGGTCGCGGCTTCATCCCCCCCAATCCGGCCCGCATCGAGCTATACGACCTGAAGAGCGATCCGAAGGAGCGAAGGAACCTTCTTGCCGGCGAGCACGACGCCCATACTGAACAACTTGCCGCCGGTTTCGACAGGATGGTGCGCGCCCATCAAGACTCTCTCGAGGGCGAGGCCGAGAAGACAATCCTCGACAAGGACACCGTGGAGAAACTCAAGGGGCTCGGCTACATGGGTGAGCACTGAACCGAAAAACCCCATCCCGGCCTTCCCCTGAGGTAGGGGAAGGGGAAGATGATGGAGACCGGCTTTTAGACGGAAAGGAACGCACAGATGGCCAAGCAGTTATGGAAACCTTCACAGGAAAAGATCAGGAACACCAACCTCCATCGATTCATGGGTATCATCAACGAGAAATACCGGAAAAACTTCACCGAATACGAACCCCTTTACCGGTGGTCCGTCGAGAATATCCCCGATTTCTGGGCAACCATGTGGGACTTTGCCGAGATCAAGGCTTCACAACCCTACGACGAAGTGATTGACGACGTCGCCAAAATGCCCGGCGCCAGCTGGTTTCCCGGGGCGCGTCTCAACTTCGCTCAGAACCTTCTTCGCTACCGGGATGACCGGGTTGCCCTCGTCTTCAAGGGTGAGGATCACGACAGCACGAAGATGACCTATGCGCAGCTGTACGACAACACGGCCCGGGTCGCAAAGGCCCTGAGGGACATGGGCGTGGGGCCGGGTGATCGCGTCGTCGGGTTCATGCCCAACATGCCCGAGGCGATCATTGCCATGCTGGCCGCCGCAAGTCTCGGGGCCGTCTGGTCCTCCTGCTCCCCGGATTTCGGGATCAAGGGCGTGCTCGACCGGTTCGGACAGATCAAGCCCAAAGTTCTCTTCACGGCCGACGGGTACTGGTTCAAGGGAAAACCACTCGATTCCATCGAGCGCATTTCAAACATCATGAAAGATCTGCCGAGCATCGAGAAGGTAGTGGTGGTGCCCTACACCAGGCAAAAAACGGATATCGGCGCCATACCCAATGCCGTCCACTACACGGATTTCATGTCGAAAGACTCCGGTCTCGAGATCGAATTCGAACAGCTACCCTTCGATCATCCTCTCTACATCATGTACTCCTCGGGAACCACGGGACTTCCCAAATGCATGGTACAGAGCGCCGGCGGAATTCTCCTCCTTCAGCTAAAGGAGCTGATACTCCACACCGATCTGAAGCGAGAGGATGTCATCTTCTATTTCACCACGTGCGGCTGGATGATGTGGAACTGGCTCACGAGTTCATTGGGGGTGGGCGCAACGCTGGTCCTTTTCGACGGCAATCCCTTCCATCCCGGTCCGGGAGCCCTCTGGAAGATGGCCCAGGACGAGAAGATCACTGTCTTCGGAACGAGCGCGGGATATATCGCCGCTCTTCAAAGCGCGGGAGCACGGCCCGGCGCAGAGTATGATCTCACACCTCTGAAGTCGGTGCTCTCAACCGGTTCGCCCCTTTCCGTGGAAGGATTTGAGTATATCTACAGCGAAGTCAAAGAGGACCTTCAGCTGGCCTCCATTTCCGGAGGCTCGGATCTCAATGGGTGCTTTGCCCTCGGAAACCCCATGGGCCCTGTCTATGCCGGCGAGCTGCAATGCAGGGGGCTGGCCATGAAGGTCGAATCCTTCGATGAGAATGGCAAGGCGGTAGTCAACCGGAAGGGGGAGCTTGTCTGTACGGCCCCCTTCCCATCCATGCCGCTGTATTTCTGGGACGATCCCGACAACAAAAAATATCACTCGGCCTATTTTGACGTCTATCCGGATATCTGGCGGCACGGCGATTTCATCGAGATCAACGATCGGGGAGGGGTGGTCATTTACGGGAGGTCGGATGCCACTCTCAACCCCGGCGGTGTGAGGATCGGTACGGCCGATATCTACAGGCTCGTGGAGAGCATGGAGGAAGTGGAAGACAGCATCGTGGTGGGTCAGAACTGGAAGAGCGACGTTCGCGTGGTGCTCTTCGTCAAGGTGGCGCAGGGACATACGCTGTCCGACGATCTGATAAAAAAGATAAAGGTCACCCTGCGCAAAAACGCCTCGCCCAGACACGTGCCGGCAAAGACCATCGCGGTTGCGGATATCCCCTATACGCTCAACATGAAGAAGGTCGAACTCGCCGTCAGGAAGACCATCCACGGAGAAGCCGTCCTGAACAAGGATGCCCTCAGAAATCCCGAAGCGCTCCTCCACTACGCCGACCTCAAGGAACTTACAGAGGATTAACCGAGGATTTCGTCCACTTTCTTCTTGTCGAGATCCATCACGTAGGGAATGCCGGTGATATCTGCGGACTCCCTGGTCAGACACGTGAGATCGTCCCGCGTCATGTACTTCAGAGCGAACTTGCGGCTGCCGGCCATGAGCTGGCGCAGGCCCTGTCCGAGGCGCTCGTAGTACGTGTAGAGGCCGATGGCCCCGGTCGGGAGGCTGTCGAATTCCTTGTCGCCCATCTCCTTGCGAAGGTGTGCGGCGGTCACGAAGACCTCGTCGATGCTGTTGCCGAAACGCTCCACGTATACCGGCAGGGCGTAGTCGCGGATCGCCTTGCCTATCGTCTTGCCCACCATGGCGGCCGCGATGGGAGAGCGGGCCATGCCTATCAACTTCACATAGGGCGCGCCCATGGCCAGGGCCTTGAACATCTGGTCCTCGAACGTGAAGCCGCCGGCCACCGCGATCGCCGGCACGTGCTCTCCCTTGTCGTCCAGGCGCTTGGCGTATTGGAAGAGAAGCGAGTGCAACTCCACCGGGGGGATGCCCCACTCGTTCATCATCCTCCAGGGGCTCATTCCCGTGCCGCCGCCGGCCCCGTCCACCGTGAGCAGATCGATCTTGTATTTCGATGCGAAGGAGATCGCCATCGCCAGCGCCTCCGGCCTGTACGCGCCGGTTTTCAGGAAGATGTACTTTGCGCCGGCCTTGCGCAGCTCTTCCACTCGCTTTGCAAAGCCCTCTTCGGTGACCATGCCCACTCTGGAATGGCGCTCGAACTCCTTGAATGCTCCGCGCTTGAACGCCTCGATCACGGTGGGATCGGTTGGGTTGGGCAACACCACATAGCCGCGATCGTAGAGCATCTGGGCCTTTTTCAGATCGCGGATCTTCACCTCGCCGCCGATGTTTTTGGCGCCCTGGCCCCATTTCAACTCCACGACCTCGGCGCCCAGTGTATTGATGGCGTACTCCTGAATGCCCAACCTCGTGTCTTCCACGTTGGCCTGGACGACGATCGCGCCGTAGCCGTCAATCTGGTTATCCGTGAACAGCTTGACTCGCCTCTTGAGATCGACAGTGTTCACAACCTTGCCGTTCTTGAAGGTCGACTCGGGATCCATGCCCACGACGTTCTCTCCGATGGTCAGGCCGGTGCCGGCAAGGGCCGTTCCTATGGCCAGACCCTCCCAGTTGTTCTTTGCGATGTTGGTCGAACCGATGCCCGGGATCATGATCGGCAAACGGAACTTCAATCCATTGTCGTGGCCGAAGCGCACCTCTAGATCCACGGCTGGAAATACCGCCTTGTCGCTGTCTGCTTCGATGCCCTGAGCGCCGACGACTCCACCGATGATGTTGAGATGCGAGTAGTCTACCGGGTAATCCTTTTCCGACGCCGTTGTTATCACTCCGAACGGCTGGGGATAGATCACCTCGTGACCGCGATATGCGGACTTGCCGATTTCACACATGCCGATGCAACCGTCCACGCAGGTAGTGCACATACCCGAGCCCGGATGGATTGAGTCCTCGGTTCTGTTCTTGGTCAGTGTTGCCGCAGAACGGTTGACTTTTGAGAATGACATTGCGGTTTACTCCTTTTTGAAAATCACGCCTTATCGATTTCACAGGCGACGCAGGGCGCCATGTAGCACATCATGTCGTCGAACTTTTCTTCTTCCACGCAAGGTGGGCTCAAGTTCTGACAACCGCCGCAGATCGCCTTCTCCGGTTCATTAAAGGTGCATCTGAGCTGACACGCGGGGCAGACATACATACAGCCGCCGCAAAAACGACACTCCTCTGATTTTACATCGAACGGTGTGCCGAGACTCCGGTTCTCGCCCCTGCCCCGAAAGCCGATTGCGCCGGCCATCATCTGTTCCTTGCACATCCGCACACACAGCCCGCAAAGGATGCAGTCTTCGTGCTCCTGCTTGAAGCGTTGTTGATTCACCGCGTGAGCCGACGCTATGTCCTGAATCACTTTCGATTGAGGACAGCTCGCCAGAAGCAACTCGATGACCATCTTTCGCGCCTTCAAGACGCGCGAGGAGGCCGTACGAACTACGAGCCCTTCCTGCGCAGGATACGTGCACGAAGAAACCAATTTGGTATTCGGCGCTTTTCCGATCTCCACCAGGCAGAGACGGCAGGCGCCGTACGGCTCGAGGCCTTCCATGTGACATAGCGTGGGGATGGGAAAACCAAGGAATTGCGCGGCTTCCAGAACGGTCGATCCGTCCTCGACCGAGGTCTTCAACCCGTTGATCGTCAGATTAATCATGCCGGTTTGCTTTCTGCTGTCGATTTTTCAGCCTCATCCTGATTCGGCCTGGTGAATTCGAGATCGCACCTGAGACACCTGGACGATTCGCGAATCGCATCCTCCTGCGTCAGCGACAGCTCCACTTCGTCGAACCCGCGTCTTCTCGACTCTGCGGAAATCTCCGGCTGCCGGGGGCGCGATGCTTCGATCTCTTCATCAACAGGCGCCCCGGGCTCTATGTAAACTTTGGGAACAAGCGGCGAAGCGGGTTGTTCAAGTTCGTCACCTCGGGTGTAGCGATCGATCACAACTGCGGCCTTCTTACCTGCGGCGATGGCCTCGACCACAGTAGACGGACCGGTCGCAACGTCCCCGCCGGCAAACACGCCGGGCAGGTTTGTGCAGAGCGTTTTGGGGTTGACCTTGATTCGGTCGTTGTCCACGGTGTCGATCTCTGTCCCGCCGGACCCCGCAACGCAATCGAGGTCGGAGCTTTCGCTGATTGCCACGATCAGGTTGTCGAGCGGGATTGGGTACTCCGACCCATCGAGCGGGACCGGCCTGCGGCGGCCGCTAGAATCGTAATCACCGAGCTCGTTCCTGAGGCATTCGATCCCCTCCAGATTCCCGTTCTTCGATAGGATCTTTGCAGGAGTGACAAGAGTAACAAGCTCTATCCCCTCTTCGAGCGCGGCTTCTATCTCCTCGGGGAAGGCGGGCATCTCCTCGCGGGTTCTGCGGTACAGGATCGTGACGCTGTCCACCTTTTCCTGCCGCAGCGCCACCCTGGCTGCGTCTATCGCCGAGTTGCCACCGCCTATGACGCCGACACGGCCTTCCGCCAGGCTCTCGCCGCGCAGATTGAACGCCTTCAAGAACTTGATAGACGGATGCACACCCTTCGCATCTTCGTCCTCTAGCCCGAGTCGTCTGCTCTTGTGCGCGCCCATCGCCAGGTAGACCGCCTTGTAATCGCCGTCCAACAACTCCTGGAGAGTGAAATCGCGACCCAGCGCGCTGTTGCATTTTAGTGTGACATTCTCGTCGATGAGCGAATCGATCTCCTTTTGCAGCACCTCGCGAGGCAGGCGATAGGCCGGAATGGCCGACGTCAACATGCCCCCGGGACGATCCTCGGCTTCAAAGATCGTGACTTTATATCCCATAAGCGACAACCCATGGGCCGCGGTCAAACCGGCCGGCCCGGAGCCTACAATCGCAATCCTTGGCATCTCTGGATCGCTTTTCACGAGGCGCATCGGCTTGTAGGCGCCCGGGTCGACGCGGTCTGTTATGAATCGTTTGAGAGCCCTTATCGCGACTGGCTCGCCTCCGCTCTCTCCGGCGCGGCATCTCGACTCGCACGGATGGTTGCAGACGCGCGCGCACACGGATGGGAACGGGTTCGGCTCCCTGATGGCGAGATAGGCCTCCTCGAATTCTCCCTTTCCGATATGTGCAATGTAACGCCAGGCTTCGGTTCCCACCGGACACGTTGCCTGGCAAGGCGCTCCTGTCAGCTCCTTGCATACGAGGGCGTCGCATCTCTTGTCCACGATGTGGCGCCGGTACTCCTCCCTGAAATACTTGAGCGTGCTCAAGACCGGGTTCGACGCGGTCTGTCCCAGGCCGCACATGGTCGAGTCCATGACCGCTATGGCCAGCTCCTCGAGGAGATCCAGATCTTCGAGGGTCCCTTCTCCCTTTGAGATGCCGTCCAGGATCTCGTACATCCGCTGCGTGCCCTTGCGACATGAGAAACACTTGCCGCACGACTCATCCTTGAGGAAGTTCATGTAATATTTGGCCACATCGACCATGCAGGTGTTCTCGTCCATCACGATCATGCCGCCCGAACCCATGATCGATCCGGCCTTCGCAAGGCTGTCGTAATCTACGGGAAGATCGAATTTTTTCACGGGGATGCAACCTCCCGAAGGCCCCCCCGTTTGCACGGCCTTGATCCTGGCATCTCCGGGCGGTCCGCCTCCGATGCCGAAAACAATTTCTCCGATGGTCGTGCCCATGGGCACCTCGACCAACCCGGTGTTCTTGATCTTGCCCACGAGACTGAAGATCTTGGTGCCGGAGTTGCCTTTTGTTCCTACCTTTGCAAACTCCCTTGCCCCGAGCCTGAAGATCACGGGGATATTGGCCCATGTTTCGACATTATTGATCGCGGTCGGCTTGCCGTGGATACCTTTTGTTATGGGAAACGGGGGGCGCTGACGCGGCTCGCCCGTCTGCCCCTCGATCGAGCGTATGAGCGCGGTCTCCTCACCACAGACGAACGCTCCCGCGCCTCGCACAATATCGATGTCAAAAGAGAACCCGGTTCCCAAAATGTTCTCGCCCAGAACACCCAGATCGCGAGCTTGTCCAAGAGCGATGGTCAGATGCTTTATCGCGAGGGGATATTCGGCGCGTACGTATATGACGCCGTTGGTGGCCCCGGTGCCATACGCTCCAATGATCATCCCTTCGAGGATACTGTGCGGATTTCCCTCGAGGATGGCACGATCCATGTATGCGCCGGGATCGCCCTCATCGGCGTTGCATACCAGGAATTTGCCTTTGCCGTTTGGCTGTCTGGACAGCAACTCCCACTTGATGCCGGTCGAGAACCCGGCGCCGCCACGGCCCCTGAGCCCGGAAGTCTTGACCTCTTCTACAGCCCAATCGGGATCCTCCCTCGACAAGACCTTGGCGAGCGACAGGTAACCTCCCTGGGCGATGTAATCGTAAATGCGAATCGGGTCGATCTTCTGGTTCGCACCAAGGACTGTCCTCTTCTGGTTCTTGAAAAATGGGATGTCCTCCAGGTTGGAGCATTTTTTGCCCGTATTTGAATCCCGGTAAAGCAACTCCTCCACGTGTTTGTCATCGAGAACGCTCTCGATGATAGGCGAGATGTTGTCCAGGGCGACCTGTGGATAAAACGCGTTTTGCGGCTCGGTCAGGACAAAAGGACCCATCTCGCAAAATCCCTGGCATCCGGTAATACGCAAGGAGATCTTGTTGAGCAGATCCTTCTGGATGATATGTTTTTTGGCTACCCGGATTATTCCGTTGGAACCACTCGCCTGGCAGGCTGTACCGGCGCAGACGACTAACCGCAGTTTCTCATGGTCGCTGTCATCGAACAGCCTCTGATGCAGCTGTTCCAGATCCAAAATGGAAGATAGCTTTGACATTCGAATTACCTCATCTCAAGTCCAGCATGTGGCCGTCGGATCCGGTGCATCCACTGCGAGAGCAAATACGAATCGTTCCTCCTCCGCGCACGATCATCGGCACCATAGGCGCGCTGCACATGGGGCACTCCCATGAGCCGATCAACTCCGCATGGCAATGTGGGCAAAAAAAGTGGGATACCGTGTCAACGGGAATCTCGTATTCAGAGAAGATGTCGTACCTGCCGTACAACGAGGACATCCTGAACCAGCCGTGCTTGTCACCAAACGACACTGTTACCCGAATAGACGGGCGGCCGTTGATGTAGAAACCACTGTCCATGAAGCTGTGATTGCAAAACGGGCATCCAACATCGACCGGGAAAATTCTACGGTCTTCCTCGTCTCCTGCCCTGTCAAAGCCCTCCTGGGCATCATGGCGCAGCTTCTCGATGTCGGATTTTTTCAGCTTGGAAAAATAATGGCCGTCGATCACGGCGACAGGCCCGAGCGCGCACGCCCCGAGGCAGTTCACCGTCTTCAGGGTGAACTCCTTGTCTTCCGTGGTTTCGTCCACTTCTATTCCAAGCCGCTGCTCGAACTCGCTCACGATGGCGGGCGCCCCGCGCACGTGACAGGCCGTGCCCACGCATACGGATACGAGGTGCTTGCCCCGAGGCTTCAGGGAAAACGATTGATAGAAATTGGCGACTCCATATATGTCGACGAGGGAACGACCGGTCTCTTGCGCCACTATTCCCAGAGCCTTCTCGGAAAGATATCCGAATTGCGCCTGGACCCCTTCCAGAATAGCTATCAGGCCGCCCAGGGCGCCTTCGTGCCTGTCGATGATCTTCCGGATCCGTTCCGGAGTCACTTCATCGCTTTCCTTGAGAGGTTGTAAAGCCAGTTCGACCATTCGATTGACCTCCCTATTCGTATTCTTCGCAATGCCAGACGCCGCCTTCGACGATCGGGAAACCGCACGTTTCGCAGTGCAGGCAGTTCACGCAGAGGCCCCGGCGCACGCTCGCGGCTTTCGTTTTTTTCAACGAGGCAATCGCCGTATCTTTCTTTGCGCTTTCAGTGGCCCCGCCGGTCGTAACGACAGGACCGCAATCGTCGAACTCTTCACAGAACATCACCGGCCCCTTCCAGTTTTTTCGATTGATGCACGTTTCGATGGAGTTGCAGGTCGAACAGAGACCGTATTGCCTCATGTCTCCCGCGCTCATCTTGTGGGGCTTGCTCCTTCCGATCTCCTTCGGCGTGGCCACGGCGGTCTTCTCGTGCTTCCTCGGGCTTTTCCGCGTGGCTCTCGCTTTCTTTTCCGGGGTCTCTTCTTGGCCCATCTCATCCAGCGTACTCATGGCGGTCTCCTCATGTTTCCTCGAATGATTTGCCTTGCGAGCTATGCAGCCCGCGTGCCAGTAATTGCGCGAAGGAACAGCGCCCGAATTCATTGCAAATTACTTGAAGAAGCACTCGAAAACAGACCGCCGCGAAGAAAAAAGGATCGATCGGCCGGGGAATTCAGGCCCACCGGGGAGAATCTCTCCAGTTCAGTCCGTCTTGAGTTTCTTGCGGAGGGTCTTGCGATCGATACCGAGGATCTCGGCGGCCCGGGTCTTGTTTCCGTCCACACTCGCCAGGACATTTTGAATGTGCTCTGCCTCGACCTCGGCAAGGGGGCGATTGAAGCCTGCCTGTCTCATGTGATTGCCGCGCATCAGGGACGGCAAATCCGGCATGTCGATAACATCACAATCGGTCATCACTACCAGCCGGTTGATCACGTTTTGAAGCTCGCGTACGTTGCCGG
>JAUXHN010000093.1 GCA_030621515.1 Deltaproteobacteria bacterium | reverse complement strand
GAGATGACAGAATCATTTTACAACGGCGCGAGTCAATCCGCTCACGAAAATCGACGAGAAATTGACCTGGACGGATGGTATGGATCAAGCTCGATCAGGGCCATGATAAGTTCTAAGATAATAGAACAGTTTAAACATGCCTTCGCCATCGGGCCGGAGCCCGGGCGAGCCGACGAGGTACGCGAACTGCCGAAGATACTCGAACGCATCGCGCGCGGCGTCGTGGACCGAGGTATGGAAACCCCCGCCGTCATCGCGTTGGAATCGGTGATTCCACTCAACTTCCTGGGAAGCCAGGTGATGTACGCCGTCTGGCCGCTGGTGAAGATGGTTGCTGATGGAGTCGACTATCAGGAGGTGGCTGCGGCTCTCGAGGACAGGGAGACACTGCGTGGGCTGGTCATGAGGATCGAGGAGCTGGCGACCGGGCAGGAGCACGTTGATGATCGGCGCTGACGCTTCGGTGATCGTGATCACCGATTGCGGATCGACCACCACCAAGGCAATCCTGATCGAAGAAGTGGACGGCGTCTTTCGGCAAACGTCTCGGGGAGAGGCTCCCACCACGGTGGAGGCACCCGTGGAGGACGTGACTCGGGGAGTGATCTCCGCGCTTCGTGACCTGTCGGCGCTCAGCGGACGGCAGATTATTGGCGATGACAATGAGATAATCAGGCCGGCGAGCGGGAACACGGGTGTGGATCTCTACCTGTCCACATCCTCCGCCGGAGGTGGTCTGCAAATGATGGTTGCCGGCGTTGTGGGACGGATAAGCGCCAGATCTGCCGAACGGGCGGCTCTCGGAGCGGGCGCAATCGTTGCCGACGTGGTCGCGTGTGACGACGAGAGATCGGCCCAGCGCCGAATCGACAGGCTCAAGGGACTTCGCCCGGACATGGTGTTGCTCGCCGGGGGAACCGACGGGGGCGCGGAGATCGGGGTGGTCGAGATGGCCGAGATGCTGTCGGCTGCGGATCCGAAGCCCCGGTTCGGCAAGGGTTTCCGCCTGCCGGTGATCTTCGCCGGGAACCCCGAGGTGGCGAACGAGGTGCGGCGAATCGTGGGAGGGAAGTCGGATCTTTTCGTCGTGGACAACTTGCGTCCCACTGTCGACGAGGAGCGAATAGGCCCCGCGCGCGAAAAGATCCACGATCTCTTTCTGGAACACGTGATGCAGCAGGCTCCGGGGTTCGCCAGGCTCGTGGAATGGACCGATTCCCCCGTGATGCCTACCCCGTCGGCGGTCGGATCCATGTTGCGCTCGCTGGCGGACACCGAGGATATGGCCGTGCTCTGCGTGGATATCGGCGGCGCAACGACGGATATCTTCTCGGTGGTGGAGGGCGCTTTCAATCGAACAGTGAGCGCGAATCTCGGGGTGAGCTACTCGGCGGCCTTCGTGCTCAGGGAGAGCGGAGAGGGAAATCTCGAGCGATGGCTCCCCTTCGAGATGGATCCCGGGAGGTTCCGGGACGAGGTGATGAACAAGACCATCCGCCCGACGACGATCCCGGACAGCGAGGAGGGGTTGCTCGTGGAGCAGGCCCTCGCCCGGGAGGCGTTGAGGATATCCCTCGAGCAGCACCGGGCCTTCGCCACGGGGCTAAAGGGCACCATGGGCAAGAGTGAAGGCATCTCCGGTTTTTCCGCCGGGTCCGAGCGAGACAGCCTTGTCCAGATGGCCTCCCTCGGGTTGATCATCGGGTCGGGGGGAGTGCTCTCACACGCGCCGCGACCGGCGCAGACCGCAGCCATGCTCATAGACGCGTTCGCCCCCGAGGGGATCACGCGTATTGCCAAGGACTCCATCTTCATGCTGCCGCACCTGGGGGTTCTCGCCGAGGTGAACGGCGACGCGGCGAGATCGGTCCTTGCGCGGGATTGCGTGGTCGATCTCTGCACGTGCGTGGCCCCGTCGGGCGTGGGAAAGCCGGGTTCAGAGTGCCTCGAGTTCTCCCTGGAGATGGACGGCTCTGTCGTCGAGAGTGGGCGGCTTGCGGTGGGAGATGTGCTCGTGGTTCCACTGGCGCAGGGACGGGAAGCCACATTGACAGTCAGTCCGAGGCGCGGATTCGACGTGGGAGCGGGGAAGGGCAGGCGATGGAGCGGTCCGGTGAAGGGCGGGCCCTGCGGTCTGGTATTCGATTGCAGGGGGCGACCCATTGCGTGGCCGGGGAGCCGAGCGGAGCGCGTCGCCGCCATGAGGCGCTGGTTGAAGGCCTTCGGCGCGATCAATGGAACTGGCGCGGAGGGTGCCAAGTGATCCGCGCTCTCTCCCCATGTCTGACCGTCTCTTCTCGGATGATTGTGAGGCGGCTTCGCCCGGTGCCCGAGGGAGCCGAGATCCTGGTGAGCGTGGGTGACGCGGTGGAAGCGACGGATCCGGTGGCCCGGGTGGAACTGCCCGGTCCGTCGCAAATCCTGAGCGTGGCGTCTTCCCTGGGAATTCCACGGAAGAGTTTGAGTGGGGCGATGCTGGTCGTGGAAGGCGACCAGGTCGTCGCCGGCCAGGTTGTCGCCTCCAACAGCGCGCTCTTCGGGTTGTTGAAGTCTACAGTTCAGGCTCCCTTCGACGGAAGGATACAGAGCGTCTCGGATGTTTCCGGCCAGGTGATGATCAGCGCCGCTCCACGCCCCATAGAGGTTCCGGCCTACCTGGACGGGGAAGTCAGGAGCGTGAACGACGGCGTTGGAGTGGAGGTGGAGGCCGAGGCGGCGCTCGTGCAGGGGATATTCGGCGTGGGTTCGGAGGCCATCGCAAAGCTGGTCAGGGCCGGTGACGATCCGGAAGGGAAGATCGTCATCACGGAAGGGCGGGCCACCCTGGAGGCGATGGAGCGGTTGAGGGAAACAGGAGCCGTCGGCCTCATCGCCGGGAGCGTGGGGGGGGCGGATCTGGTTTCGCTTGTGGGCCGCGAGCTGAACCTGGCCGACACCGGTGACGAGGATATCGGCTTCACGCTGGTGCTCACGGAAGGTTTCGGGGATCTGTCCATGGCTTCAAGGACTGCGGTTGTGCTCGACGGGCTCGTTGGAGGGCGCGTGTCGATAAGCGGGACAACCCAGGTTCGCGCTGGTGTCGTTCGTCCGGAGATCGTGGGGCGCGCCCACGGATCTTCGCGGAACGAGGATGGGGAGGACGGCGGGATCGCGGAGGGGACCACCGTGCGGATCATCAGGGGAAAGGCGTTCGGGCGGATCGGACGTGTGACGCGGATCCCCGGGGAGCCGGCAGCCATCGGATCCGGCGGGCGGTCGCTGGTGTACGTGGTGCGTCTGGATGACGGGCACGAGATCACCGTTCCCCGGCCCAATGTGGAGAAATGAACAGCGCGGCGGCTACTTCTTGCGGATGAGGATCTCCCGGATTCCACCGTCGTAGACCTGGATTCCGGAGATTGGAGTCTTGCCTCTCAGGGCGTCGTACTCACCGGCCAGAAGGATGATCTCCCTGCAGGTGAAGAACTTGCCGGGCATCCAGTCGGTGGCGCCCTTCCGCTTGATCTTGAGGGAGCTCTTTACGCACCGGGCGCCTGTCACCAGGGTGATCTTGCCCACCTTGAACTTGACATCGCGCTTGACCCGTCGCCCGGAGGGAATCACTACTTCGCGCAGCGTGAGTTCCGGTTTGCCGGCCATTGCCTCGGTGGTGAAAATGAAATCGTAGGTGCCGGGATCGATCTTGGTCTCCACGCCCGTCGGCACGTTCTCCATCACCACGTCGGCGGAGGCAGTGGTGGTCTTGACGGTATAGGTTCCCTTCACGGGTTCCCCGAAGATCTTGATCACCGGGAGAAACGCACCCTGGTGACCCTCGATGACATCCCCGGATACGTCCGGTGTGACGTCTGCGAGCGTGTCGGAGGGCCTCTCCTCCGCGTCGTCTTCTATGGGAACGGGGTCCACGTCGCCCACGAGATGAGACACTGGATCGACGTTGTCATCGACCTTTGCGAGTTCCTTCTCCTTCAGTGTTTGAGGCTGCCCGGCTCCGCAACTTACGGCAAAAACCAGCGCCAGGAGCAGGAGCATCGAGATTCCAAGGTTGGTTTTCATTTCATACCCCCTTTATTGGGAAGACGTTTTTCTTCATTAAAGGATCTCTGAATTCGGGAACAATCTATTGAAATCGGAGGGGCTTTGCAAGCGTTGTCGGTCTGAATGTCAAACGACAACCGTTCTCCAAAGATGATATGATCGTCCCGATAGATAAAGGTGGATCTGAATGATCGATATTAAATGTCTTCTGCCGGGTCTGGTGCTGCTCGTGACAGCCGTCGGCTGTTCGCGCGTTTCGTCCATCGAAGACGGTGGGACAACCGATACGGACACTTACACGGATACCGAAACCGACACTGACACCGATACAGGCATTTGCCCGGATGGCAGCGCGTCGGCGGGCGCGGTGGGCATGACGTGGATAATGATTTGCGGTGGAACGTTCGACATGGGTAGCGACACTATAAACGCTTTTACACAGCCGGTGCATTCGGTAACCGTGCCGTCGTTTGAAATCGCCCTGACCGAGGTGACGGTGGCACAGTATGGAGAGTGTGTATCAGCAGGCAGTTGTACGGAAGCGACCGGGCCGTACATGCCGCCGGAGGAGTGCAACTGGAATGAACCGGGATACGAAAACCATCCGGTAAACTGTACCTCGGGAAAACAGTCGCTGGAGTACTGTACGTGGTCGGGAGGCCGATTGCCGACTGAGTCGGAGTGGGAGTATGCCGCGAGGGGCGGCGGCTTGAATATCGACTATCCCTGGGGAGACGACGAAGCGACGTGCGACCATGCCGTGATGTGGAGCGACGAGGGCGTGGCCGGATGCGGGACCGGACGCACCTGGGAGGTATGCGGCAAAATGACGGACTCCACTTCTCAGGGGGTGTGCGATATGGCGGGTAACGTGTCTGAGCTGGTGCAGGACCAGTGGCACGACAACTACACTGGAGCGCCCGGCGACGGAAGCGCGTGGGTTGAAGCAGACGAGCCGTTCAACGTTATTCGCGGTGGCAGCTTCTACTCCGATAAGGCCGTCTATCTACGCGCGGCAAACCGATACAATTTCCCATGGCTTGATTCCACTCCAGGGATCGGCTTTCGTTGTGTTCGGGAAGTGCCCTGAGCAAGATCTCCTTCGAAGGTGTCTCCTCCGAAGGCCCCAGACACATTATAACAAGTTCCTGTTACAGTGTGCGTGACGGATCAGTCAGCAAAGAGGTTTAAAACGATGAAACAAGAAAATCTGGATACGATATCGGTGCTGAGAGAAGCCGGGACGGCGGTGATCTCGGATGTGTTCGATAACCTTGGAATGGAGCCGATGGCGCTGGCGAACGATCTATGGCCCACGACCGGAGAGCGCCAGAGAGCTTTCGCCGGGCCGGCGTATACCGTGAACGGGATCTGGAAGCAGGGTGCATTGAAGGGCGATCGCGACAAGCTCCAGGCTATTGACGAGATGCCGGAAGGCTCGGTGGCCGTATGGGCGGCGAACGGCGCACAGGGGATCTGTTGCTTCGGCGATCTGCTGGCAACCGCAATGAAGCGCCGCGGCGTCGCGGGTGTGGTCGTTGACGGCGGTGTCAGAGATCTGGGTTTTCTGCGTGGGCTCGATCTTCCGATGATGATCGCATATCGAACTCCCGTCCAGGCGCTCGGGAGGTGGAAGGTTACCGGATGTCAGGGACCGGT
Organism: Deltaproteobacteria bacterium; assembly: GCA_030621515.1. Lineage (GTDB taxonomy): Bacteria > Myxococcota_A > Polyangia > JAAYKL01 > JAAYKL01 > JAUVAN01. The sequence continues at coordinate 10,921 of JAUXHN010000093.1, read as the reverse complement.
AAAGGTTCGCGGAGCTATAGCCGAGTCTGTGACCATGCTCCCCGGGGACATCATTGTCGCCGATGACGATGGAGTGATTGCCGTTCCCTCGGTGAGGGCAAGGGAGTTTGCAGATCTCGCCGCGAGCTGGGAGTTGAAGGACAAGGCCGCTCGAGACGATATCGAAAACGGCATGAAGCTTCTTGACGCCGTGGCCAGGCACGGATCGTTGTGACGAGACAGGGCGACGCAGGCGTCGCCCGTACTAGGGTATGTAGGGGGTTTGAGCCATGCAGTACTCTGTAAGGAGCGAGGCGATTTCCGTGAGGTCCGCGTCGACAAGGATGGAGGCGGAGGTCTCGATGGCGTCTATAGCTTCGTCGCACAGCTCCGCAGCGGCGACGTCTTGCGAGCCGGCGATGGCCATCTGGTAAACACGGCCGAGGGTTTGCACGTACTGGACTATGGCGTCGCCCTTGCGCAGCTCGTCGCAGGGGTCGAAGACCAGGCTCTGGAGGGTGGAGGAGGTGGATTCGGTGCCCTGGGCGCCGGTGATGGCGTCCGTGTAGGTCACGTTCAGGCCGATTGTGTACGAGGCGTAGACCTGCTTCGGCTGGGTGGTCTTGATGAGCTGCTGGTAGATCATGGCGTCGTTGGGGGACAGGTGCTGGGGCTCCACCTCGTCGGGATTCTCCGAGTACTCCTCGCCGAAGAATTGATCCATATCGAAGTAGGGCGGAAGGGTCATCTCCACTCGAACGTCGAGGGCGGTCACTTCCATGGTGGCCAGGAACCTGTCGTGGAACATCTTCTCCGCCTCGGCGGGCGAATCGATGAAGATGGACGCGCCCTTGCCCCAGTCGGTGACCGTGTCCATGAGCAGGTCGTTGTAATAGTTACCGTCGCCAACGCCTACACCCACCATGAAGATGGCCTCGTCCTCGGCTGCTTCCGCGTGCTGGGCGATGAGCTCCTCGTCGGTGATCCCCACGTTGGCGCCGCCGTCGCTTATGAGCACAACCCGGTTGAGCCCGCCCTCGAGGAAGTTCTGCTCGGCTAGCTGGTAACCAGCCGTCAGGCCTCCGTGCAGATCGGTGCCGCCCCCGGCGGTGAGGGTGGCGATGGCTGAAAGGAGTGTCGGATCGTCCGGACCCGTAACGGCCAGCGAGTCGAGCACCACGGCCTGGCTGGTATCCCAACTCACCATGGAAACCCGATCGCCGCTCTTGAGGCTCGAGGCGATCTCATTGCACACATCACGCAGGAGGGAGATCGGCGAACCGCCCATCGAGCCGGACGTGTCGACCACGAGAGTGATATTTGCCGGGCGCCTGGCAGCGGTGGCCACATGACGTCCCTGCACCCCGATCTGAAGCGCGTAGAGGCCGTTGGGGATATCGTAGGGGCGGAACTGCTGGGTGACCGCGATGGGTGCGGAAGAGGGAGGAGCGTAACTGAAATCGTAGTAGTTGAGGAATTCCCAGACCCGAAGCTGGGTTGGGTCGACGATCTGGCCATTCTCGATCAGGCTTCGAACGAGGACCGGCGATGATTGTGAGTTGGAGTCGTCCGCCGAGAGATATAGCACTTTCGGCGCGGGTACGGCTCCCAGCGGCAAGGAGCCGACGGGGGACTTGAGCGGCCCCGAATCGACGCCGCCGGCATCGGGGGAGCCGGTGTCCGTGTCGGTATCGGTATCCGTGTCGCTGTCCGTGTCGCTGTCCGTATCACCGTCGCCGTCGGAGTCGCTGTCCATGTCGCCGTCGGTGTCAAGATCTCCACCGAGATCTCCCTCGGCTCCCCAGAGGGCCTCCGGGGTCCATCCACCGCTCCACTGGAGCAGGTCCCCCTCATCGTTGCAACCGAGGACCATGAGCGTGGTCATGGCCAGAGCCGCGAGTGTCCAGGGATTAGTTATACATTTCATTTTTTTCCTCCCTTTGCCTGGTGATGCCCCTACACAGAGCAAGGTCCATACCATCGCAAGAGAATGGATGCGCTTGCGTAAAAGCCAGGTGATTACAGGCGTTTGAGAGTAATGGTTAAGGTAGATTACAATGGCCCATGTTGAGCCATAATGGGACTGATTTTGGATTTAGTGCGAGGAGGGGGACTCGAACCCCCACACCATCTGGTACTGGAACCTAAATCCAGCGCGTCTGCCAATTCCGCCATCCTCGCTCGTGAAATGCCCTTTTTTTCATGGTTCATTCAAACGGTGTAAGCTATGCCCGACTCGTGGTTGACGTCAAGGCGCCAAAGGACACACACTCGGACAAACGCCTGATTCCGAGTGGGGGAGGGAAGTTAAGGAGATTATGTTCAGACGATTACCCTGTTGTGGAATACTTGTGGTTGCCCTGCTTTCGGTCAGCGCCCTCGCCGGTGCGTCGAGGCTAGACGAGGGAAAGAATCACGATTTATCAAAGGCGCGGGTGATGGACCGGACCATCCTCGCCGTGATGGAATCCTATTACGACCCCGATCGCATCGACACGAAGAAGATGTTCGGCTCGGCGCTCGACGCGATCCAGCTCGCCGTTGCAGAGATGAAGGTGGATTATCCGAAAGACGGCAAGACGGCGATCATCGAGATCTCCGGCAAGCGTCTGAAGGTCGTCATGGACAAGGTAGGGAGCCCGTGGGGGCTGTCCCGCGCGATGCGCAGGGTTTTCCGCTTCATGGTGGACAACCTGCCCAGCGAGGAGCGCGATTACCTGACGCTGGAGTACGTGGCGGTCAACGGACTGCTCTCTGTGCTCGACCCCCACTCCAGCGTAATGATGCCAGATCTCTGGGAAGAGCTGCGCATGAGCACCCGGGGAGAATTTGAGGGAGTGGGGATCAGGATCACTACCGATCGCCGCCCTCCGTGCAACGGAGATCTGACCGTTGTGGAGGTGTTCAAGAATACCCCGGCCATGCGCGCCGGCGTGAGAAAAGGTGACAAGATCATCAAGATCGATGGGGACTCTACGGTCAACATCACCACCTCCGAGGCGGCCGAAAGGCTGCGCGGCGCCCCGAACACCAAGGTTCGTGTGCATGTCAGGCGCGTCGATGGAACCATCGACAAGCTGCTGGTCAGCAGAGGAAAAATCGTCATCGAGAGTGTGGAGTCGAAGATGCTCGACGGGAACGTGGGCTACATCACCCTCGAAACGTTTCAGCGCAACAGCGCTACCGAGATCCAGGAGACCCTTCTCTCCTTGAGAGCGAAGAAAATGAAGGGGCTCATTCTCGACCTCAGGGGGAACCCCGGGGGGCTTCTGGACGCGGCCATCAAGGTGGCGGACCTCTTTGTGAGCAGCGGAACGATCGTGACGACTGCGGGCCGTCACGACGATGTTCGCGAGGTGGAGAACGCCGTCGCGGAGGGAACCGAGCCGCCGTATCCCCTGGTAATCCTGATCGATTCATTTTCGGCTTCGGCCGCAGAGGTATTGGCCGGGGCGTTGCGCAATCATGGTCGCGCTCTGCTGATAGGCGAGACATCATTTGGAAAGGGTTCGGTGCAGACGGTTCTCCCGCTTCCGGGGGGCGGCGCGCTTCGGCTCACCATAGCCCAGTACCTCACCCCGGGAGATATCTCCATTCAGGCGGTGGGTGTCGCGCCGGATATCAGGTTCTGGCCCGCGATAGTGGACAGGGAGGAGATGCACCTGGACGTTGGCGGGCCCGGGTTCTCCGAGGCGGATCTGGACTCGCATCTCGTTCGCCCCAACGCCAGGGAGCGCGGCGACAGGCCCGGCGCCATCGAGGTGATGACTTTCATGCCGGCGTCGCGCCGGAAGGCCGATTTCAGGATGTGGGAACGGTGTTACCCGGAGGGCCCGGAGAGGGACTCCTTCATGAGCGGTCACAATGTAGAGTTTGCCCGTCGCCTGATCGCGAACGCCAGAGGTGTGACGACTTCGGAGTTGATCATCGAAGCCGGAAAGATAGTCGGGAAGGAATCTCGCGGAGAGGAAACCGCGCTGTTGAAGGCGCTCAAAAAAATGGGGGTCGACTGGAAGCCCGGGCGCGATGGTGGCGATGCGGGCAAAGATCCCATGACGGTGGAGGATCCATCCATAACGGCGACGGCGCAGATCCAGGGAAAGATCAAACCGGGCGGGAAGTTCAAGATAAAGGTATCGGTGAAGAACGGAACCGGCGATGCCCTTTACAGGCTCAGAGCCGTCACAAAGAGTGACAACCCCCTCCTTTCGGGTCTGGAGCTGGTGTTTGGAAAGGTGAAGAGCAATCGTACGAAGAACTGGGCCGTGGTGGTGGATCTGCCTCAGGTCCTGGCTCGTCGTTCGGATCCGGTGGAGATCAAGTTCTTTTCGGAATCCGGACGCGTTCCCAGGCCCATCTCCATCGATGTGGCTATGCCGGTAAAGTCCCATCCGGCCCTGTCGTATCGCTGGCATCTCGAAGATCTGGGAAACGGCAATGGTTTTGTGGAGCCCGGTGAGGAGTTCCTCATGAGCGTCGTGGTCGAGAATGTGGGAGAGGTTGCGACGTTCGACGTGGACGCAAATCTCTCCGCCAGGCCGGGGATCAATGTGAAACAAGGCCATTTCAGCGTCGGAAAGCTCGCGCCCGGGAAATCTGCGAAGGGCGTGTTCAGAATTCAGCTTGCGGATCGGTACAACCTCGATGAGGCGCAACTGCACCTGGCGCTGGAGGAATGGATTCCCTCCAAGTTTCCGCGAACCAGGGGGTTGATCGACCACAAGATCGTGTTGCCGGTTTCACCCATGCGCCCGGGGCCGTCCGGGGCCTCGGGTTCGATCACGATCGTCGGAGATCGGCCCGTGCCATTGTATTCTGTGCCCCGGTCAATCGGCAGGATAGCCGGCAGGGTGAAGGCGGGCGCGACTTTCAAGGTGGACGGTCGACAGAAAAACTTCTTCCGCCTGGTCCTCGAGAAGGATCGGCACGCCTGGATCGCCGAGTCGTCCACCCGCCCGGGGGGGAATGGGCGGCCGGGGTATGAGCTGTCGGAAATAGTCCCTCCGCGCATATCCCTGGATGGCGGGTTCATCAGGAAGACCGGCGAGAAGACTGTCAGGATCTCGGGTAATGCCAGACACCCGGAAGGGGTGAGCGATCTCATAGTGTTTGTCGGCGGAAAGAAGGTGGCTTACCTGCCGAACAAGCGTGGAGCGGACAATGATCGCATCGCGTTTGAAGTCGATGTTCCGCTCGAGGACGGCGCCAACCAGGTGCTGATCGTCGCGCGACACGACAAGGATCTCATCGAGACAGAATTGGTGTTTGTACGCAAGGAATCCCGGTAAAAGCGGGTCTCCAACAACTTCCCCTTCCCCTCGCAGGGGAAGGCCGGGATGGGGTAACCGAAAAATCTTCCCGGTTGATGTTCTGCGGTGGTACAATTGAGCAATGAAATCTCGACGAGAGGGTGTGGATCTTCAGGAATTTTTGGATATTCTCTCCGAACTGCGGGGAGTGCTGGATCTGAAGGTCGTCAGGGGGGACAACGAAGCCTGGATAGGTCTGAGGGTCGGAAAGCAGCGACCTCCTCACGTGTTGCTGCACCAGGTGAATCGCGCCGCCGTCGGGTTTGGCCTGGACATCAACTACGTTCACTTCGGAATACTCGCAGACTAGTCGTTTCGGGTACAACTCTTTTATTGATGTTGATTGCGGCTGCCATGGCTGCGGTCGTGATACCGTCGACGGCATCCGGCGGCACTGCGCGGATAGTTCTTCCATCAGGGGATCAACCCGACGGCATGCTGACCCTGGGAGCCGGCGATGTCCTTACCGCGGTGATCCAGCTGCGACTGCCCTTGACGCCACCCCCGGGCGTGCAGCAACCCCGTGCCTGGGAGGGCTGGTCGGTCAGGTTGGTTCGGCGTGCGCACGTCGCCCTGCGGGGAGCTTCGAGATCCCTCGAGTACCCCGTCAGGTTGCTGAGGATACGCCCACTCGAGGATGGTCGCTACCGGCTGTCGGCGCACACCTTGCCCTGGATGCCCGGGGGATTGTACGACCTGATCATTCGGGGACCGGGTATCGAGGATACGGCTCGGAGATCGGTGGTGGTCCGCGATCGGGGGACCGTGCCCATCGGTTTCGACCTGGTGATCCCCGGGGAGGGACCGGGGGTTTTCGTCGAGATGTCCGGTGTGAGGATGAAGCCCCGGTGCGTGACCTGGGCCGCGGTTCCGACGGAAGGCAGAGTTCCTGCGAGGCTGTTGAGGTTTGCTACCGGGCCCGTGGAAGACGGGGACGGCTCCGCACAGGAGATGGCCTACTTCGACGCGCCGGTATCCGCCCAAAAAATAGAATTGGAAATGAGTCCGAGCTCCGAGCGGGTGGACCCGGTGGAATGGTATACTCTCACGTTCGTGGTCCCGGAGACGTTGGATGTCGTGAGCGTGGCGTGGGATCTGGGCGGGGGGAACTGGGGGGATGGTTTCAGGGTTCGTCACCGATGGATTTTCGACGACATGGTGAAGGTGAGGGCCACGGCTTTTGATTCCGCCGGCAGGCCTCATGAGGGGCAATTGCAAAGACCGATAAGGAACCCGGAGGATCGATCCGGATGTGCGTGCTCACAGGCAATCGGAACGCGGTCCCCTGCATCGGCTTCGACGAGCGCAAGATCCGTGATGGGTCGCCTGTTCGATGTACTCCCGTGAGAACCCCGAGCGCTTGCTTGCGATGAAAAGCTAACGTAAAATCAGCTAATGGTTGTATTCGAAAATCTGGTCAAGGTCGGGCGATACGACGTGGTGTACCCCATTGCCCATGGAGGCATGGCCGGTGTGTACGTCGGAAGGTTGCCGGGGATGGCCGGTTTTGAGAAACTGGTCGCCCTGAAGGTGATTCACCCACACCTGGCCAAAGAACGATCCTTTATCGACATGTTCCTCGACGAAGCGAGGATCGCCGCCGGCATACACCATCCCAACGTCGGTGAGATCTACGAGGTCGGCGCCGAGGACGGCCTGTACTACATGATCGGCGAGCTCGTACTGGGTCAGAACCTGCACTCCATGATCCAGGTGTTGAAAAATAAGAAGGTCACCATTCCAGAGGCGATCTCGGCCTACATCGTTGCCCAGATTTGTCTTGGGCTGCACGCGGCCCACGAGCAGAAAGGAGAGGACGGAAGACCACTAGGCCTGGTGCACCGGGACGTCACTCCACGCAACATCCTTATCTCATACAACGGCTTCGTGAAGCTCGTGGATTTCGGCGTGGCCTGGGCACGGGACAAGCTCGGTCACACCGAGGTGGGCACCGTCAAGGGGAAGATAGGTTTCATGGCGCCCGAGCAGATACGCTGTGAATCACTGGACAGGCGATGCGACATCTTCTCCCTCGGTGTGGTGCTGTACAAATTACTGACCGGTAGGCACCCCTTTACCGCAGCGAACGATGCAGCCACAATCAGTAACATCATTGCCGGAAAACCGACGCCCCCTGGCGAGATCATTTCGGGGCTCAGCCCGGAGATCGAGGGCATTGTTCTGACCGCGCTCGCCAATTCGCCGGACAAGCGTTATCCCACTGCCGCTCATATGAATGAGGTCCTCGAGGGGTTCATCCTGTCGACCGGCTACAAGGCGGGGGCGGTGCCCCTGTCCCGGCTCATGCACGGTCTTTTTGAAGAGAGCATTGCCAAGCACGAACGACGCCTGAAGGATCATCGTCGCCAGAAAGGGGAGGAGACGGGCGGGGAATCCGTGCCGCCACCCCCCGTGGAGGAGTTGCCCGAGGATAAGCCACGCATGGAGGAACAGCTCACGGCGCCGATCTCCGAACCCGGGCCGGGAAGCACCTCGGTGGAGACCCCGGCGGCGATCAGGGACCAGCGTGAAGATATCTCCGACCGATACCTGGACATGGAACCCGATTCAGGCTCGATCAGCGTGTCGTATACGTTCGGCGAGTACGTCGTCAACAATCTCAAGAAAAGGCATATGCTTGCCGCTGCGGGCCTGACAGGGGTCGTCGCGCTTGCCCTGATAGCCTTTTTCTTACTCACTTCAACGAGCACGGGCATCCCCGATTCGGAGTCGCTCATACCCACGGCGGCATCGACCGCCGATCCGGATGAACAGCCGGCTCCGGAACCCAAACCGGAGGCTCCGTCAAAGATCACGATTCAATTCGAGGGACTTCCCGATAGCGCCAGAGTAACGCTGGATGGAGAGAGGATTGATTATCCGTATACAGTTCCGAGATCGTCGAGATCTTCTGTCGTTGCGGTTACAGCAACAGGCTATATGCCCTTCGAAGTGACTTTGCTTCCCGACCGGAACCGGACGGTGAACGTTTTGATGAAGAAGAAAATGCCGGCGATTCCCGATACGGCGCCAGGGGAAAAAGTGGTTTCGATAAAGAAGAAGCACAAGAAGTCCGTGCAGCAGAAGCCCGAGCAGAAGAAACCGGTGCAAACGGAAGAGGAAAAAGGTAAAATACTTATCGATAACCCATTCGATTGAGGAATCATGAAGCAAACGTTTTTAATATTGGTTTCACTGATGATGTTTGTTTCTGGAGCGCGGGCGCAGCAGGTTTCGGCCTCGTGTCCCGACAGGCCCACGGACGAGGACGCGGCCAGATCCCTGGCGGGGCAGTGGTTCTCTCGCGGTGCGGAGCTGTTCAAACAGGAAAAGCACTCGGAGGCACTCGAGGCGTTCTCCTGTTCACTTCGCATGGTTGCGCACAGAGCTACAATTTACAATGCGGCTCAGGCGGCAATCTTCTCGGGTGACAAGAAGACGGCCTTGATCCTCCTGACGAGATATCTGAGCGTCGATTCGGATAGTGAAAAGGCCGAGGAAGTCAAGAAAATCATGGTGGAGCTGACGACGGAGCTCGAGTCGGAAAACCTGCAGAGCGAAACGTCACCTCGGGTGGATGAAACGGTCGACGAAACCGAGGCATCCGCTGAAAAACCTCCGTCTCCCGAACCCGAAGCGGAGAAATCAGGAATGGGTCCTGCGCCGTTCATTGTGGCGGCCGGTATTTCGGCGGCGCTCGGGATAGGGACGATAGTAATCGATTCAAAGGTGGGCGAGAGGTTCGACACGGCCGACAAGACCGGAGAGAAGTCGGACAGGGACGACGCGCAAAACCTCCAGACCGTGGAGAAGGTATTTTTTGGCCTCACGATTGCAGGTGTTGCCACCACTGTGGTGCTCCTCTTCCTCACGGATTTCAAGAGGGAAGAACCCTCTGCCGGAGTGGCCCTGGATGTGGTGACACCTGTCGCGTTCAACGGCGGCGGTGGCCTGGCCGTGGTGGGGAGGTTTTAGGATGAACGTAGCCCTGGCGGCCATCATCATTTTACTACTTGCCGGTTGCAATATGTTCCGCGATTACATGGGACCGACCGACGCGGGCGGCGATACCGATACTGACACAGATACGGATATCGATTCTGATACTGATACCGACACGGACAGCGACACGGACAGCGACACGGATTCGGTTTGCATTCCAAATTGGACCGAGCACACGGTAGATGGGGAATTCTTGGACGCCAATTCGGTATGCGCCGCCGACGTGGACGGAGACGGCGATATGGACGTGCTCGGCGCGGCGCTGGACGGTTACATCACCTGGTGGGAGAACACCGAGGGCGATGGAACCAATTGGGCCGAGCATGTATTGTGCGAGCAACCCTGGGGAGCTTCTTCGCTATACGCGGCGGACATAGACGAAGACGGCGACATGGACGTGCTCGGCGCGGCGCCGGGAGGCAACATCTCCTGGTGGGAGAACACGACCGGCAACGGTACCACCTGGGTCGAACACGCGCTGGATGGAGTAACAAATAGCGCCTCTTCGATCCACATCGCGGACATGGACGGCGACGGCGACATAGATGTTCTCGGCGCGACACAGGCGGGCTACATCGTCTGGTGGGAGAAGCCCGTGGACGAAGTAACCGCCTGGGCCGAGCACACGGTGGGCTCGGCATTCAATCAAACCTATTCGGTATACGCGGCTGATTTGGACGGAGACGGCCACATGGACGTGCTCGCTACTGGGGATGGTGCCGATAGCATCGTCTGGTGGGAGAACACAGAGGGCGAATGGATCGAGCACAACACGATAGGCGGGGGATCCGGCGGCGCCCAATCGGTATACGTGGCCGACTTGGATGGAGACGGCGACATGGACGTTCTCGGCGCGGTACAGGAAGGCTACATCGGCTGGTTGGAGAACACCGCCGGCGACGGAACCGCCTGGACCGAGCACGTGGTGGGGGTGGCCTTCGATAGCGCCGAATCGGTATACGCAGCCGACGTGGACGGCGACGGCGACCTGGACGTGTTCGGCGCAGCGGTGGATGCCGATGACATCACCTGGTGGGAGAACACGGCGGGCGACGGAACCGCCTGGACCGAGCACATGGTGGATGAGGGATTCGGCGCCTGTTCGGTATACGCGGCGGACGTGGACGGAGACGGCGACATGGACGTGCTCGGCACGTCGAATGATGACCATGACATTAATGTCGGTGAAATCACATGGTGGGAGAGCGATTGCATTCCGTGAACGGCCCACCCCATGGATACTGAAGGTCGGTGCGGTGGGAGGTTTTGAGATGGCGATGAACCGAACCCCTAAAAACACGTGTTCGACCTTGGCTTGTCCGCCTCCGCCGAGCCTACGGCGGGATGAACGAGGTCAAGATAAACCGGAATCGAAATTGGTAAACCCCGCCGTAGTCCGCGGAGGCGGGCAAACGACAATCATATTCCTTGCTTTACTCCTTCTTGCCGGTTGCAACATGTTTCGCGAGTACGTGGGACCGTCCGATAGTGGTGGCGATACCGACACGGATACCGACACCGATACGGACATCGATACGGACATCGATACGGACACAGATACCGACACGGACACGGATAGCGATACGGACACAGACACTGATACGGACACGGATAGCGATACGGACACAGAC
>JAUXHN010000115.1 GCA_030621515.1 Deltaproteobacteria bacterium | reverse complement strand
CTGCTGAAGGCCAGGGAGCAGGGCATTGAGTCCGACCAGATGGAAGAAGATCTTGGCGAGTTGCTGACAAAATTCGAAGAAGCGGGAGTGAGCTGGCCCTCGATTTCCAAGAAAGGCCCCCAATGAAGAAGAACTTTGTGCTCGACACCAATGTGCTGCTCCACGATCCCAACTCGATACTGTCGTTCGAGGAAAACAACGTCATCATTCCCATCTACGTGATCGAAGAGGTCGACAATTTCAAAAAGGACCTGTCCGAGCTCGGCAGGAACGCTCGACAGATTTCGCGGATACTAGACGGACTGCGTACGGGTGGCCGCCTCGTGGACGGTGTTCCCATAACAGGCTCCAACGGCGGTACTCTTCGGGTAGCTTTTGCCACCAGGGATCTTCCTCCCGAATACGCCCTCTCCAGTCACAGCGCCGATAACCGCATCCTGTCTTCGGCGCTCGAGGTTCAGGAGAAGGACGCGGATACCCCCCTGGTGTTCATCAGCAAGGATATCAACCTTCGTATACGCGCTGCCGCCCTGGGCCTGACAGTGATGGACTACGACGTGGAGAGGACCGATATCGCCGAGTTGTACAGCGGCGTGGCCGATCTCACCGTTGACGCCGCAGTGATTGCCGAGCTGTACGAAAAGGGAGAGGTGCAGGCGCCTCAGCTGGACGAGGGTGAGGTCCTTTCTTCCAATTCGTTCGCGGTACTCCAGGGCAGCGACGGTCAGGGATCCGCCATCGTCAGGATCCCGCCGAACGACGGCAAGATGCGGCTGGTCAAGGGCAGTGGACCCACAGTGTGGGGGATCAGGCCGCGCAACAAGGAGCAGCACTTCGCCTTCGAACTCCTCCTCGACGATAACGTTCAGCTTGTCACCCTGGTAGGGCAGGCGGGCACCGGCAAGACCCTGCTGGCGCTGGCCGCCGGTCTGCAGAAATCAGCGGAGGAGCAGGTGTACCAGAAGATGCTCGTCTCGCGTCCGGTGTTTCCGCTGGGAAGGGATATCGGTTTTCTGCCCGGAGACATCAACGAGAAGCTTCGACCCTGGATGCAGCCGGTCCACGACAACCTGGAGCTGCTGCTGAGCCTGTCGTCGCGGGACAAGAAGGATGGGCGATCCAGCGACGAGCTCTTCTACATGGACATGATCAACATCGAGCCCCTCACCTATATCCGGGGGAGGTCTATTCCCCGGCAATTCATGCTGATTGACGAGGCCCAGAATCTCACCCCCCACGAGGTGAAGACCATCATCACCAGGGCCGGCGACGACACCAAGATCGTCCTCACCGGCGATCCCTACCAGATCGACAACCCGTACGTGGACGCCACCAACAACGGCCTTGTACACGTGGTCAGGCGCTTCCGCGGCGACTCCGTGGCGGGTCACATCACGCTCACCAAGGGAGAGCGCTCCGAACTTGCCGAGCGCGCCGCACAGCTTCTGTAGGGTCAAAGGTCGCTTCACCAAATGAAGACTCCCAGATCAAAACAGTACGGTGACGAGGGAGAATCCCACAGGAAGATACTTCTGGTGGCGCCGAAGCATCCGGAGAGCTTCTGGTCCATGCAGGGTATGGTGGACATGCTGAGCGCCAGGACGATGATGCCCAACTCGGCCCTCGCAACCCTGATGGCGCTGACGCCGCATGGGGTGAACGTCGAGTACTGTCTCATGGACGAAAACATAACCGGGATAGACCTGGATTTCGAATGCGACCTGGTCGCGATCACCGGCTCCACCCTGCATGCCACCAGGATACGGGATCTGGTGGCGGAGTTTCGGCAGCGGGGCAGACCCGTGGCCCTCGGCGGAGCCTACGCCACGCTGGAGGCCGACAAATGCGAGGGCCTGGCGGATTTTCATTTCATCGGGGAGGCCGAATACACATGGCCGAAGTTCCTCGAAGAATGGCTGCGCGGCGAGGCCGATGGGGTCTACGCCCAGAAGGATTTCATCGATCTTGCGGACAGCCCGGCGCCGGACTGGTCACTCATCGATGCGGGTGATTACCTGAACTTCCCGGTGCAGACGAGCCGGGGGTGTCCCAACGGGTGCGATTTCTGCGATGTGATCCAGTATGTGGGGCGGAAGTACAGAACCAAGTCGGCGGATCAGATACTCGAGGAGATATACGGCGCACAGGCGGCCGGAGCTAGGAGAGTATTCTTTTCGGACGACAACTTCCTGGGAAACAAGCGATTTACAATGGAGCTTTTGCGACGCCTGCTCGAGTGGAACCGGGTCCAGGATAAACCCCTCTCGTTCTCCACCCAGATCACCGTCAAGGTGGGTGACGACGAGGAGCTGCTCAGGCTGATGGCCGACGTGAGGTTCTCGGTTCTGTTCCTCGGGGTGGAGACGGTCAGGAAGGCATGCCTGGAGGAGATCAACAAGCCGATCAACCTGAGCCACGACATGCACAAGAGGATCGGGCGAATAACCCGTTACGGGATAGTTCCCTTCATCGGGCTCATCGTCGGTTTCGACAACGACGATGCGACCGTGTTCGACGACCTGCGGGACTTTCTCGACGAGACCGGTAGCCCCATAGTGGGGATAAGCCTCCTCAACGCGCCCCGTCACACTCCTCTTCACGAACGGCTGAAGAAAGAAGGTAGACTTGCGGAGGATGGATTCTCAGGAGAGTGGCAACTGAACACCAACATCATCCCCAGGCAGATGAGCAGGGAGGAACTGTTCACGCGGTACTGGAGCTTCTTTCGAGAATGCTACGATCCGGTCGTTTTCGAGCGGCGACTTCACTCGTGGATGGCGCAGGTCGAATATTTCGCGGTGCCCTACGAGGGCAAGTCGGCGGACCTGTGGGAGGCGTTGAAGGGGATCAAGGTCTTCTGGCGTCTCATGACAAAGGACGGCAAGGATGTTCGGAAGCTTTTCTTGAGGTGCATGAAAAAGACCTGGAAGAGCAACCCGCGACTCATGGGGTGGTTGTTCGTGATCCTGATCCAGTACAGCCACTTCTATTCTTTTGTTAATAAGGACAGAGGTCACGCGTGATCGGTCAAGTAAGGTAATCGAGGCGGGAACGCCGGTTAGAACAGATCCCACCAGAAACAGGCAGCGCTCACGGTGGTGATCAACATCAGGATGTTCATGGGAACTCCGACCTTGAGGAAGTCGCTGAACTTGTAACCTCCCGGGCCGTAGACGATGAGGTTCGTCTGGTAACCGAGCGGCGTGGCGAAGGAGGCCGACGCGGCTACCGCCAGTCCGATCAGGAAGGGCGTGGGATTCATCTCCATCTGTTGCGCAGTGGAGAAGGCGATGGGGAACACAAGCGCCGCCGCAGCGTTGTTTGTGATGATCTCCGTGAAGACGCTGGTTGCCAGGAGGACGCCGGCCAGCACCGCAGCCGGACCCATGGGCGACACCCAGGTGATGAGAGTACCCGCCACCGCTTGCGCGAGCCCTGTAACTTCCATGGCGCGCCCAATTCCGAACGCCGCCGCGATTGTTATCAGCACCTGAAGATCCAGGGCCCGCCTCGCGCTGGCCGGGGAGATGATCTTGAAGGCCACGAACAGACCTGCGGCGAGGAATGCGGATACGACCATCGGCAAAACATTCAGAGAAGGTAGCGCGATCATCCCCACGATAATGAGCAGTGCGACGGGCGCCTTCTCGTGTTTGACGCGGCCCACGTCGCCCACCTGGGAAACCAGGTAGAAATGTGGAGTGTGATACCACTTGGCCGCGAAGCTCTCGGAGGCCTCGAGCAGGATCGTGTCGCCGGAGCGAAGCACGATGTCCCCGATCTTTGAGCGGATCCGCTGGCCGGCCCGGTGCACCGCGATCACAGCCGCTTCGTATGTCCCTCGGAAACCCGCCTCTCGGATACCTCTCCCGACGAGGGGCGATGTGGAGGCAATTACCGCTTCGAACAACCTGATCTCGCTACCGGGAACAGGGCTCCCCTTTAGTTCCTGATCCACTGCTCTCAACCCCTTGATGGCCTTGAGATCCACAATGGTAGAGATCAGACCGGTGAACAGCATGTTGTCTCCGACTTCCAGGATCTCCGTCGGCACAACCGGTCCGATGATGCGATCGCCCCTCTCGATATGCACCAGGAAAAGACCCTTCAGGTGCCGGAGCCCTGCGGCCTCGATGCTCTTGCCCACGAGCGGGCAACCGGGATCTACGGTTACTTCCACCAGGTATTCCCGCCTGGTTTCTTCCAGTTGCTGGGTGATGTCTTTTCGCGTCGGCAGCAGTCTATGGCCAACTGTGATCATGAAAACCAGGCCGATGATCGCCCAGGGCAGGCCGAGGCGCGTGATCTCAAACATCCCCATGGGTTCCAGGCCGTACTCGACCATCAGGCCGCTGACAACCAGATTGGTGGAGGTGCCGATGAGGGTGCAGGTCCCGCCCAGAATGGACGCGTAGGACAGGGGGATGAGGAGCTTGGACGGGGACACGTCATTGCGTTTGGCCCATTCGCGCACCACCGGGGTAAACATGGCTACCACCGGCGTGTTGTTGAGGAATGCGGACACGAAGTAGGTTGGAACCATCAGCCGGATCAGAGTCAGCGCAGCCGTGCGGCTCTTGCCGAGCATGACAGGCATGATCCTCCCCATGCCGCCTGTTTCCTTGATGCCCGCAGCCACAATGAACAGCGCGGCAACTGTCAGCACGCCCGTGTTGCCGAACCCGGCGACCGCAGCCCCGATTCCAAAGTTGCGTCCCTCGGGCACGAGGAAAGGGAGGACAACGATACATGCCGCCAGTCCCATGCCCATGATGGCGTCAGGGCCGAGCCAGTCTTTTGCCAGCGCGACAACGATGGCGACGAGGACAGCGGCGGCGAACCAGGCATCCGGTCCGAGGTCCGCAAATGTGAGCGCTTCGTTCATTGGGGGAATACTAGCTCATTTCAATCAAGATTTCCCAGTTGGCTTTTCTGTTTTATTTCAGATAAGGAAACGGCATGGATATTACCGCCGAGATCGCGCGTATGAAAAAGGAGCCTGGGTTCGCTCGGAACGTGGGTATGATCCTCATTCACAACGGCGTCGTGCGCGCATGGTCGAGGTCGGATCACAAGGAAGTGACCGACATCGAGGTTCACCCGGATCGGGATCGGATAGAGGCCCTCAGGACAGAATACGAGGCCAGGCCCGGCATCTGGAAGGTCGTGGTGGAGGCCGTGGCGGGACATCTGAAACCCGGGGACGATCTACTGTTCATCATTGTCGCCGGGGATATCCGCGAGAACGTCAAGCCGGTGCTCGCCGAACTCCTCGACCGGATAAAGGCCGAGGCGGTCACGAAATCTGAAACGAAAGTCTGACCCGCCCCGGGGCCTATTTGGCTTCGGTGTAGCAGCGGCTGCGCAGGTCGCTTCGCTTGATGAGACCGCACTGGCCGGAGCTCTTATCGACCAGGGCGTAGCAGTAATGGCGCAGGTCGCTCTCCCTGATGAGGCCGCACTGACCCGTGCTCTTGCCGGCCCTGGCGTAGCAAAAATGCCGGCGGTCGCTGTCCTTGATGAGGCCGCACTGGCCCGTGGAGTTATCGATCTCCGCGTAGCACTGGTGGCGCAGGTCGCTGTCCCTGATGAGGCCGCACTGGCCCGTGCTCTTGTCGACGATCGCGTAACAATAGTGACGTTTGTCCGAATCCCTGATGAGGCCGCACTGGCCTGTGGAGTTGTCCTGCAGGGCGTAGCACATGTGGCGCTCGTCCGAATCCCTGATAAGCCCGCACGACGACGCCTCGGCGTTACGGCTGTGGATCCCGAAGCACAGGACCAGCACTGCCATGGCTGTGAGGATTATGGCTGGCGCCTTGTCTTTCATGGTTCGCCTCCTCGTAATATCTACAATTATACGACTATCGACACCGTTCCGCTATTCAAAGGTCAAGCGATGATAATACCAAAACCCGCAACAGTGATGCGGGAAAATGGCTTAAACCCGCAATGGAGATGCGGGAAATGTAGCAAAACCCGCAACAGTGTTGCGGGAATCAGAGTTTTGTGCTACAAATGGATCGATGTACATCGAACGCATTATTCCTATCGTCAAGGAGCTGCAGAAAAGCAGCATTCTACTGCTCGGTCCACGCCGAACCGGAAAGAGTGCCTTCATCCGGCATCAGGCGCCGCCGCATCGAGTGTATGATCTCCTGAAATCGGACGTGTTTCTGAGATTGTCGCGGCGCCCATCGCTTATCCGAGAGTCGTTGTTGCCGGACGACCACCTGATCGTCATTGATGAGATCCAGAAGTTGCCGGTGCTCATGGACGAAGTTCACGTCATGATCGAGGAGAAAGGGGTGCGCTTTTTGCTCACCGGGAGCAGTGCTCGCAAGCTGAGACGGACACATACATCGTTAATGGCGGGGCGGGCGCGAACGCGCCTGCTGGCGCCTTTTGTGAGCGCCGAGTTGCCTGCGTTGGATCTGGATCGTGCGCTCACGTATGGGATGCTTCCTCCGGTGCAGTTGTCGGACGAGCCGCTGGAGGAGCTTGGCAGCTATGTGGGCACATACCTTCGCGAGGAGATTCAGGCCGAGGCGTTGAGCCGCAATATCGAGGGGTTTTCGCGTTTTCTGGCACACGCCGCCTTGTGGAGCGGCGAGCTGATCAACTTCGAAGGTGTAGGGAGAGACAGCCAGGTGCCCGCGCGCACTGTACGCGAGTACTTCGTGCTGCTCGAAGACACGCTTGTGGGCAAAATGCTTCGTCCGCTCCAGACCACAGGCAAACGCAAGGCGATCTCTCACGGTAAGTTCTATTTCTTCGACATCGGTGTGGTGCATGCGCTGACCGGCCAGATGTCGCCCGGTGTGGATACGCCGGCGTATGGAAAAGCTTTCGAGCACTTCATCTGGCAGGAGCTGAACGCATACACCAATTACTTTGCTCGTGGTAAGCCGATCCACTTCTGGCGGGACAGGAACGGGGCGGAGGTTGATTTCGTACTGGGAGAGTCGATTGCGGTGGAGGTCAAGTCGTCCAGGATGTTGCACGACCGTGATCTGAGAGGGTTGCGGGCGATCACTGAGCAGAGCGACTACAACATCGAGCGGCGCATTGTTGTTTGTCGGGAGCCGGAATCGCGACGGGTGGACGGAGTGGAGATCGTTCCGTACGAACTGTTTCTCGAACAGCTATGGTCCCACTCGTTGTTCTGAAAATTCACAACCCCCGCCTTTTCACCACCCAGGATCCATTGTCGTTGTGTGATCGTCGCTCTTGGAGGCGTTGTACCCGGCGATGCCGCCGACGGTTCCCCCTACCACGGCCACTCCGACCGCTGTCCAGAACCACCAGGTCTTGTACCAGGGCGTCTTCTCGTCGATCTTATCGCCTTGCTCGGGGCCGTCGGGCAATTTTTCAGCGATCGTCTCTTGCGGTTTGGCCACGGGAAAACGCTCCTCGAGAGCCAGGCGGATCTCGGTGGCCCACCAGCTGCGCTTGCCAAGTCGGATGGAATGTCGAGAAGGCTCCACTCCACGCTTCGTGGAAACCAGTGTAATGACCAGTCGGACCGAATCGTCTCCGGTGCGCTTTATCACCGCGGCGGCAACCCAGTCTGCATGGGTACTTTGCCCCAGCTCCGTCAGTCGCTCCTTTGAAGGCTCCACGGGCTGTCTTCCGGATCGTCGCTCGATGGCGGCGAGCCAGAGCGCCTGCATGGCAGGGGAGTATTCAACTGGATCCAGCCGCAATCCGGGGCGGCGCATCAGGATCTCCACCCCGAGATCCAGCGCTTCGGGCACCCGTCGCAGATCGAGCAGCAGCTGAACCATGAAGAGCTCCGCCTCGGTCAGTCCCTCCCCTCCCAACAGGTCGCCTCGGTGATCCAGGTGGACCTGCCGCACCTCCCCCCCCAGGGCCAGCGCTCTTTCGAGGTCCATGCTCAGATACGCCTCCCTGGCCTCGTCGAGATCCGGGGAACCCACGTGCAGGCCCTCGACGATCTTCCCGGTGTCTATCACCGTGAAACCCACCTCCCGAAACGCGGAGGACAGGAGAACATCGAAGGTGGCCGCATCGCCGACTCCTTCCGTGCCGGCGCAGGTCGGCAAAATCAGAATGCTTCCGTGGGCTTCCACGGTACCCGGGATCACGGTGTCCTTCGGGAGCATGTCAGGCGGACCGTGTTCCCCGGTTTCGTTGTCTGTTTCATCCGGTGATCCGTCTGTGACGCCGGCGTCACGGGAAGACGATTTCTCATCCTGTCCCGCCGAGTGAAGGGGGATGAGCATGAAGGTCGCGAGCAGCAGGAGCCGGCCGGGCCCCGGCGCTTCACGGAAGGCAGATGAGGTCCAGGTCATTGACATCCTTGCCGTCGCTTGTTTTGGGCCGCCCCACTCGGATGACCCATGGATCATCGTTTCCACTATCATCCGTAGGGCAGGCGGCCCTTCTGTCCGAATCGGTTCCTATCCAGGTGTCGTCGGGATCGACAAGCCTGGCCTCCAGGTGTTCCGGCGTATCGTCGCTCGTGCCCTCATCGGCCACGTCTTCCAGAAAAATGAGCTGGCACCTCAGCGCAACCTTGTCCGCGAGCGCCTTGTCCGGCTCCACCGGCTTGTACTGCTCCCTGTCGGCGTCATACTCCGTTTCCAGGGATACTACCCCCTCCGACAGGCATGCCTGGTATGGGTTCCTGTCGGTGATCTTGGTGAGGAGCTCGCCCATCCGGTCGGCCACAGCCTGGTCCGTGTAGTCCTCGCACAGGTTGACGTAAAAGATCTCCACCCCCCGGGACTCCATCACCTCGAGGGTCTCCATTAGTCGCCGGGTTTTTTTTAGAACGCCGAGATCCCCCGGGTTGCATGAGATGCCCGGACCACCGTTGCCGAAGAGCACGACGATGAGGTCCGCCGGATCCCAGGAGATCTCCGGAATGTTTTCGATGAAGGCGTCCAGGTACTCGCCGGTGGGGGGCAGCCCGAAATAGTCGTCGTAGCTCTGTGAAGAGCACTCCTCGGTAGTGAGCACCGCGTCCGGTGGCGGGTCCAGCGGAGTGACGTCCATCTCGTCATAAATCCGCTGGCTGCAGTCGTCTTGCGTAGTGACCAGGAACAGGGTGTTTACTCCCAGGGTGGGATCGTCCTGGCCCGCTTCGGTCACCTCGACGCTCCTTTCCATTCCTTCCAGACCGGATCGCAGCAACTGGCGCCATCCGCAGTCACCACCGCCTGCGGCGATATTATCCACCAGTGTCTCGGCGGTCTCCTTGGCGTTGTCCATGAGGACCTCACCCTGCCCCTCGAACACCGCAACGCCTTGTTCTCCCGGGTTTACGCTGGACTCGGACCCGAAGAAGACGCCCAGGATGGCGGAAGACGGGTTCTCCTCACAACCGCCCGAACCGAGCGGGCTCGAAGCGAGCAAACCGTCCTGTACGCCCCTGTCGGCGCTGGTAACAAAGAAGAGCAGGTTCCTGAACTCGCTGGATTGGCTGTAGAGCACCGGCAAGTAATTTTCCTTGAACAGCTTGTTTACAGACGGATCGACGGAATCGATGGGCGCGGTCGCCGCCGCCGTATCCATCACGGAGACCGACGTCAACGTGGGGCTTCTTTTGTTGAGGGCCCTCGGGCTGGTCTCCAGGGTCTCCTCTCCTCGCACGAAGATCTCCGGCACCGTGGCCCCGCCTCCGAAGATCCAATAGTCACCGTTTTCCATTCGCGCGGCCGCGTGCCCCGCCCTCGGCCTCCTCAGCTGAATGGTTCTGCTCCTTTCAACCACCGACATATCGTGCCAGCTCGGCGCAAGCGCGCCGGTGTTCTCTATGAAAAGATATGCCTTGTCCGTGCGACTTCCCGCGTCGTTGTACCCTCCCGCCGCCAGGAGCCCCACGCCGCTTTGCAAATCGAGGTCGATCGTTACGAACCCGGTCAGCGGTTGCTCATACGCTCGCTCGCCCTCCACAACTTCCGACAGCTTGCACATGTTCGTCCGGATCATGGACCAGCCGAATCTTTGCTTTGCCCCCTGGGGGACACGTCCTCCCAGGAAAAGGAACCGGCCGTCCGAGAACGCGTGCAGCTTTCCGCCGGGTCTCTCCTCTATGTCGTCCCATGAAGCGATTTCCATCCAGCTCTGGGTGGCGCTGTCGATGCACTGAGCCTGGGCCTGCGTGTCCACGAACAATTTGTCCTGATCGACGATGAGGATCGTCCCCTGCGCGTTCACCCTGGAGTCGCGGGGCGATTTTGGTGAGACCGCCGTTGAATCCAGGGTGATCCCCGCCACTGCCTGCCCATCGTATACGTTTACCTTGCACCGCGGGTTGCCCGGCACCATGACCCACCCGGTCTGCGCCACGTCCGTACCGCCGGAGGCCTCGATCTCCGGGATTGCGCCACGGGTGAACTCCAGGCCGCACGCGTTCAATATGTCAAAGCTTTCAGTCAACGGGTTGAACACCTCGATGGCGCCGAGGCAGCTGCCATCGTCTCCCCCGGCCAGGACCACCGCTAGCCCCTGCTCAGTCTTGACGGTGAAGGCCACATGGCCCGCCCGCGTGCACTCCATCGAAGGGAGCTGTTTGATCTCGAATTTCAACGGGTCGATCAGATAGGCGTCGGAAACCGGCGCGCCGCTGATGTCCCTCTTGCCCCCGGCCACCAGGATCCAGGGGTGACCGTCCGAGTCCTCGTACGACACCGCGCTGTGACCGGTCAGCTCGCCCAGGGTGTTGGCCATATCGACGGGTTCGAGCTTGATCTCGTTGAACGCCATGGACCGCCCGACAAAGAACTTCACTTCGCTCGAAAGACTTCGCTCGACCTCGAATTGCGCGGTCTGTCCGTGGACAACCTCCACGCCGCCGGTCATTCCCTTGACCGTGACCTGCCACTTGCCTTGCGAGAGGTTCATGGACAGCTTGTCGCCCGGATACAGGCGCTGGGAAACAATCTCGCCCTGGGGCCCCTCCTGTATGGATTCGGCCATGACGTCCAGATACTCCACGCCGGTGCTTTCGAGGAGGTTGGGCTCATCGTTCGGGAAAACCGGGACCAGCTTTATGCGCGCGTTCTCGCCGCATCCGCCCAGGGAAATGGCAAGAAAAACCACTGCCATGAATATTGATTCAGACAGTCTGATGCGCCAATTTTTCATTCTGATAATCAACTGTCTACCTATCCTTTTACTAAAACAAATTTCATCTACACAACTACATGATAGCATTTCACTACAACAATTGAGAACACGCGGCGATTTGGGCGTTGAAAAGATCTTTTTCGTGGGTGATTCGTCCCTTTTGCAACGAAGGCCCTTTCAAAACACGGAGCAGTATTCAATGATATCAAGACGCAACACGATGAAGATGGTTATTGCAATGATGCTGGCGTTGGCTCTCGGATGCGAGAAGCACGAGACAACGCGAGACCAGGGCGGCGGTGTCCCGCTGGACGGGAAGCCCGGGGTTGCCATGGGTGGGAGCATCGCTTCGGTTCGAAGCGGCGGCGGCGGCACGGAAGGCCTGAGCGCAATGGGAAACGCAGGCAAAAGGAGCCTGGCTCCCGGCGACAGGGTATCCGGAGAAGAGATCGTGCAGACCGACGCGGGCCTCGAGGTATCCGTCTTCTACGACGACGGCACATCTCTGGTGTTGGGGGAAAACAGCCGCGCGGGGTTCGTCGGCGGCGAACTGGCCATCAAGGACGGAGAGGTCTCCATCGCGCGCCCCCTGGGATCCGGCGCCGCGTTGGCGCTCAGCGTGGGTCGCACCGCGTTTGCAATGGCCTCCGGAAGGGCGACCGTCCAGATTAATCAGGGGAGAGCCCGGATGCAGATCCTCGCCGGTGAGATCCAGGCGGTGGCGACCGGGGCGAGGTATCGCGCGGGCCAGTCGCTGAGCATATCTCCGGACGGAAAGATTGCCACCGATCTCATGCCGACGGTTGCGTCGAACAGGCTCGTGGGGTGGATCGAGTCTCTGGCCCCCGAGGCGTATCGTATCCCGGCCCCGGCCAACCTGCTGCGCGGTATCGGAACCCTGACGGCGCGTGTGCCCGGATCGGGAAAGAAGAACGAGACAGCCCTCGATCTCGTCAATCATGCGGTCAACGTCTCCATACGGGAGGGGATCGCCCTCACCAATGTGGAGGAGGCGTTCACCAATCGAAGCGGCCGCACCGTGGAGGCAACCTACAAGTTCCTGATCCCGTCGGGCGCCAGCATCACCCGCCTCGCCCTCGACGTGAACGGACGCATCGAGGAAGGAGAGGTGCTGGAGAAGAAACGGGCCAGGCGCATCTTCAAGCAGATAGTCGACGATTCCGTGCGGCCCAGGGATCCCGCGCTTCTGGAGTGGGTCAAGGGAAGCACTTTCAGCATGAAGATCTTCCCGATCAAGCCCGGTGAGACGCGGCGCGTCTTCATCTCGTACATGGAGCCGATGACCGCCACGGATGGGTACGTTCGTTACATTTACCCCATGGGCGGGCCTGCGGGCACGCCCGATATCGGCGAGTTTTCCATGAACATCGACATCGAATCGCCCCACGGCATAAGCGCGGTGCGAACCCCACTGTACCCCACAGAGATCAACGCGCAGGGCGATCGTGCGGCCGTGGCCTTCAGCGCGCAACGATACGCGCCGTCGGCGGATTTCGTGCTCGAATACGCGACGAAGAAAGATCCAGTCGAGATGCGGGTTGCCACGGAGACGGAGAAGAACGGCCAGAGCTACGCCATGGCCATCTTTCGTCCCGAGGTGACGGCCGCTGTCCGTGCGGAGCCCGTCTCCACACGGTTGTTGGTTGTGGTGGACACTTCCTACGGAACGACCGGGGATATCAGGGTCCTCACGTCGTCTACTGTGGTCGAGCTTCTGGCCGGCCTCGGACCGAACGATATGTTCAACATCCTTGCGTGCGACAGTGGATGTCGCGCATTCTCCCGCGGGTTCGAGAAACCTTCCTCGCAGGGGTTGGGTGCAGTGCACGAGTTTCTGGCGGCCATCGAACCCGGGGGCGCCAGCGATATCCTCGGCGCCATGGAACAGGCCTTCACATGGGTGAGCGGCGGCGGCCCGGCGACCATCGTCTACCTCGGTGACGGTGTTCCCACCTCGGGTGAGCTCGACGCGGGCAAGCTGTTGCGTATTCTCGAGGAGACAAGGCCCTCGAACGCCTCCGTCCAGACCGTGGGCGTAGGTCCGGACGTGGACGGTGTCCTCCTGGATGCAATGGCGGCGTCCATGGGCGGATCCAGTTATCGGCTCTCGGTGGGAGAGTCCCCGGCGGTTGCCGCGTGGAACGTGGCCCGGAGGATCAACGCGCCGGGTTTGAAGAACGTGACTTTCCAGTGGCCCGCAGGTGTTGGCGCCACATACCCCGAGAGGATCGGATTCATCCCGTCCGGGTCCGAGATTGTGCTCACGGCAGCTCTGACCCGGCCGCGAGGCGTTCCCGGGCAGGTGATCGTGCGCGCGACGGACACGAGCGGCGCTCCCTACGAAAAGCGGTTCGAGATCTCGATGATCACAGGCCCCCCGGCGCCCGGGTTCATAGGAAAGCTCTGGGCCAGGGATCACATAAATTACCTCCAGTTCCAGGGGGGAAGGGACAAGGAGATCATCGACATTTCACGTCGTATGCGCGTGGCGAGCAGATTGACAAGCTGGATCGTTCTGGAGAA
>JAUXHN010000210.1 GCA_030621515.1 Deltaproteobacteria bacterium | reverse complement strand
GACTTGGCCACGAGCAGGATCTTTTCCTGGGCTGGACGTACTCGCTCACGCAAACGTTCACACTCGAAGCCTACTTCGCATACTATTTCTACCCGTTCACGTTCGAAGAGCTAACAGGGGTCAAGAACCCTTCGTATCTGGAACCGGCCCTCGGCATTTCTTGGGAGAGGTCGAACGGACCGCGACTCTCGTTGAACCTGGCTTACTACCTCGCAGTGCAGGAACGGCTCGAGGACCAGCGATACTTCTTCATCTGTCCGTCAATCGGCAAGGTGTTCGAGTCCGACCGGGCTATCACCCTCTCGCTCGGCGCCGAGTTCGGCTACAAGATGTTCCGGGATCCCGGCGTCGTCAGAGACAACATGTTCCACGCTCAGATCGACACTGGTTTCCCCATCGAAGTGGGCAAGTGGATCGTGATCACACCGGCGGCGCATCTCACGTGGACATTTCTGGAGGACGCCCGACCCGGTAATCAGACGGTGGTCTGGTTCAGCCTGGACATTAACACGGCCATCTAGTTACCAATCTGGCCCCATGAGTGTTTTCTCCTCCACTGAGACCCGCACCCACCCCGACTCTCCAGGCGTTTCGTAAACATAGACATCCACCCAAATCGCTCCCTCGGTGAGAATGGTGAAGAGGGTACCAGGGGGGATATCATTCCCCGGGCTACCGGGAGTATCGATGCTGAAAATCGGCAACCCGTGATATAAGCATTGTGGGTTGAAATCACAGGCCCGAAAGATCACCTGTCCGGAAACTCCCTCTTGTCCTTCGACGGTGACCTCGTAGAACTCACCCGGCTCCGTATCAATTTGAAAGGAGCGCATCAGACAGTCGTCCCCCTTCGCCCAATCCATGCTGCCGGAATCGGAGAACGGCCCGACGCTGCCCTCCTGTTCGCAACCGATCTCCATGTCGACTATCACCGGCCACTGCGACAAACCTTCAGGACCGCTCGAGCACAACGGTACCGAACTGTAGCATAAGCAATGGCCGAGCATGGCCGCGTCGAAATCGTCGAGCAACCTCCGGATGGTCAAGCCCGTTGCCTCGCGACACGCAACGTCGAACTCCTGCTTTCCCGAACCGGCATCAGTCAGGCTCACCAGCTTCTTCAGAGCGTCGAGCCCGTGGGTCTCGATGAGATATCTTACGAAGCGCCCCGCACAACCGTATTCCATATTCTCCCGATCGAGATTCGGAACCATCTGCTCCTCGACATTGGCGGCCGACGTAAAACAGCTATCCCAATATCGAGAATCAGGCTCACCGTAGGCAACCGCGAGTCCCTCGCCCAGCAAACGATGTTTTCTGCCCAGCCTGGAGGTGACCGCATGGACCAGCTCATGTTGCTGAATGGGATCGGTAGACATCACGACAGTGCTGTAGGAACATGCAGTCGCCTGCCCACAGCGTTTTCGAACCGTGTCTGCGTCGACCCAGTAGTAAGTGATCTTCTGATTCGAGGGTAATGAGATCTCGAGCCTCTCCATTAGCAGGCCCACAGTCTCATCCAGCCTCTCGAGCGTGGACCCGCACGGCATCTCGTCGTGGTTCGTGCCGAAGCGCACGTTCTCACCTTCCCAGGAGATGGGCGGCATATCGGACTCGCACCCGACACAATGCAGCATCGCAACAAGCGCCATTCCCAACAGTGATTTTAGACGGGTCCACATTTACGAATTCAATGATAGCATTGCCGAACCTCACACAAACACCCTTTTCCCCCACTCGAAATGAGAAAGAAACATTGGACGCACGGTGTAAGGTAGCTAGAATCCCGGATGTGCGGTCACCAATCATCAGCACCAGACCTTTGGGCCTCTTGCGGCAAGGTATTCTCTTCGCACTCCTTGCGATCTTTCCGGTCATCATTGTCGGATGCGGCACCAAGCAGCCCGACGAAAACGACCTCTCAATCTGGTCTCGCCATGACGCTCACCGGTTATGCGTCCCGGCGATCGCGGCCTATCCGGACAAACCGGCGCCCCCATGCTCAGCCATGCACATGTGCATCAACGAGGCCGTGCTGAACAGCTCCCAATCCGAAAAGTTGATGGAGATGATCACAAAGACCGAAGGGTGTGAAGTGCCGTAAAGCCCCTCTCGACATTCACCGCGCCCTGATGAGGGCGCGGTCAGGATGCACTTCCGCACAAGCCCTGCGGGCTTCAAGAGAGCCTTCGATATCATCCACCAACACTTCCTACATTCCGCCCAGTCGGATATAATTTTCATGTATGGACACAAAATGACGAGGTATCACATGAACAGTCGAAGCATCTGGATAGTGTTTTTACAGGTCGCATTGGCGGTTGCCTGCGCGTGGGGATGCGAGTCCTCGAGCCGCACGTCGCCAAACGACGATGACGACACTTCCACAGACAGCGACTCGGACTCCGACACCGATAGCGACTCTGATAGCGACACCGACAGTGACTCGGATACCGATCCCGAAAACGACTGCGCTTTTTACGCGGCGAACAACGAGCCGGGCAGTGTCGGCTGCGAGTTCGTGATCCCCACACCACCATTCTACAACAACGATTCGCCCACCTCGTCTTACAGAGGACCGTGCTTCGCGGTGATGGTGGCCAACGACTCGGACGGACCGGTTCAGCTCACCCTCTCTCGCGGCGGCGCGACACTGGACGCCCACGCACACACCAGAATTCCCACGGGACTCGGCTCCACCCTGTCCTATGATCCGGTTCCCCCGGGAGGCATTCCGCCTCACGAGGTGGCGATATTGTTTCTCTCCCACCGCCCGGGCGCTCAGAGCGCCTTCGGCGGATCCCTGGAATGCCCGGTAACCCCGGCGTTGACCGTGGATACGGCCGTCACGGCCACCGAGCGGGGCGTCGCCTTCGAACTGGAGAGCGACGTGCCGATATCCCTGTACGATATCATCCCGTACGGCGGCGCCCAGAGCTACCTTCCCTCCGCGTCGCTGCTGTACCCGAGCACGGCATGGGGAACCAACTACCTGACCCTCGCGCCCCATGACGGCATCCTTCAAAGATGGATGCTCTTCGTCGCCCGCGACGACTCCACAACCGTCGATCTACTTACCTACGCGACGGTCACTAGTTCGGCCACGGTGACCATCCCGGCCGCCGGCGTCAACACGACCTACAACCTTGACCGCGGAGAATACATCCAGCTCAACAGCACAACCGAAAGCTTCAGCGGCACGATCCTGGATAGCAACAACCCCATCGGCGTCTACACCGGCGACACATACCTCCAGGTTCCCACTCAAGATTGTTCCGGCGGCCCCAGGGACTCCGCGCACCAGCAGATCCCACATATCAAGGCGCTCGGCAGCGAGTACATCGGGGCGGGCATCCCCACGCGACTGGCCAGCCTGCAAAACGAAAGCGTGGCGTATCGCCTCACCGGAGTGGTGGATGGGACGCAGCTCACGTGGGCCCCGTCCGCCCCCACCGGCGCCCCAACTTCATTGACGGCCGGCGCCGTAGTGGAGTTCGAAACGCGGGACTTTTTCATCGTCGAGTCGCAGGATGACGATCACCCCTTCTCCCTGACCCAGTACATGTCCGGCGACATCAGCAATTGCATCGGCGGGTGCTTCGACGGCGGCTGGGCATGCCAGCCCGGCGGCCAGGGCGACACCGACTGGATCCAGCTCGTCCCGCCCGCGCAGTTCTTCAACCAGTACTCGTTTTTCACCGATCCCACTTACGGGATCACGTCAATCTCACTCGTGCGCGTCGTCGGAGACACGAGCTTCGCCGACGTCGAAGTTGAGTGCATGGGCGTCGTGAGCGGCTGGCAACCTATTGGAACCTCCGGAATCTACGAGGTCGCCCACGTGGAACTCTACCGGGGCGGGGTCGACGACGTATACAACTGCGCCACCAGCCAGCACTCGGCGTCGAGCGATGAGCCCTTCGGCCTGGTGGTCTGGGGGACGGATCGCGACGCGTCGTACGGTTACTCCGCGGGCGGCGGAGCCACGGAGATCAACGATGTAGAGGTTCCCATCGAGTGATAGAAAGAAGGAAATCGATGACAAGAAATAGTCTATTCATTCTTCTGATCGCGACTTTCTTGAACGCGGGGTTGTTCCTCGGGGGTTGCGGTCCATCGCTTGCGCAGCAGCAGATCCGAGAGGATTGCATGAGCAACTGCAATCTGGATGTGATGTCGTGCCTGGAGTCTTCGACCTGCGTCGACATCGATGGCCACCAGATTCCTTGCGAGAACGAGTGCGATACGAAAAAGAGCGAGTGCGAGAGCAACTGCCCCGGTTAATGATTCTGGATCCCTTCTCCCCTTGAACAATACCGGATTCCCGCGTTATAGAATGATCTGGCCGACGGGACAAAACTGCGGAGGAAACGACATGGCTAACTGGCTCAATCTTGGACAAATCTTTGGGGTCAACGCAAAAAAATACCCGAACAACATTGCCTTCATGGACAAAGATCGCTCGTACACATTTCCAGAGGCCAACGAGCGGATCAACCGCCTGGCAAATGCGATGCAGGGTCTCGGCCTAGGAAAAGGCGACAAGGTCTCGTGCCTGCTGGAGAACTGCGTAGAGATCTGCGAGTTGTACATGGCGTGCGCCAAGATCGGCGTGGTGATCAACCCCATCAACTTCCGCGTGTCCCAGAGCGACGTCCTGTTCATCGCCGGCAACGCCGACTCGCAGGCATTCTTCGTCCACCAGCAGTTCGCGGGGGTGATCGACAACATCAAGGAGCAACTCCCCAAGATGGAGAACTACTTCATGGTCGGAGTTGCGGGCGACGGATACGTTCCCTACGAGGAGCTGCTGGCGAGCGCGAGCGACCGTGAACCGGAGGCAAATGTCGCCCCGTCGGACCCCTGGATACTCCTGTACACATCCGGCACGACCGGTCAGCCCAAGGGTGTGATCCGCTCCCACGAAAGCTACATAGCCTTCTACCTGATCAACGGAACCGACTTCAAATACTCCTCCAAAGAGGTGGTGCTCACCGCAATGCCCCTTTGCCACGTGAACACCACGTTCTTCAGCTTCGCCGCCACCTACTTCGGCGGGTCCAACTACATCCACCCGGCCCTCGGCTTCGACGCCCTGGAGATCTTGAAAATAGTCGAGGAGCGCAAGATCACTTTCATTTCACTCATCCCCACCCACTACAACCTGATCCTGACCATCCCGATGGAACAGCGCGCGAAGATCGATGTGAGTTCCATGGAGAAGCTGCTGTGCTCGAGCGCCCCCGCCCGGGTGGACCAGAAGGAGGGCATTCTCGAGTATTTCAAGGGAGTAGATCTCTACGAGGGTTACGGTTCCACCGAGGCCGGCATTGTCACCACGCTGATGCCCGAGGATCAGCTCACTCATCCGGGATCCATCGGGCAGGAATCATCCGGAACATACCTCGTCAAGATCCTCGACGATGACGGCAACGAGGCTCCGGCTGGGCAGGTCGGAGAACTCTACTCGGCCGGGCCGATGATGTTCGATCGATACCACAAGATGCCCGACGAGACCGAGAAGAACTTTCGCGGGATGTACTTCACGGCCGGGGACATGGCCCGTGCGGACGAGAACGGCTACATCTACCTGGTCGACCGCAAGAAGAATATGATCATCACCGGCGGCGAGCACGTCTTCCCCAGCGAGATAGAGACGCTCATCGCCAGGCACCCGGCCGTGTTCGACGTGGCCGTAATAGGGCTAAGCGATCCCAAGTGGACCGAGGCCGTCACCGCCGTCGTGATCCTCAAGGAAGGCGCGTCGGCAACGGACCAAGACATCAAGAGCCACTGCAAGAACAAGGTCGCCCGCTTCAAGGTCCCCAAAAATGTGATCTTCATCGACGCAGACGACATGCCCCGCACCGGCACCGGCAAGATCCTCCACCGCATTTTGAAGGAACGCTACTCCGAGTAGGCTTCTATTTTCTTGAAGAAATCTTTCTGCCACGTGTCTCTTTTCCACTGTTTTTGATGCACATGGCAGGCTTTTTACAGTGAACTGGCGACACTCCTGCAAGCGGTATCCCCAAGGGCTCAGATGTCGTCGATGAAAACACTTCTACTTTTTTCGTGCCAGGAAGTAGAACATCGGTGTGAACACACCTGCTTTACCTCCTTTGACCAAAGCCTTTGCACCAGTCATGAGAAATTCACTTACCCCGGTTGTTCCTTTTGGTGCGACGCCTACTTTTTCCATGATTTTTACCGCAGAATGTGTAATCGCCTGACCAATAGATGTTCTGGGAATGCTCTTCAAACTCAAATCTTTGCCCTGCAACGCTCGATACCATGGAAATCCAGGATCTGAATCGACAGCGCGATCATGATATTCCAACACCTCAAATCCGGCTTCTTCCAGAGCGGCCAGGGCCGATGATGTGGTTTCAAGATTCGGCAGTGCATTTCCCCGTTCTATATCGTGTTTAATTTCCTGATGCTCTGCATTATCAGGATCATAATCGTCCGTCATGCACCATTCATAGGCAGCAAAGCAGGATCCTTTTTTTAGAATGCGTGCAATCTCTGAATACACACCAACTGTATCGGGTGCATGAACCGTGGCCTCAATTGCATAAGCAGCATCAAATGTTCCATCTTCTACTAAAATATTCATAAAATCAGATTGCAGAGTCGAACACTTTTCTTCCAGGCCCTCTTGCGAACAATAACGCTCACATTTTTCTAGTTGGTACGCATTGTTATTTACGCCGGTGACATGCACACCACAAGAACGTACAATCTCGCGCATTGGCCCACCAACTCCGCAACCAATATCTGCTGCTTTCATGGATGGATCCAATTTGAGCTGGGTAGCCAAATATTGTTCATGACGCCTGATTGAATTTTTAAAAGATTCACCCTTGCGTCTGGAGGCAAAATGAAATGATTTTCCCCATCCAAATTCATAAAAATCAGTAGCCATATTGTAAAAATCATTCACCATGCGCATGTAATCTGTCTTCCGAGCTTTAACGCCACCGCCGGTTTTTGAGTCAAACAAATCATTGTATGCCCGCGCCGTAGCCTCGGTTGCAGAGCTATCGAGTCCCTTGGGTATAGGATTATGAATTGGCATTCTTACTCCTGTCAGCTAAATAGCCCCGCCGAGGCCGTACACAATGTAGTAGTCGACAGAAATGGCAGCGCGCGTAGTGCGAAGCCCCACAGTACCGGTGAGCCAATCCGAGCTCACGTACGATGTCGATTGTGAACCGTCATCCACGTCACACATGGTTGTCGTTCCAAAACCGATCCCCTGGATCACGTACGGCACGCCCGTTGTGGGTAAAACGGAAAACGAATCGGTAGCTACCTGATAAACATTTCCCAAGTTCATCTCGTAGTGCCGAAGCGCGCCGGAGAAACCATCCTGGCGAATAGAGCAGTTCCAACCATTTGCCGACGAGTCAACGCGGAATGTGGGTCCGGCGTTACTCGAAGACGAGCCGAAAACATCAAAAGTCAGGAGAACCTCGGCGACTATATTCCCGCCTCCAAAGCTGTTGTGTTCAATACGCGCCCCGGAGGCCGTGGTGGAGGTCTGGTGCAAGGCATCTCCGCTGATCGACCAGGTGCCGCCACTCGTTGTCCAGCTGGATAAACTAGTCCAAAATCCATCAAAAAGGAGTATCGAGTCTCCCGAACCGTTTGGCCTGGGATCACACGCGTCCCCAACACCGTCCGGCGTTCCCACCTCGAAGACATCTTCCTGCCCCGGGTTCGCGACCGTCGGACAGTTGTCACAATTGTCGTCCAGGCCATCTCCATCCTCGTCATGCCCGATACCCACACATGGGCCGGTATCGGTGTCTGTGTCGGTATCCGTGTCGGTATTCGTGTCCGTATCCGTGTCGGTATCTGTATCGGAATCTGTATCCGTATCGGTATCCGTGTCCGTATCCGTGTCGGTATCTGTATCGGATTCTGTATCCGTATCGGTATCCGTGTCGGTGACGGCA
>JAUXHN010000251.1 GCA_030621515.1 Deltaproteobacteria bacterium | reverse complement strand
CGCCGTCGCCACGTTCCGGTACGTGAACGAGCTGCCGCGCCACGGCTCCTTCCACTCGTCCTTCTTGGAGTCCGGCTCAACCGAGCTCTCCACCGAAACCTCTGCCGAGACGACCTCGGCGCGCAGAGCCGGGGAGAACCCCACAACAACCAGTAGCAAAAGTCCGGCAGTAATGACCGATGTCCGTTTTTCGAGGCTGTTTAGCATTCGTATTGTACCCTTCTCGGTGCTTGCGGGATGCCCCTGGCACACCCTGATAGCTGTTTCCTTGCAGTAGACGTGCCAGGGCACCTCAAGCCCTGAAGCACCGTATATAACCCTTTGCATTTATTAACATCAACCTAAAAAGGTCAGTTCAACACACAGTCAACAGGGACATAAATGCACCATCTAGCCATAGATTCCAATCATGTCGTCCCAGGAGCTCACCCCGTGCGAGGAGGACCCCGCGAAGTACCACATCCAGTCTATGACCGCCATGTAGCGCTCGAGTTCCATGCACGCGCGGTTCATCTCGCAAGTACAATGCACGTTGGTGTTGGTGTTGCAGCCCGACGTCGGCGGATTGTAGTTCAGGTCCGTCATTGCGGGATCGTAGAGCACTATCGGATCGCCATCGGTGTTGCGCACAACTTCGTACCAATCGTCCGTTCCGTCGCCGTCGTCGTCCACGCCGGTGGTCTCGTATCCATTGTAGAGCAACCCATTGGCGTACTCCAGGACACGGGCGGCCACGCCCTTCTCCACTTCCTTGCCGAAGATGGTCTCTCTGCCGTACCGCCTGGCCAGGAAGGTCCTGCCTTGTGGGTTGTGGAACTTCATGCGGTAATCCAGGTTGATGGCGCTGTCATCGATGCCCGTGATGTCCCATAGCCACAGCATGTCCTTCCACCACTGCTGGTCGTTCTCGGGCAGGTAGGCGTAAGTCCACGTTATGAGGTACTTCTGCGCCTCCCAGCCCATCTGGGACTCGACCACCGCCACGTGGGCGGGCTCGTCGCCAAGATCGACGGTGGTGTTGTAAGCGCCGCACACGGTGGTGCCTTCCACGGGGAAACAGGCCTTCGGCTCATCGCCCCACCACATGGTGTTGCCCATCCCCTGGCTCGGGAACAGGTCGGTCGCATCCTCGACCAGCGGAGTGCCGGCGGAGTCGGTCGCCACCCTGACGCCCTTGAGGAACTCGTCGTTGGTGAGATTATTTGCAATCCACCTGCGGTATCCATCCGGGAGTAGATCGGCCAGCGAACATGCGCGATACCGGCCGTCCACGAAGTCGCCACGGGAGTCGGAAATGAAGTTGTCCACCGACTCGGTCATCATCATGGCGGACCAGATCTTGTCGTAATAGGAGCCGGCGTTGATGGTGTAATTCGCCGAATACTCGCCCTGGGTCTCATCCAGCCGGTTCTCCACGAGCTTGCCGCCCGGCGCCATTGTGCCGAAGGCTCCGGCGGTTCCGTACGCGCCGTTGGGGATGCTGATGGAAGGCTCTCCCTCCCACTGGGAATCCTCGGCGGAACGCAATACCTCCCCGTAAATATCATTTGCGAACTCGGGCAACATGTGCGGGCCGGGCTGGGGCCGCTGAGCCGTTCGCACGAAATGGTCGAACGCCATGGTGGAGGCGATGACACTGTCCGTGTACCATTCGGCGGCGGCGTAATCCCAGAGAACATCGCCGGCGACACCCCACTCGGAACCGAGCTCGGTGAGGTAGTTGCGCTGCAGGGAAAGCCCCTTGGCGCCGTCACGGATCTTCCCGTTGTATCGTCCGTTGATGCGGCCGGAGGCGCCGCTCACCGAGAAGGTCATCCTGCCCCGGCGATAGGTGTCGAAGATCTGGAACAGCTCCTGCTGAGTTATCAGGTAGTTGAATATTTCGTAAGTGTCCGCGCCGTTGTCGTGACGGTACACCGCCGCGTTGCCGATGTCGGCCCACCGATCGGTGGCGAAACCGTAAGGTACGCGAACACGACCATTCCGGTCCACCATGCCGCCGTACTCCAGATTGTCCTCGGTCGCTCTCAGGTAGGCCACCTCGCCGTCCGAGTACTTGGGCGCCTGCTCGTAGGTCGGCGGACGCAAGGTTCTCCACGGCACGTAATCGATCTCCGGCTGACTGCAACGTGTGTAAATACCGTCGCCGTTGGGGGAAACGATCTCACCGTCCAGGACCGGATGCCACTTGCCGTCCTTGCCCTTGATGTCGTCGTTATAACGACCGGGAATAAAGTCAGCGATATTCACTTCATGGCAATCCTGGATCAGGTCGTACTTGTACTTGTCCGCAAGCTGGCTGTAATGAATGTCGTTGTCGCCCAGGTCGTACCTGAACCCGAGGATGCCGCCGAAGTTGTCCATCTTCTTCATGATGCTGGCGGCGCGGTTCCCCTGCAGAGAAGTGCCTCCTTCCACGTCGGCATACGACTTGGGGTAAACCGCCACACTGTCACCGTAGAACATACGCAGAGCCGCCATGTCCCAGGCGCCCAGGCCCAGGAAGTCCTGTGTGGCCTCGCCGGCGTAGTCCATGACCGATGAGTGGGACCACATCCATATGAGGTTTTCATCCTCGTTGGGAGTGACCGGGTCGAAGTAGCGCGGGCCCAGAGTCGTCTCCCCGGTCGGGTCCGTCATGTCCGTGAGCTTGCTGACCCCGGGGATCGTGTTGTCCTTGGTGCGAAGCTGCCAGTATTGCGGCCGGTAGAATTGAGCGTCGGACGAACTTACGAAGTTGTGGCGGTGCGCCATGGCGTGCCCCATCTCGTGAACGATAACGCATGTGTGCGCCTTGCGGGCGATGTAGTCGATCATCTTGTCGGCGCGGGCCTGTTGCGTGCCCGGAGAGTCATCGGCGCTGAAGTTGCCGAACTTCACCTCCATGATCTTGCTCAGGCCGTTGACTGCCACCGGGGACGGGGCCATCTCCAGCTCACACATGCCACGCTCGGCCATGGCGTTCTGTTTCAGACGCTCAATGCCTTGACGCATGGCCAGGTTACCGCCGCGCAGGGGCGAAACGATGTTCATGATGCTGCTCGACAGGAACATATCATCCACCCCGTAGAGCTGCTGCATCTGGTGATTCATTAGCTCCGCCTCCACCTGCGTGCCGCGAAGCCTGTCCAGGCGAGCCTGGTAGATGGGACCGGTGGTGGTGGCCGTTTCCGAGTCGGCCAGGACACCGGTGAATTCATGTTTGATCTGCCTGAGTTTGACCTCGATATTCTTCGCGATCGGAGAAGCCTTGTGCAGCCAGGGCTCGGGAAGATCTGTATGAAGGAAGTTCGACATCCGGCTATGCACTTCTTCTCTGGTCATCGTGCCGTGGATACCGGAGCGACCGGCAGCATCGGCCGCCTTCGACCAGTCCTTGATGTACTCGCCCTCGGTGACTTCTTCCACGCTGATCTCGCCGGCCGCAAAACGCATGTAGTCCACCAGGCGCTGGGCCCAGTAGTCGTTCACCCATGCCCACACGTTGGAGCAGGACTGGATGGTCTGCCCGTTGAGCGGGTCGACCGCGCTCGTCATGATTCCCCACGGTGTCCTGGTACCCGGCTCCTTGATCACGTTGACCAGGTGATAGCGGAGATCGCCGCGCCTCACGTTGCGCGCCGCCAGACAGGTCTCCAGCATATCTGCGTTGCCCTCTTCTCGGGCCGTACCACACATCTCGGCGGTAATGCCCTCGGGCAACCGCTGGTCCGCCGGAGCACACACCGCATCGTCGTTGGCCTCCACCGGGCTATGGCACATGACGAGGGTCTCATCCATCCGCGCGATGCTCTGGACGTACTTGCTGACCATCCGCGCGCCGCCGATGGTGGCGGCAAGGCCGGTACAACAGGGTATATCTACAATGCCCTCACTGTCCCGACACTGTTCGTGCGCGAGGCCGTTGCGACAGTCGTCCACTTCAAGGGCCAGCGAAATAGCGTTGTCGTTGTCGCCCTGCTGACCGAAGTAGATCGGCCAATCCCGCGCGCAATCTCCCTTGACTCCACCGTCGCCCGCAATCATGCACTCGGAGTACTGGGCGGCCCGGACGGCCGTCCTCAGGCCCACATCCCACTGGTGCACAGCGAGGTCGGATGACTCGAAATACCTCGAATCACTGTTATTGGTATAATACCAGGCTATCTTCCTGGGTGTCCGGGCGCGGAAGGGCAGCGTGCACTTCTGGGTGTACGTGTCGCACTGGGAGCCCTCGTACCCGGTCGCCGCGGTAACGGCCTCGCACTCGTCGGCGGTGCCGTTGTCATTATTATCGCGATTGGGATCCCCGCCGTATGGTGTCGACTCGGGGGTGTAGCATTCCACCGGCGCTTCCATCACGCCGCCTTCGGCCATGGTCCAGGTACCGTTGCTCCACTCGTTGCCGTAGTAGTGAGCGCGCTCCCAGATCTGGAACCGGGACAGGAACCTGTGATGCAGCGCATCCGTCATGCCGTAGTTGCGCGCGTAGCCCATGCGCTCTGTCCACGCGAAACCGCCGAACGCCTGGAAACGCCATCCGTCCCACTCGAGGGGCTGGAAGTCGTTGTCGACAACGCGGCGGAAGGAGTGACGGAGGGTCAGCTCCATGGGGTTGCAGGTGCCGGACGGGTACGATCCGCCGAAGAAATCTCTGTCCAGGTAGCACGCGGGGATTGTCTTGATCCACCAGCCCAGGTGGCTCAGGTCGACCATGCCGGGCTTGGCAAACACCTTGGTGGTCACGTCGAAGTAGCCGCCCTCGAAATCGAAGTACGGCGCGTCCTCGTCGCTGGGGTCTTCGACATAGTAGGCCAGCGGCTCATAATCGTAACTCCCGTACATCCCGATGAGGGACAGGGTGTCAAAATCGTATGAATCCGTGTTCATGTTCTTGGACCAGTCCACGCGAACGTACTCGCGCTCGTACCACGGGCGGTCGTAGGTGTTTTCCTCGATCACGTTCAGCTTCTCGCCCGTGGTGGGGTTGTAGCTGTTCACGATGTCGAAATGGCTCACGATCCTGAACACGGCTACAACTACGCCGTCCTGAGTCTCCAACCCGGTCGCGTAACCCTTGCCGTCCGTGTATTCGATGCGCTCGTATGACGCGCGAGCTAGGAGCAAATCCTCGGTGATCTGCCACTTGAGGCGCGACATCGGCTGCGCGAAGGTGGACGTGAACTGTCCAAATCCCGTCGCGCCGTAACCCACGTCGATCATGGTGTTCTGGCTCCAGAATTCGGGATCGTCGGCGGCGCTCTGGAAGTCCTCGCCGATGAAGAACGTCTTGGGTAGCGCGTACGGCTGTACCCGATCGATGGGATCTCGCTCCTGCGCGCACGCTCCGAACAAGATGCCCGCGATCAGAAGAATAAATCCATTCCCAAAAATTCTCTTTGCATTGATGCCCATGATCTTACTCCTCGCTTGAGGTTAGTTGCGATGTGAGACCGGCGAAGTCGAGTCGCAGGTCCAGATAGATCGCGGTGTACCTGTTGAAAAACGGTTTCTGATAACTCGAATCCGGCGCCAGTTGCCCGTTCGCCGTGTCCGCTCCTATGGC
>JAUXHN010000295.1 GCA_030621515.1 Deltaproteobacteria bacterium | reverse complement strand
GAGAGGCCCTGGCCCTGGGAGCGGAAGGCCTCCGCAACCCGGCGTCGCTCGGAGATCATCCGATCGAACACCTTGACCTGCACACTCTCGATGTAGTCGATGCGCTTGATCTGCACGTCCTTGAGCTCGATGCCGAGCTTGGCCGCGTCCTTGCGGGCGTTTTCGAGGATGAGTCGGGTGAGCTTCTGCCGGCCCACGTCGATACGGTACGAGCCCTCTTTGTTCCGGGCGCCGCCGATGAGCAGGTCGTCGCCGGAAGACGGTTGTGTCTCCTCGGGTGGTTCGACGACTTCGGGAGCCTTGGCAATTTCCTCGCCGACTCCGCCGTCCGGGGAGATCAGCTCGTCCTCATCCGGCTCTTCTTCTTGCTCCTGAGCTTTTTCCGATTTCTTTTCTGCCTCGCGTTTCGTTATCTCGGCTTCCCGGTCTTTCTCGGCCCTGTCCTTGTCCTTCTCTGCTTCTGTCTTGCCGCCCGCGGCGCGCATTTCCTCGTCGGTCTCCACGAACTGCCTGTTGGTGGTGCGGATGGCCTCGATGAGGTTGTGGTTGGCCACCACGTTGCGAGTGGAGCTGTCGATGATATCGTCGAGGCGGCTCTGGGCGCGGGTTTCGTTGCTGAGTTTCTCCACAAAGACGTTGAGGTCGGAGATTCTCCACCGGGCGAAGACGTCGATGGAGATGTAGCGCTTGTCGGCGGTGGTTATCTGGTTGGGGTCGCCGTCCCACTCGAGCCAGCGTTTTTCGAAAATACGCACGTCGTCGACGAACGGGGTCTTGAAATGAAGACCGGGCTCGAGGACGGTCTCGACAACCTTTCCGAACCGGACGATGACCACCTGCTGGGCCTGCCCGACAGTGTACGCGGCGCTGTAGATTACGATGAGTGCGAGCACGACCGCAACGATTGCGACAATGTGTGACTTTTTCATCGCGCACCTCCCTTCGCGGCGCCTGCAGGTCCGACGTTACCCATGGGGAAGAGCATGGGAATGACGCCCTCCTTGGCGCCCTCGTCCACGTATACCTTCTTGCCTGCCATCGGGATGACCTTGTTCATTGTCTCCAGGTAGAGCCTGGTGCGGGTGACGTTCGGGGCGGCCTCGTATTCCTTCTGCAGGTGGAGGAAGCGCGCAACCTCGCCGCGGGCCATGTTCACGCGCTCCACCGCGTATCCTTCGGCCTCCTGGATCATCTGGAGCGCCTGGCCGCGGGCCTTGGGGATCTCCCTGTTGTACTGGGCCCACGCGTCGTTCTGCAGGCGGTCGCGCTCCTGCTCCGCCTGGTTCACCTCGTTGAAGGAGGGCTTTACCGGATCCGGCGGGGCGGAGTCCTTGAGCTCTATCCGCTGGATGGTGAGCCCGGTCTCGTAGGCATCGCAGAGCGCGGTCAGCTTGTCCTTGGCTTTCTGCAGGACCTCCTCCCGGCCCCGGGTGAGCACCTCGGTGACCGAGTAGTCGCCCACGACCTCCCGCATGGTGGCTTCGGACAGGGCGCGCAGGGTCATGTCCACGTTTCTCACCTTGAACATGTAGGCTTCGGGATCATTGATCTGGTAATGGACTATCCACTCGACAACCGCCACGTTCATGTCGCCGGTGAGCATCATCGACTCCCTGTAAGTGGAGCGATCCCGGGTGAACGAGGACTTGACCCCCGCGTCCACCGTGCGAAATCCGAACTCGGCCTTGAGCTGTCGCTTCGCCGGGATGGTCTCCACGTGATCGATGAAAGGGACCTTCCAGTTGAGCCCGGGGTCGGTGAGTCGCAGAAACCTTCCGAACCTGGTCTCCACGCCCACTTCCTCGGGTTCCACCTGGTACGCCGACGCGCTCCCGATGATTATCGCGAGCAGCACGATGCCCGCGACCACGACATAGGATTTGTGTTTCTTGAGAAGTTTCCCGATGTCACCGAACGGCGAGCCTCCGGGAAATGGATTCATGTTCTGATTCATTTACTAACTCCCCTGTGATGGTTGGTATCTTGTCGGAGGGAACATAGCACAGGAATGAATCTCGTAAAGTTGTTGGAACTTTAAAATCTCGTATGCTATCGAAGTTCGTAAATAAGTGGGCTGATGCATTGTGCGAAGGAGGTACCATGAGAAGAGCAGGTGTTGCGTGTATGGCGGCGTTCATCTTGACGCTGGCCGGGGGCGGCCTTGGGGCACAGGAGATTGAAGCATCGACCGATACCGGGGGCGACGTGGGCATCAACGTCGATCTGGGTTTCGCCACGGCGTATGTCTTTCGAGGACTGAATATCTTCATGGACGACGACCAGCGCGACCAGAACATGCTCATCGCTCCGGGAATCACCTGGTCCGTCTTCGATACGGGCCTGGGCGTGGGCTACTGGGGCGCGTACCAGCTCAACGGCGACGACGTGAGCGGTCACATCGACAGGGGAATAGGGGCCGAGCAGGATCTTTTCGTCACGTACGACCTGGAGCTGCCGCACGATCTCGGTCTGAATTTCTGGGTGGTGTACTACTTCTTCCCGGCCGCCGATCCGGACTCAGCGGGGGTGACCAACCCCTCGTACCTCGAGCCCGGCGTGCGCTTCGGAATCTATTCGGTGCTCGATCTGTCCATCAACTTCGCTTACTTCGCGGGGCTGCAGGAGGAGTTGAGAGACGCCAGCTACTTCTACATCAACCCGGTGCTGGGCAAGACCTTCGAGTTTGGCGAGGTGATCGACCTGGAGATCTCGCTGGGCTACGGCTACAAAGTCTGGAAAGACGACAGCATTGTCGACAACACCCACGATGTGACCTTCCGGACCGCGTTGCCCATCTCCTTGCCGAACGATTTCTATGTGATCCCGGCGATCAACGTGGCGCGCACCAACTTCGAGGTCAGCCACGCAAGTGACACGAGCGATCCCAACCTGCCTCCGGGTTATTACGACGACATCGCCGAACAGCCGCACGAGACGGTGGTGTGGGGAAGCCTGAACCTGGGGGTGAAGCTGTAAGATGCGAAGTTTGATCACGATTTGTGCGCTGGCCGCGAGTCTCTTGCCCGCGGCTGCTGCTGCTGCCGACAAGGTGGCGATACTCCCGGTGTCTTACGCGCGGGCCGACGGCGGTGAGGTATCGTCGCAGACGGTGAAGAAGATCGAGGACGAGGTGGCGAGGGGCGCGCAGGAGGCCGGGTTCGAGGTTGTGAGGGTGGAGCGGGGATCCTGTGAGGACAGCGATTGCCTGGCCAAAACGGCGGATGAGCTCGGCGTCGACGAGGCAGTGGCGGTCATCGTGCTGGTGGAGGACGAGACGAGCTATTCGCTGAAGATCGTGTACGCCCACAGGGAGAAGGTTACGGCCGAGCGCACGGCCGGGTTCTTCGTGGTGCTCGAGTGGTTGAGGGGTTCCGTGGCGCTCTCGTTGCAAAAAGCGGTCGCGGCGGAGCCGGCGGTCGAGGAACCTGTTGTCGACGAGCCCGGCGAGAAGGAGCCTGTCGTTGAAGAACCTGTCGTTGAGGAGCCTGTCGAGCACGATAGGGACGAAGACGGAGTCTCTCCTGCGGTTTTGTACGTCAGCGCCGGGGTGACGGGCGCGCTGCTGATCGCCTGGGGAATTACCGACATCGTCGTTCACGGCAAGTACAAGGATCTGGAGGAGAGCGACGCGGACAGGGAAAAATGGCTCGACGATCGTGAATCCGCGCGGAACCTGCAGACGGCGGACCGGGTCTTGCTCGGTTTTGCGGCCGCCGGGCTGGTCACGACGGCGGTGCTTTTCTTCGTGGTGGATTTCGATGACAAGGACGACGCCCCCGTAAAGGTGACCGGGTTCGGTCCGGCTCCGACGGACGGCGGCGGCGGGATGTTATTGCGTGGGAGGTTTTAAATGAAATGGATAAAAACGACGTTGCCCGCCTTCGCCGAGCCTACGGCGTGGTTTTTCAAATTCGAAAGTCGAAGATCCCGCCGTAGTCTGCGGAGGCGGATAATTGTCCTCGCATTCCTTTTAACTTCCTGCGGAACTTTCGATGATTTCGGAGCGTTGAACCCGCCGGGCGACGCGAGCACCGACACGGACACGGACACAGATACCGACACGGACACGGATACGGATACCGACACGGACACTGATTCCGACACGGATACCGACACCTGCGACCCCGATCCCGGTTGTGAAGATATGGATCCGGTCTGGGAGTGTGGTGAAGGGGACAACGGATGCGGAACGAATCTTGACTGTCCGGATTGCCCGGACGCCGAGTGGTGCCCCGAAGGCGACGGCCATA
The DNA here is from genome assembly GCA_030621515.1 of Deltaproteobacteria bacterium. GTDB lineage: Bacteria > Myxococcota_A > Polyangia > JAAYKL01 > JAAYKL01 > JAUVAN01. The sequence continues at coordinate 170 of JAUXHN010000295.1, read as the reverse complement.
CCTGCGAGCCGTGCAACGTCAACGACCACTGCGGCGACCTCTGTGCCGACTGCACCATCACCGGCACGCCCATGTGTGACACCACCCTGGGAGAATGCGTCGAATGCCTGACAGACGACCACTGCCAAGAGGGATTAGTGTATCCATTCGATTCACCGCTCGGCATCTGC
>JAUXHN010000013.1 GCA_030621515.1 Deltaproteobacteria bacterium | reverse complement strand
GGAGTGACGTGATCTCTTTTGAGTCGGTAAAGCTCCCTGGAGGTCAACTCCCTGTACTTGCCGATGGAAACTCCCTCGATGGTGATGCCTGCGAACGAGATCCGTTTCAGCTTGCTGATGAGCAACCCGCTGGCCTCGGCCATGCGGCGTATCTGGCGGTTTCGGCCTTCCTTGATTGTTATCCGCACCCAGGTGTACCCGTCGGACTCTTCCACGCGAAAAACCTCTGTGGCCGGTCGCGTGCTATCCCCGTCTTCCAGCTTGACGCCCTTGCGCCAGGCGTTCAGGATCTGCTCGCTCACCTTCCCGTGCAACTTGACGAGATATGTCTTCTCCACTCCGAACTTGGGGTGTGTGAGAGCGTAGGCGAGCTCCCCGTCGTTGGTCATCAACAGGGCTCCGGAGGTGCCGTAGTCCAGCCTCCCCACCGGGAACAGCCGCGCCCTGACCTTCCCGACCAGATCCACAACAGTCTCCCGACCTTCGGGATCGCTCGCCGTGCTCACGACGCCACGCGGCTTGTTGAGGAGCAGAACAACCGGACCCTCGCCGGAGATGATCTTGCCGTCCACCTCGATACGATCCCTGCCCGGATCCACTTTGGTTCCGAGCTCTGTCACGATGGATCCGTTCACGCGAACGCGTCCCTCGACGATGATCTCCTCCGATTTCCGTCTGGACGCCACGCCCGCAGCCGCGAGCACCTTTTGTAATCTCTGTGAGTCTGCCATGAAATTGTCCTGGAGGTTGGCCCTGCTCCGCTCGCCAGCGAGCTACGGCAGGGTAGCACGATGTTAGAAACCTGCGTTGAAATGAAAATTACTCGCCGTAGGGTTTGTCCTCGTCGTCCTCTTTGTCGTCGCCGCCCTCTTTTTCCTTCGCCTCTTCTCCCTCTTCGCCTTCTGCTTCTTTCTCTTCTTCTTCAACGGGTTCGTCCCGGTTCCAGTTGTCGGCACGTCCGTCCCCGTCCGTATCCATTCCCACGCGGATCAGCTTGCCGCCCTCATAATACTCCCAGTAATCGATCCGTCCGTCCCCGTCCGTATCTCCCTCGAGCCGCAGGGGAAGCGCATCTTTCAGGAACCTCACACGATCGATCTGTCCGTCGGAGTTGGTGTCGAGCTCCTGTTTGACAACCTTGCCGGCCACGTAAGTGGTCACAATGTCGATCACGCCGTCATAATCCAGGTCCACTTCGTCCCGCTTGGGCAACCCGTTTTCGTCGAAGAACACGAAAATGTCCTTGAGCCCGTCAAAATTGAGATCGGCCTCCCTGCAAGCGATGACCTCCCCATCCGAAGACGGCGCGTAGACCTTTCGAACGTCGGCAATCTTGTCTTGGTTCAGATCTACCAACACTTCGCGCTTGCCATCCGCGTCGCACCGGGCGTTTGAGTCGATACGCCCGAGTGAGCCGCCCTCTCCCCCCTTCGCACCGGACGCGCCCCCGCCCGCCTTCGATCCACCACATCCAATAGCAAAAAGGGCCACAACGGCAACGATAACGATTCTCATCATTTTTTATATCCCCTTCAAGAGACGTTTACCCCACGATTGGTGTAACACTATATGGCAAAAGTGCATTAAAATCATCGCCTCTTCGATTTTTGAGCCAACTTCTCGGGAGAAGGGCCACGTCCCTCCACGTCCTGCAAAGAAACACGGGCGGTGAGCGCCCCGAATACAACCCTGAGATCCCCTTTTTCCTCGACGTTCTGGACAATTCCGAACTGCCCCTTGAGGAACCCTTTGGTAACAATGACGCCATCCCCGACCTGAATCTCCGCCTTTCGTTGCGCGGAAATCCTCGACGCCGGTGTGCTCACGGGACCGGGCTCGCGCGGGGGCTTCGCCTCTCCCCTGTCGGGTCTTTCTTCCTTCGCTCGACGCTGCGCCGGCCTGTCTGTCTTTTCGGGTTTCGGATCTTGTGGACTCTCGACGTCCCTTGCCTTTACTTCAACCACAGCAGGAGCAGTCTCCTTTGGGACCGTGGCGGCCTTTTGCGCCTGGGTCCTTCTGAAAGCCCGCTCTCTCTGACGCCATGCCTGATCGTCGCGAGTTCGCTCCTCCACTTCACTGCGAAGCCGGACCCGCTCCTCCTCTTCCTCCCGCCTTCTTTCCTCGCGCTCAACCCGCTCACGGCCATGCTGCTCCTGTGTGACCTTTATCTCCTGCTTTCGCATGGCGACAATGCTATCCACGGAGATGGCGTCGTTCGACGGCGCCCAGGCCACGAAGCGATACACCGAAATCAGCGATGTGAAATGCTCCACAATCCTGTCGACGATCCCGGCCCCCAACTCCACAGCTGCGCCTCGCTTCAACATGAAGCCCAAAAAGAGCCAGCCCCTCTCCTCCTCGAACCTGGAAACCATTTCCCCTACCTGTTCCGAGTTGAGTTCTCCAAGGGAAACACTGTCACTGCCCACCGCTCCAATCTCGAAATCCGCCGGGAGGTTTCCCCTGATCTCGTCGAACTGCGCACGAGATGCATCGTCATTGAGCAGAGCTGTAAGGTTCTTGCGATCCACCCAGGCATCGTGGTGCAATCGGAGCCCTACCTCGATATGATCCTGGTTGACGGAAACTCCCAAAAAAGCGTGGCGGTAAAGAGGAGTGGGATCCGTCAACGTGTCGGCCAGGGTACGCTCGGTATCGATAATCTCGGCAAGCTTCTTGCGAGCTTCCTCGTCACGAGAAAAGAAGAGCCACTGGGTGTCGACCTTTTTATTATTCCACAAGGAAGGATGATCGTCCGACAGGTGCTTTGTCAGGGACAGGCCGTACGCCTTGAAATCCTCGAACAGCCTTTTGCCGATGAAATCGAGCTTTTCCTTTACCTTGCGACGAGGCAGCGTAAACATATTGCTGCCCCATTTCTCGGGGAGATAGGCATCGAAGTCCTGCGCAGAAAATCCGTCGAACATCTTTTCGCTCGTCAATGGAAACCGTCGCTATTCTATCGTGTCGGCAACAGGCAAGGGCTATTTCTTCTTGCCCTTGGTGCCCTTGGTACCCTTGGTACCCTTGGTCCCCTTGGAGTCCTTGCCGCCGCCAACCGGAGCTTTTGCCTTCTTCTTGCCCTTGGAACCCTTCTTCTTGATCCTGGTTTCCTTTTCGGCGACTTCCTTGACGTACGCTTCGGCTGCCTCGATGGCCTTGACGCGGCTCCTTGCCTTTTTCAACTTGGCGCCCAGGCTCCTCAGTACAGTGTCCTTCGCGGCGACCTTCTCGTCGAGTCCCTTTTCAGCGATGACTGCTTTTCGAGCTGCGTATACGGCCTTCGCCTTCTCGAATTGCTTTACCCTTACTTCACGATCTTCCGAGCCCATTTTGATTTGCTCCTCTACTTTAAACAACTAAAATTCAAAGCTGCATTTTCCAGGCAGGGCACTTTCTCACATGCGCGCTTTCAGGGCAAGCCTCCGGATTTTTACCATTTTCACATTGTGTGTTCGTCATATGAACTTATATAATTGGGGTGCAGGGTTCAACAAGGGCGGACCCCTTCGCATGCTTTCGATTGGAGCGTACCGGGGCATGATCGGTCTTGAACTGAGACATGAGCTGAAGCTGTCACAGCAGCTGGTGATGACCCCACAGCTTCAACAGGCCATCAAGCTTCTCCAGCTGTCCCGGATCGAACTGGTCGACATGGTCCGTCAAGAGATGGAGGAGAACCCCGTACTCGAAGAAAATGCGGAGCCTGCGGAGCGCGCCGCATCGGAAACCACTACCGACGACGCTCCCGAATCCCCTCCCCCTGAACCCACTGTCCAGGTGACGTCCGAGCCCACCGAGCCCGAGGCCATCGCCGGATCGCGTGAGATCGACTGGGAGAAGTACCTGGAGAACCACGCAAACCAGCTTCCCTTGCCCCCGAGCGGCGCAAGGTCGATATCCGAAGATCTGCCCCCTCTCGAGGCAACCCTCGTCTCTACCATCAACCTCGCCGATCACTTGCGATGGCAGTTGCAGATGACCGTGGTCACCGAGGAGGAAGATGCCTTCGTCAACCTTGTCATCGGCAACCTGGACCGGGACGGCTACTTCAAAGAGCCCCCACTCGAAGAGCTCGCCAAAGAAGCCGGGCTCGAGGTCGAGGACGCGCAGGAGGTCCTTCGCATGATCCAGGCCTTCGATCCGATCGGCGTTGCTTCCAGGGATCTGAGGGAGTGCCTTCTGGCTCAGGTGGAGGCGCTGAATCTGGACGTGGATGTCCGGGATATTGTGGACCGCCATCTGGCGAATCTGGAAAAACGCAACTATCAGGCTATCGCTCGCGATCTGGAGATCGAGATCGAGGATGTTTACGAGGTGGCCAAGATAATCTCCAACCTGGAGCCTCGACCAGCGCGTAATTTCGTCACCGAGGAGACACGGTACATCACGCCCGACGTGTTCATTCACAAGATCGGCGACCGGTATTTCATAGTTCCAAACGACGACGGCATGCCGCGGCTGAAGATCTCCAACTTCTTCCGCAGCGCGATGGCAGCAGGCCCCGAGGCCAAGGAGTACGTGCAAAACAAGCTGCGCTCGGCGCAGTGGCTGATCCGATCCATCGATCAGCGCAGGCGAACAATCATCAAGGTCACAGAGTGCATCGTGGACATGCAGAAAGATTTCTTTGAAAAGGGCATCGACTACCTCAAGCCGATGATCCTCAGAGATGTGGCGGAGGCCGTTAGCATGCACGAGTCCACGATCAGCCGCGTTACAACCAACAAGTACGCACACACCCCCCAGGGGATTTACGAGCTGAAGTTTTTTTTCAACTCATCGATCAGACGAGCAAGCGAGGAGGATATTGCGTCCCAGAGCGTGAAGAGCAAGATCAAAGAGATCATCAGCAACGAGGACAATCGTCATCCTCTGAGCGACCAGAAAATCGTTCAGATGTTACGGGAAGACGATATCGTCATCGCAAGGCGAACAGTAGCCAAGTATCGTGAGATGCTCGGCATCCTGTCCTCGACAAAGCGCAAGAAGTTTTTCTAGGGTGCTTGTCACCAGGAAGGGTGAAGAATGCAGATATCCATGACATTTCGACACATGGAACCGACCGATGCAATGAAGGATCTCATCGAGGAGAAGGTCTCCAAAGTAAAGAAGTTCATTCAGGGTCCGGTGGAGGCATCGGTCGTTCTATCCGTCGAGAGATATCTGTACGCCTGCGATGTAACCGTTTTGGCTTCGGGCCGAACATACAAGGGGCGTGAGGAAACCAACGACATGTACACCTCCATCGACAGGGTGATGGACAAGATTGAACGACAGATCGATAAAAGCAAGGGAAGAATGCGCGCCAGCCGCTCTTCTTAGAAAATCCGGCTTTACCGGTTCTGCCCGGAGACATCCGTGGTAGGATGCCTCAAAAATCACGAGGGATATTTCTACCTGCGGGTTGAAGATCGCAGGCGTTATCTCAGGCACGGGGTCTTATGAAAATTGCCGATTTCATAAAGCTGAACAACATCTGCGCCGACCTGAAATCTACCGGAAAGATGGACGTTCTGGCCGAACTGGCAAAAATGATCGAGGGCGATTGTCCGAACACCGGCGAGGACCGGATCACGGAGATCCTCGTCGAACGAGAGCGCCTCGCCACCACCGGCATTGGAGATGGGGTAGCCATCCCCCACGGGAAGTTGTTCGGCATTGAGGGAATATGCGCCGCGATCGGTATTTCCAGAACCGGGATCCCCTTCGATGCGGTCGACAAAAATCCCATTCACATCTTCGTCGCTCTTCTCGCCCCCCAGAACTCTACCGGCGACCATCTCAAAGCCCTTGCGCGTGTTTCGAGGCTCCTGAAGGACCCCGCCTTTCGGAACCGGTTGCTGGAGTCCAAAACTCCTTTGGAGGTTTACAACACCATCCTCGAAGAGGACGGGAAATACTGACGGACGGCGAGGGTTCAAGGAGGCGTACAAGGTTTGATTGGTATTATCGTCTTTTGCCACGGAACGATGGCGCAGGGAATGAAGCACGCCGCCGAGATGATCGTCGGGCCGCAACCCGACTTCACGGCCATCGGAATCGAACCCGGGCACGGCCGGCAACAGGTCAGCGACCTCCTGGATACCGCTATCGCCGGTACCGACGCCGGCAGCGGCATTCTGGTGATGACGGATCTGGCCGGCGGAACGCCTTGCAATACGACCGCCCTCAAGATGGGAAAAGGAATCGAGATGCTGGCGGGATTCAGTCTCCCGTCGCTGATCAAGGCCCTCCTGTCCCGTTCGGAAGTAGCAGACCCGAGGGAGCTGGCCGACCTCGTGTCCAGGTACGGGCGCCAACACATGACCACGGGGACGGAGATGCTCCGAGCATGCGGCCGAGTGGAGTCTGATCATGACTGACAACATACATGTCCGGATCGACAACAGGTTGCTTCACGGGCAAGTGGTTCAGTACTGGATACCGTTTCTCGAGGTCGAACGGCTGGTAATCGCCGATGACGAGGCGGCGAACAATCCCGCCATGAGCACCGTGTATCGCATGGCCGTGCCCGGAACAGTGGATCTGTCCGTGGTGCCGGTAAACGATCTTGCGCAAGAGATACGCGCAAGCAAGGCGTCCACCATTCTGATACTGATCAGTGACGTTTCCGATGCGGTAAGGGCGCAAAAGAGCGGCCTGTCCTTTGACCGGCTGGTCCTCGGCAACGTTCACGCCACCCCGGCCAGAACACGGATTACGGACTCTGTCTACCTGTCCCGCGAGGAGATCGATTCATTGATGCGGTTTCGATTGAACGGCGGGAGAGTGGAAATCCAGACCTTCCCCGGAGAGCGGTTGCAGCTCGAAATCGACGATAACGGAGATCCCAAGTGGTCGAGACGCTGATCTGGTTCGCCGTGCTGTTCGCGGCCTCGGGAATCCTCCTGTTGGAGCGGAGGTGTCTGGGACAGAGCGCTATCGTACAACCTCTGGTACTCTGCCTGCTTGCCGGACACTTCACCGGATATGAGTCCATCGGACTCTGGATGGGCATCTCGCTCCAGCTTCTCTCTATGGGCCAGGGCCATTACGCGGACTGGGCTCTCGCTGGTGTTTTATCTGCCATGAGCCTGTTGGTATGTCATCGGCTCGACCTCGAGGTTGCGGTTGGCTCACCGTCGTCAATTGCCCTCATTACCATCGCCGTACTTGCGGCGATCCTGGCGCGCCTCCTGGAACGCCGCCTGGCGCAAACTGACGGTGAAGTACTCAGAAGTACCTCGCCCTGGGAGTCCGACAACCCGACAAGGGCATTTGAATCCCTTGTTCACATGAGGTTGCTGAGGGGTTTCCTTCTCGGCGGGACGCAAGCGGCGATCGGATCGGCGCTGGCCGCAGGAGCGATCCTGGTCCTCGATCAGCACACGCCGTCATTCACATGGTTGGCAACTCTCGGGGGAATGGCGGTGCCGGCCCTCGGTACGGCGGTGGCGCTTGGTTCCCTGTCCGGCTACCGATTCATCGGGTACGCAAGCGCCGGAATGGCCGTCACACTTGCGGCGGCGGTAATGATATGAACAAGCTCCGCAAGAGAGACCTGCTGCGAATCGGACTGCGCCTGACGCTGATCCAGTCCACCTGGAGCGAGTGCGGCATGCAGTCGGAAGGCCTCGCCTACTGCCTGGCATTGGGTTTCAAGCGAATCTTCTCGTCGCAACAGGAGGTCAACGATGCGGTGAGGCGTTACCGAGCGACATTCAACACACATCCTTTCCTGGCGGGTGTCGTGGCTGGAGCCGTCCTGCGCATGGAGGAAAACGGCACATCGCCAGAGAAGATCGCTTCCTTCATGCGATCGATAATGGGGCCTCTCGGCGCACTGGGAGATCCTTTCTTCAAGAACGCTCTCGCCCCAGCCGCCTCCGCCGTGGCGGCGGTCATCGCGCTCATCTGGGGCCTCATTCCCGGTGTCGTATCCTTCTTGCTCCTTTTCAATATCGTTCACCTGGTCGTAAGGATCGCCGGGATCTTTGTGGGCTACAGGGACGGAGAGCGCGTGATGACAAAGCCCGCCGACTGGATCGGCTCCGCCCGAACACGCGCGCTCAAGACTGTCTGCTCAACGTCGTGCGGCGTCGCCATGGGCCTTATCGCCTTTCGCTTTTTCGAACCAGATGTGACAAAGACGATCATTTTGGGAGGGCTCGGTTGCATGGCCTGTGCGCTGGTTCTCAAGGGCAGGAGATCCCTCTGGGTATATGCCACACCGGTGCTTCTGGGAACGGTGTTTGCGATGGAGCTGGTGTTATGACCTCATCGGCAAGGGCCACGATCGAGATCGTCAACGAGCTCGGCCTCCACGCCCGAGCCGCGACAATGCTGGTGCAGCTCGCTTCCACGTTTCAGTCGGATCTTTTCATAGGCAAGGACGGAACGGAGGAAGACGGCAAGAGCATCATGGGAGTGCTCCTTCTGGCGGCAACCAGGGGTAGCATTATTGATATTCGCGCGACCGGACCGGACAGCGCGGAGTTGATCAAGGCCGTGACCGATCTGGTCGCGAAAGGATTTGGGGAGGAACAGTGACGAGACCGATCCGAATGAGGGGCATACCCGCCTCGCCGGGGATTGCAATAGCGCGATCGAGGGTAGTGGACCGCCGACACATCCGCGTCCCGAGAATCCGTATCGAGCAAGGTGACGTGAAACACGAGCGCGATCGCCTGATGGAGGCAGTGACCGAATCCCGGGCGCAGGTGGAGAAGGCCGTACAGGCAATACTGGACAACGGCGGCGGACAGGGGGAACACTCCCTGATCCTGCAGGCCCACCTTCTCATGCTCGACGACAAGCTCCTGGTCGACGGAACGCTCGAGATGATATCCGAAAAGCTGATCAATGCCGAATGGGCCCTCCAGAGAAAGATGGAAGAGGTGGGTCAGATGCTGGCAAACCTCGGCGACAAATACCTGAGCGAACGATCCCAGGATGTCGAGTTCGTCGGCAACCGTGTTCTTCGCAACTTGCTCGGCCACGTGACGGAGATCCTCGAAAGCGAGGAACCCACATCACCGTGCATCATCATCTCCTCCAACCTCTCGCCGGCGGAAACAGCACAGATGGTGGCCGGACCGGTGCTCGCCTTCGCAACGGAGGAGGGCACACTGACGAGCCATACGGCCATCATGGCGCAGGCCCTTGGAATTCCCGCCGTCGTGGGCGTGGAGCGGCTGACGGATCACCTGGAAGCCGGCGACATGGTCATCATCGACGGACTGGACGGGATCGTGATAATCCGGCCGGACGACAATCTGATCAGGAGCTACACGGAAAAGGCCGCCCGCTACGCGGAGGTCGAAACCAGAATGCGCTCCACCCGCGAACAGCCGGCGGTCACCACGGACGGTGTGGACATACAGCTCATGTGCAACATCGAACTGCCGGGGGAGGCCGCGTTGGCTCTGGATTACGGAGCGGTGGGCATCGGCCTGTACCGGACCGAGTTCCTGTTCATGGATCGAGCAGAACCCCTTGGCGAGGAGGAGCAGTATCGCACGTACCTGGCGGTCATGAAGACGATGGCGCCGAGACCGGTGGTGTTTCGCACTTTCGATCTGGGCGCCGACAAGATGCCCGGCGATCTGCGGTCCAGAGAAAAGAACCCGGCTCTGGGTCTTCGCGCGATCCGGTACGGCCTGAGAAACAGATCCATGTTCAAGACTCAGCTTCGGGCCCTGCTTCGAACGAGCAAGTACGGTGACCTGAGCATCATGTTCCCCATGGTCAGCGGCCTGAGTGAACTGCGCCAGACAAACGCGCTCCTCCACGAGGCGCGCGCGGAGGTCGGCGATATTGCCCCGGATGCTGTGAAGATAGGCTGCATGATAGAGCTGCCCTCGGCGGTATTCGTGGCGGATCTGCTGGCTCGGGAGGCCGATTTCTTCTCCATCGGAACCAACGACCTCATCCAGTATTCTCTGGCCATCGACCGGGGAAACGATCATGTGGCGTATCTGTACACGCCGTATCATCCATCGGTGCTGCGGGCGATCAAGATGGTCATCGACGCCGGGAACAAGGCCGGTATTCCTGTCTCCATGTGCGGCAGCGCGGCGGCTCAGTGCGCCATGGCTCCGATCCTCATCGGCATGGGATTCAGGTCGCTCTCCATGTCTCCGACCTCCATACCCTTTGTCAAGGCGACGATCAGGTCGTTCTCTGTAACTGAGGCCAGATCCCTGGCGTCGCAGGTTCTTGCGTTGGAGACCTCGGTCGAGATCGAGGACACAGCGCGAAGCTTCATCGCCGACCGGGCCGATCCGGACTTTCCGACATAGATTGTAGATGGTATCCTCGTTCTCAATGTTCGAAACATGTTCGAAACTTTCAAAGGAGTAAAACAATGGCCAAGAAGAAGGACGCAAAAGAGTACACGCTCATCAAGAAACGCTCCGGTCGTTACGCTGTTATGAGCAAGGACGGCAAGTACATAAACGGCGACGCAAAGACGGAGATCCTGCTAAAAGAAAAGAAGATCAAAAAACCCGTCGCCAAGAAGAAGAAGAAGACCGAAGAGAAAGCCTAGCATCGGAGGAACTCATGTTACGTGCAGTCTTTTGGACCATAGTCTTGGGAGCGCTCTGCATGAACTCTGCTGCTGCGGCTGACACCACCTCCAGTGAAGCGAAGGCTCAATTCAAACAGGGAGTGGAGCTGTTCAGCGATGGTCAATACGAGCAGGCAGCCATCGCTTTTCAGAGGGCCTACGAGCTGAAGCCGAGCTACAAGATTCTCTTCAATGTGGGCCAGGTGCAAAACGAGCTGCGGCACTACGCGGCGGCTCTGGAGGCCTACACGCTCTATCTGGCCGAGGGAGGCGATAAGATAGACAGCCTGCGCCGCGAGGAGGTTCAGTTAGAGGTCAAGCGCCTGAACTCACTGGTGGGCATGCTCGATGTGCAAACGAAGGTCGAGGGCGCCGTGGTGTTCGTGGACGGACGGCGGCAGGGCGAGACGCCTCTTTCGGGCAAGATCTTTGTGGACCTTGGCGAGCACGAGGTGCTCGTGAAGAAAGACGGAGAGGATATTCACAAGGAGATAGTCAAGGTTGCCGGCGGTCAGTCGGTGACGGTAAAGTTCGAGTTCAAGAGTAAAACGGAGCCTGCAGAGCCTGTCGAGCCCGTCGGGGAGACGGCCCCCCCTGAAGATGATGAGGAGCCACCCGGGAGGATCTGGACCTGGGTGGCCCTTGGGGTCGGAGCGGCCGCGGCCGTCGGCGCGGGTGTGACGGGAGGCATGAGTTACTCCCAGGTCAACGACATCAGGGACGATTGTGACACCAACAATGTCTGTCCGAGCGATCTGAAAGACGACGCCGAGAAGGCAAAGAACCTCGGCAACGTCAGCACGGCTCTCACTGTGGTGGCGGCCGTGGGCATCGCGGCGGGCGTGCTTCTGTTCTTCCTGGAGCCCGGCGACGACAAGGAGGAAGCGGAAGTCCCCGTTGCCATTGTCCCCTCCGCCGCGCCGAACAGCGTGGGTCTTGCGCTCACAGGGAGGTTCTAGCCATGAGATGGATAACACTCATAACAGTTCTGCTCCTGTCTGCCTGCAACGCCATCACAGGAGTCGACGATCTCAATTTCGACGGTACGTCGGACACCGACTCGGATGCAGACACGGATGCAGACACCGACACGGACACCGATGCGGATACGGATACCGACACAGACACCGATACGGACACCGACACGGATACGGACACCGACACAGACACCGATACGGACACCGACACGGATACGGACTGCATCCCGAATTCGTACCAACAGTGCGGCACCGATGGAGACGTTCACTGGTTCGATTCGTGCGATGTTGAAGGGTCCGTCGTGGATGATTGTCACGATACTAACGCCAACTGCGTCGACCTGACGGCCACCACCGCAGAGTGTCAGTGTCTGGGTCACTGGACGGGAGCCAACTGCACGGAATGCGCAAGCAACTGGGATGTAGTCTACGATTGCAATCAGTGCCTCTACGGGTGGTTCGGGAGCAACTGTGACGAATGCAGAGTTTATGTAGATGTCAATTCAACAGTCGGAGCCCCGGACGGGCTCTCCTGGGTAAATGCCTATGCCGCGTTGCAAGACGGGATCGACGCGGCCTATACCGCCTATATCGGCGCGCTGATACCCGGCGCCTGTGAGGTCTGGGTGGCCGAAGGCATATACTATATCTACGAAAGCACTGATTCCGATACTGTGCAGCTCAGCCCCTTCGTGCATGTCTACGGTGGCTTCACCGGAACCGAGGTTGCACTCGACGAGCGTGACTCGTTTGCGAACACTACAACTATCGATGGCTTCGAATTCCTCACCTCGGCCAATCGCGTCAACCATGTCGTCACGGGCGCGGACAACAGCGTGCTCGACGGTTTCACGGTGTCCGGCGGAATGGCGAATGGCCCCACCGCCGACGACGAGGACGGCGGCGGCATGTACAACGACAACGTGTCTCCCACGGTGCGAAACTGTATCTTCTACAACAACTACGCCAACAACTGGGGTGGGGGGATGTTCAGCTTCGACAACAACGGCGTGGTGGAGAACTGCATCTTCTCGACCAATGTTTCCAACAATCGCGGCGGGGGCATGTACACGAACGACAGCGATCTTTCCATCACCAACTGCACTTTCGTCAACAACACGGCAAGCAGCGCCCACATCGACAATGGTGGCGGCTTGTACGACTACGACTACAGCAATGTCGTCGTGACGAACACCATCTTCTGGGACAACCAACCCAACCAGCTCTACTCGAACAGCTCGTCCTATCCCCTGGATGTTTCCCACTGCCTGGTTCAGGACGGTTTCTCCGGCGGAACGAACATTGTCAACGCCGATCCCCTGTTCGTAAACGAAACCTCCGGTGACTACAGGCTCACCGATAACTCGCCGTGCATCGACGCCGGCGATGGAACCGCTGCGACCTCCACGGATATTGCCGGTTCCGGAAGGGTGGATGTCCCCTGGGTCGCCAACACGGGAAGCGGGCCGCCCTGGGCCGACATCGGCGCCTTCGAGTATGCCGGAGCGGAGCCTGTCTGGGTCTCCATGCTCGGGAGCGGCTCCTTCGATATGGGCAGCGACACCGGTGACCCGAACGAGGCTCCCGTCCACTCGGTGAGCATCTCTGGATTCGATATAAACGAGTTCGAGGTGACGTTGAACCAGTACGCGGCGTGTGTCGACGCGGGGGGCTGCTCCGATCCGGGCGTCGGCGGCTCTTGCAACTGGGGGATCGCCGGAATGGAGTTTCATCCTGTCAACTGCGTATCATGGCAGCAGGCGGTTGATTTTTGCAACTGGGCGGACTTCAATGGACGCTTGCCGACGGAGGCAGAGTGGGAGTACGCGGCACGTAGCCAGGGCGCGTCGAACACCTATCCTTGGGGCGAGGATATACCGGTGCCCGACTACCACGCCGCCATGAGCGGCAGCAGCTGCGGCACGTGCCCGGTCTGTAACACTCCGGACGGCAACACTGCTCAGGGGTTGTGCGACATGGCCGGCAACGTGTGGGAGTGGGTAGAGGACTGGTATCATTTCACCTACTCGGGGGCTCCCACCGACGGCAGCGCCTGGCTTTTCCCGCCGGGAACTCAGAGGGTGATGCGCGGGGGTAGCCACGGCAACCTGGCCGCGGCTCTCACAACCTCCAGTCGTTTCTACTACGCCTCTGCCGGGTATTCTTTCCTCGGCTTCCGCTGCGCCCGCTGACCCTGCCTTTCTCTTTTCTTTCGAAAACGTAACAAAGTGCGAATTTTTTTCGCACCACCCCGTGCAAAATCCCAGATCGTGATTATGTTATTAGTGTACCTGCAGGTCGGTGATTCCGAAAAACTCAATGCCCTCGAGGCGGCGGTTTCGGTCGTTGTCATACGCCGAAAGTACGCTCGCCGCTTCTGGAAAGGAGGCCTGCATGGTTGCCGATTCGATCGTAATTGAAATAACCCCGACAAGCCGTCTCACTGACTTCTCTTCCCGTGAAGTGACCATCAGGTTCTGGTCGGAGAGTTCGGGATCGAAAAGGCGAATCAGCCAGACCGAGCGATTCTCTTTCGCGTCAAACAAGGGGAAAGCCGACGATGACGATTCTCCCGCTCCGATCAATCCCGTCCTGCAGGCGCGCATGGGCGCCGACGTGAGAATAGTTCCCTTCTCATCACTGATCTTCTTTCTCGCCGCGTTTCTCCTCGCAACCACCGGAGTGCTCTACCTGGCACTGAAACCCCCTTCACAGGTCGCCTCCAGTTTCACTGCGAGCGAGGTTTTTCAAAACAACCCGCCGGTACAAGCGGCGATCGTCCCGATGGAAACAAAAACCGAGATCCTCCCAGCTGTCACCTCGACCAGGATACCGTCCGTGTCGGGCGACTCTCTCGCCGTTCCCACGAAAAGACCACGCGCAAAGAAGAGATCGAGGAGCAAATCTCGAAATCGCCTTGTCGTGGAGCTCCTTGCCCAGGATCCACCCGCCCCGGATCCCGAAAACGGAGATGGGGAAGTGACGCTGGACGACAACCCTTACTGAGTGAAGGCGCGGCCCGCGGCGTTCGCGGTGTTCGCGGCCCAGCGGGATGCCTCCCTCGGATAGTTCACGACCAGGCGATCGCCCTCCATCACGTGCCAGTCGCAGCGCCCGCCCGGGATCTTTCCGCGCTCGAAATATTCCCGCTTGGCGTGAGGACAGTCTGCGGAAGCCGGCTTCCCGGACAGGGGACAAATCCTCCGGGCTACTATCCCCTCAGGCTTTGCCGGGAGAGTAAGCCCGCGCCCCGAAGCGCCAATCATCAGCCCCGCCCTCACCAGGGGCGCCGCCCCGTCCATGGCCACGACACCCCGGGTGGGTTTCCCATCGAAATTGCCCGCCCAGGCCGCCACGGTTAGCTGCTCGGTGACCCCGACCGCAACGGTATCCGCAAATCCGCGTGAGGTTCCCGTCTTGAACGCCACCTGAAAGGACATGTCGTCCACCGGCAGTTCGTTTCCGAACATGGGCCTTCGCGCCTCCGGATCGGAGAGCATGTCCATCACCAGCCAGCTCACTTTCGAAGAGAAAACTTTCCTCTCGGGAGTCGCCTCGGGCCGCCAGACCCCCGCTCGCTCCATTAAAACCTCGATGACGGGCGTCGGGCGAGTAACATACCCGCCGCGCACCATGAACCCGTAACCGGCTGCCAGATCCACCAGCCGCACCTTTGTGGCGCCGAGGGCCAACCTCAGCCCGTAATCCCGGGGATCCCCCGGCACATCGCCCACACCGGCCGTTCGCAACCTGGACACCAACTTCTCTTCGCCTACCTTCTCCAGGACGTGAACCGCGGCCAGGTTGTACGATCCGGCCAGCGCCTCTCGATAGCGAACCGGCCCTCGCTCCTTTACGGTCACCTTCTTCAGGCGATATCGGGATGGAACCTCGTGGATGTCGTATGCGATTGAAGCCGTCGTGTCCCCCTCCTCCAGGGCTAGCGCGTAGACAAAAGGCTTGAGCGCCGATCCCGGATGACGCCGTCGAGTGGTGATGTTGATCTGTCCGTCCGTGTCGAAGAACTCCTTTGACCCCACCATCGCGAGCACCTCTCCGGTGACCGTGTCCAGCACGACCATGCCCGCCTGGGTCATACCCCGAGATCTCATCAGATCCACATGCTCTTTCAACCTGTGCTCCAGCGCTTTTTGAAGGTTGAGGTCGAGGCTTGTCCTCACCACGCCGCCCCGCATCCTCACGCGGTCCGGGAGCGTGTCCATCACCCAGTCGCAGAAATGGGGCGCCTCGAACTGCGGTCGACGGGCGACCGGCTTCACGGCCTGGGACCTTGCCCATTTCACCTCCTTGTGTGTCATGAGCCCGCGCTTCTCCAGCAATCCCAGAACGTGGTCCCGTCTTTTCAGAGCGCGCGGTAGATTGCGTGAGGGCTCGTACAGATTGGGGGATCTCGGAACGATGGCGAGCAGCGTGGCCTCGCCGGTGCTCAGGGCGGCCGCGGGTTTCCCGAAGTAGGTCTGCGCCGCGGCCTCGAGGCCGTATGCTCCAGCGCCGTAATAGGCCCTGTTGAGATACTGCTCGAGGATCTCGTGCTTCTCGACATCCCTCTCCATCCGCAACGCCAAAATGGCCTCCTTGACCTTGTTGGCAAGCGTCCGATTCTGGTTCGGGGAATGGATCATGCGCACCAGCTGCATGGTTATAGTGGATCCACCGTACCCTATCCTGCGCTCGGCGATGTTCAACCATACGGCCCTCATGATCCCGTAAGGATCTACCCCGTGATGCGCATAGAACCTCTCGTCCTCGGAGGCCAGCACCGCCAATACCGCGTGGGATCGTATCTTGCCGAGAGTCACCCAGGCCTCCCGCCCGGGCCGACCGTCGGTGGCCACCGTCCGTCTGAGCACCCGCCCGTTCCTGTCGGTGGTGACCAGGGGTCCGCCAGTCTCGTTTGACAGCAACTCCGTGGGGTATCTGAACGAGAAGACGGCAATCGCGAGCGTGACGCCCACGGCGACGGTTGCCGCAACAAGCAGAACGACAATTATATTGAGTGTCCGCCGAATCACCGCCCCACCTCGACCTTCCTCGATACCGTGCGGCCGTTTACCTCCGGCTCGTACATCGCCTCCGCACCGGCCGGAGCGGCGGTGAACGTCCCGGGGGTTACGGCCCTGGCCAGATACATCATCTCCAGTTCCCCGGACACCATCCTGTCCGCGAAGGCGAGCACGCGATCGTCCTTCAGCTCGGTGTGTGTCCAGCCCGGCCGCCAGTACCACCGATCCCGGGGCTCCTGCGCACGGGTGTCCTGCACCGACGTGGCCAGCCGCGTGTTGACCGCCTCGAACCCCGCCGGTAACCGATCGACGACGGCCACGTAGGCCCTGTCCTTCGGTGTTTGAACGGTAATCTTGACCCGCACGAGGTCCCCTACCCTGAACCGTGTCATGCGCTCCCCGCTCCTGGGATCCAGGTACTCCCTCTTCAGCGAAAACCCCCGCTCCACGCTCCTGGACCGGTCGTCGGAGGCCGCCAGCACCAGCCTCACCGAGTGGCGCGCGGGACCGTCCGTCTCGATCTCCAGGTCTCCTCTCTTGATGCGGCTCAGGGGGCGCGAGTACGAAAGGATCTGGTTACCGGTCAGGCGCCGGGCAATGAGCTTTTTGCCGTTCAGCCTGATGGTCACATGGAGATTTCCCTTTTTCATCGCCCTCGCGTAGTCGGCGAGCGCCACCAGGGCATAGCTGTTGTCCTGGGTGCTTCCCCAGTATCCGCCCGGCTTCTGTTCCCGACGCAACCCCTCGACCAGCCCGGAGATCTTCTTGTTCTTCGGGTTGAAACGCAGCAACGCCGCCAGAACAATCGCCGACGATCGTACGTCGGAGCTCATGTACTTTCGCATGTCGGACCTCTCGCGAACCTTCACGACGCCGCGCTTGCCAACCAGTTCCGCAAGGATATCCTCCTCCAGAATCCGCATCTCCTCCTTTGATCCTCCCGAGGCCCCGATAGCCAACAGCGCGAACGCCTTTCCATACACGGGCAACCCCGCACGCTTTTCGAACAATCGAGCGTTGAGCCCGGTGTCGGCCTGGCCCAGCTCGGCCAGCACGTAGGCCGCCATCGCAAGGGTTCCACCCTCTCCAGGCGAGTCGATGGAGTGGCCCTTCTCGTTCGCCCACCTCCTGACGGCCGTGACACCGCGAGCGATCGCATTCTCGTCGACCTTCACGCCGGCGCGCTTCGCCTCGCTGAGACCAAAGAGGGCATAGATCGTAAGGTGAGGATAGGTCACGCCGCCGGGCCACAGGCTGAAATGCCCGTCATCGTGCTGGTGACGCACGACCTTGGCCAGTCCCAGCTTGATGAACTTTCGAAGCCTGGGTCCTTTAAGATCCTTGATATCCATGGACCCTGCCAGGTCCTTCACCTTGAGCAGGGGAATCAATCGCGACAACGTCTGCTCCAGGCATCCGTAGGGGTACTCTACCAGGTACCTCAAGCTAGGAGCGAGCTCGCTGAGGCCGGTCCTGTCCACGGTGACCTCCAGGCGGCTCTCCTTCTCGATCACTTCATCCCCCCAGGAGAGGGCCACCCTCGATTTTCCATCCGATCTGCCGCGGGAGAGGACCTTCTTGTCCAGCGCCATGGGGCGCTTGACCGGGATCTTGATCTTCACCGCGTCCGAATGCTCTCCCATGGAAACCCTGAAGGTGAAGGTTGCGTGCCCGCTCATTTGCGCGGTCGCCGGGAACCTCACCACCGCCGATCCGCCCCGGGAAATCTCAACCGTCTTCTTTCGCTTCGCCAACTTGCAGCCCGCGGCCGATACCGTAACTTTCGCCTTCCCGCCCCGGCCAGTCAGGTTCCGGATCTCCACGCCCGCCCGGATCCGATCCCCCGTGGAAATGAACCGCGGCAGGAGCGAACGAAGCAAGAGCGGCTTTTTAACAGTGAAGCGTTTCTCGCCGGATCCGAACCTGGAGCCCGTATCGGCGGCAACGGCCATCACCCGAAAAGCGGTGAGGTTATCCGGAGCGATGAAGCTGAATTTCACCTCTCCTCTCTCATCGGTTTCAAGGCTCGATGCCCAGAAAGCGGACGACACGAAACGGGAGCGCACGTCGGGCCCGCCACCATCACCCGAGTCTCCGCCCTCGTCCGGGTCGATGACCCGCGGATCGTTGAGCCGGGAGATCCGGTTGAGATTGGTGGCGTTGTCCACACCGAGGCCCCACGCCTTGTAAAATGTTTTCATGGGATCGGGCGTCTTGTAGCCGATGAGCGATAGAACACCCTCGTCCGCAACGGAAACCGCGATTTCGGATTTCACCGGCTTGCCGCCCGACAGGACCCGTATCACGCCGTTGACCTTCTGCCCCGGCTCGTAGCTCTTCTTGTCCATTTTGATATTGATGTCGAGGCGCTGGTGCCCTGTCGTGACATCGAGCTCCACGATACCCATCTGAAACCTCGGCCGATGGCGATCCCCCTCGCCCGTCCTTCCCTTGACCATCGACACGGACACGAACAGGTTCGGCGCATACGCCTCCTTGACGGGAACCTCGATGCCCTGCCCCGCGTTGTCCATCTTCTTCACGAACGCGTCGATGATCCCGTTGCGCTCGAGGGTCACCAGGGCAATGGACGGACCCAGGGAGCTTCGCGGCGCCAGCTTTGCGATCTCGCCAGGCTCGTACTTCGACTTCCCGGCAACCAGGGACATACGCGCCGACTCGTCGCCGCTCCAGAAGGCCTCACCCTTGCCGAGCACCCACACAAACCGGGAGGCCGATACCTTGTTCCCCGCGGAATCCTCGCCATCCAGCCGGATCACGTACTCGCCGGGCTCCTCTGGCATTATCCGCTCTGTCCCGGTGCCGGTGCCGGGTATATCGACGATTCGCGACCACACCTTGTCGTGCTTCAGCTCACACGTCGAAATCGAGCGATATCTACCCTTGTGAGTACATACCTGCCTCTGTCGGACATAACTGAGCCTGGCCTTTAACGGCAGCTGCTCTCCTTGTGGGCTCAACGCGATAGTGTTGACCGAGAACGGCATCCCTACCGCCTGCACCCACTCCTGGGCATGCAGGCCCACATAGACATCCGAGCGATGGGCGGTAACCGACATCCGTTTGCTGACGGTCTCGCCCGTCTGATCCTGCGCTGTCACCTGAATGACGTAATCCTGAGGTCCCTTCAGATCCGCTACCTCGTCGCGCACCGTGAACCCGTACCTGCCTCGCTCATCCGTCAGCCCGCCTCCGTCGGAGACGAAGCTCATGTAACGGTTGTCATCCCTTTCCCACCACCAGTAGCTCCACCCATCCGCCGCATCGTCCGCGAAAGTGTACTGCTCATGATCGGGAAAGTGGAGATGATGGGGCCTGCGGGAAACGGTCCATTCGATGTCGGCGTTACTCACGGGGGCCCCGAAGAGATAGTCGGCGGTGAGGTCGAACCGGAGCTTCTTGCCAAGTCGGGTGTGGCGTTTCGTGGAACTCATTTTCAGCTCGTAGGTGACCTTCTTGAACTCCTCCACTATGAAGCTCTCGCGAAACGTCCGGCCCTTGACCGTCGCGGTCACGTAGTAATCACCGAGGCTCGACTCTTTCCCGAGTTTCAGATCAAATCCGAACCCCCCGTACCTGGACAACCTCACCGACCGCTCCAGCACGGTCGAGCCGCGACTGTCCTCCACGTGGAGAGCCACCCGGGCATTATCTGGAACACTGGGCGATTTCCCGAGCGCCACCTGGCGAATGAGCCCCTTGAAGTGAACCGTCTCGCCCGGTCGGTAGATCCCCCTGTCCGAGAGGATGAACCCCCTCAGGCGCGTCTCACCACCCCGATAGTCGGCGGTCACACCGAAGTTCCATATCTGGATCCCGTTCGACCAGTTGCCGTCCACCACGGCCATGTCCGCGCCCTTTTCCACCACCACGATCAGACGCCTGGAGCGCCAGGTGTCGTACTCATCGTAGCCCCACTCGTCCTCATGATCGTCCTTGTCGCCCGCCCCGTCCTGCCTGAGTAATTCGTCCGCTCCGGGAACCCGGAGGATGCCGTCACTGTCCGTGGTACCACTGAAAGCCTTGCGACCGCGCGGCGTATAGACAGTCACCCGGGCAGCTTCCACGGGAGCTCCGTCGCTCAAACCCGTGACCCACACGAGCCCGGCTGCGGAGCCCGCCTTGACCAGCACGCCCAGGTCGGTCAGGTTCGCCAGAACTCTCTTTCTCGGATGATATCGCCACGGGTAGTCCTCATCGAGCTTCACCTGGTCCGAGTTCATCTCCGCCATGAAAAGGCCCTTGCCCTTGCCCTTCCCCTTCCCCCCTCCGCAAAGCTTGTCGAAACGGATATTCGACAGGTGCCACTTATCTTTGGCCTTCTTGATCTTCACATTGCGCTTCTTCTTCTTGAGGCCCAGCTTCTTCCAATCCAGGTCACGGTTGTCCCCCGCGTCGTACCAGGGGTCGTAATTCATGGATCCCGTGAGCAACCCCACCACCTTGCGCTTGGGCACCCGCGCGCAGGTCACGTCGAAACGCGAGAGGTTCTTGGTCCATACGGGGTAGGCGCCGCCTTCGTTTGCGGTTTCTACCGCGAAGATGCCGGTCTCCATGACCAGTCGGGGCCGGGCCTGTCCAGTTGTGAATGACCTGGTGAACTTGTCGCTCAGGCTCTGCGAGAAGATATCCGTGAGGGGTTTGTCGAACGAAACCTTGTAATCGGTGGATGACTTCAGATCGACCATGACCCTGTATCGCGTGCCGTCCAGGTCGAAGGTCCCCTTGTCGAGCCCGGCGATCTTCGGACGCGATCTCAGTGCGCCTTTGAGCTTCTCTGCATCCACGGGGGTAGAGAACTCGATCTCAATGTTCACCTCGTCCGACCAGATATCGTTGCCCACCGGCTGGAAATCGACGATCTCGAAAACCGGGCGGGTCCAGAAATCGATCTCCAGGGCAGACTCCATAGCAATATCCCCCGAGGCGCCCGAGAGGCCTTCGCAAACCAGCGTGTACCGCCTTCCCTGCTCGAGCTCCCGGGAAGGCGACAGAACCATCTCCTCGCCGGTCAGAGCGTCGTCTGCGGTATCCACTGGAACCCTGCTGCGGTCGGACTCGCTCTCGATGACGCACATGTCCGAAAGATCGGCAGCGCTGACCGGCTGATTGAACACCAGGCCTATCCTCGGCATGGTGTCGGTCCAGCGGAGGTTGACGCCGAAGTGCTTTTCGAGTTCGAGGGGCTTGTAGATGAACGAGAATTCCTCATCATCGATCCGCTCGGCGATATCTCCCGTCAATTTCACTGTGTAGCGAGTGGACGGATCGAGTTCGCCAACCACGGAGATGACGAGAGTCTGACGATCGTCCCACATTGCCGCTAACTCTGCGGCGGGCTCGATGGCCACCGGCGGTCTCGCAACCGAGATCCCCACCTCGTCCTCGCCGACCACCGGCCGGTCGAACTGAATGCGAATGGTCTCGTCACGATCGTCCATGACGTCCCGGGGGGAAAACGACGTCACCACCAGGGGCGAGACGACGCCGGTCGTGGTGGTTGTCGGCGCACCGCATCCGGGATTCACGACAACCGCGATGTACAACATAAGGAAAAGGGGGTTCGTTTTCATGGCGACCTCTCTTGAAGAACCTATCTCAATAGGCTAGACCGTTCTTTTCTCGATTTCTTCAGCATCGCAGCATTACAGAGCAACGGCCGTACCAACGCGCCAAAGGGCACCGCATTGCAATATGCTCAATACTTTCCGCCTGTTACACCCCCGCTGAACGGCCGAAAACACACGCGAATGCTGCGTTTTGCAGATTTTTGCTCTGATAAAGAGCCCTTAATCGAAGCTGTGCTCAATTTCGCGGAGGATTTCGAGGGCATGTTCCTTTTTGCGTCGCCACAGCACGGTGACAAAAAAGCAAAGCGCCAGAACACCGTAGATGATGCAGGTCCCCCAAACCAACCGCCATGGCTCCTCGGCGTATTCGACCCGATTCATCCAGAGCTTGAACGGTAACCTGAGAGTCACCACCGCTCCTACAACGATTAACAACTTCCTGGCGAGAGCAAGATCCCGCAACCGCGCGCCCTCCTGCTTCTTGAGCAGATCGAGCAGAGCCCGAGGCGTTTCCCTCTGAGCTCTGAATGCCCCGCGTCGAAATTTGAAGAAGGCGTACACCGATATTCCCAGCACGATCAGAGTGAACACCAGCAAAACGATCCGATCTGGGGCGAACCCCTGCGACGCCTTGTAGATCGCAAGCACTATGACTGCTGGAATGACAACAAAAACACCGACCAGTTCAAGCACGAGTTCCATCGCCGAGCGCCGCACCTTGCTGGAAATGTCCGGCAAGTGTTCCCCGCCGGTTTTGAAGTCGTCGATCCATTCCTGCCAGAGCTCTTTATCTATCATGGTATCTCCTTATCCTTTTTTCGAGCATACCCCGCGCCCGGTTCAGGCGAACGGCCACATTTTGAGGGCTTATGCCTATGATTTGCGCTATCTTTTTTTGAGGCAGTTCTTCGAGGGCAAGGGTCAAAACCTGCCTGTAGCCTACCGGCAGCATGCGGATCGCCGCAAGCAGGACCTCACGACGCTGATCATTTCCCGCTACCTCTTCCGGGCTCGGACGATCATCGGTAACATCGACACTCTCGCGCACTTGGACCCGACGTTTCTGAAAAACGAAGCTGAGCCCCCTGTTGTGAGCGATGCGGATCACAAACGTCCGCTCCGAACAATCGCCCCGAAAGAGCTTGAGCGCTTTCCAGATCGCCAACCCCACATCTTGAGCCAGGTCGTCCCGATCCGGACCCGGCGGCGCATAGCTCTCGACAATCCTGCCGAGGATGCCCCCATGATCGCGAGTTATCCGCTCAAAGATGACTTTTCGGTCGCTGCCCATACCTCAATAGTCTGACCATACACCGAAATATTACATCTTTTTTTTGGGTTCATCCGGATCCCGCTATGTAGCCCCACTACCTACCCCGTCAACACTTCTCCACCACTACGTCAGGCATCTGGTAGTGCCTTTTGTTTAGTATCTCTTGACAGGATCCTGTAGATAGAACGACTTCATCTGGTCGTACAGTTCAGGGTGTCTTTTCTGGAGGGCGACGGGACGTTCGAAGAAAGTCTCCGTAACCACCGCGAAGAACTCCGCCGGGTTGGTCACGCCGTATGCGTCGATGATTGTACGATGGTGCTTCCCCAGATCTTCCAATAACTGCTCGTATTCCCGTCCGAGAACTCGCGCCCACGCAACGTACATCGATCCTTTCTGAAGCCGGGGCGCACCCGAACCGCCGTCGAACTCGCTATCCAGCTGGTGTGCGAACTCATGAAGAACGAGGTTGTGGCCATCGTGTATGTCGGCGGCGCCGCGCTGTGTGTCGTCCCACGAAAGCACAACTTGGCCGCTGGACCAGGATTCGCCGAGCCTTGTTTCTTCCGTTTCCATGACACCTCCGCCGGGGATCGATCTCAGACTTCTACCGACATATGCGGTGGGGTAAACGAGTATCGAATCCAACCCCGGGTAGTAGTCTGTCTTGCGATTGAGCAGCAGTATGGCGGCGGAAGCGGCGATCGACACGCGAACCTCATCGTTCATTTCGAGGCCGGCGCAGCCGGTGAAGGTCTTCTCGTCGACGAGTACCTGAACGTGACCTTCGATCTCCAGTTTTTGCTCAGGCTTCAGAAGAGAGACGTACGGCACGTTGCGCTCAATGATCTTGCGCCACTTCGCGGGAAAGGGCCTTGCCTTCACCCTGGCGCGTCGTCGGCGTTTGAAAAATCCGAATATCATCAGTAAATCGGCAATCCGAGTGCGCTTGCCTTTGCGTCCTGGAGAGCGCCCAGGAAACGAACCAGTAGCGCGGTGAGGAGCGCCGGCACGATGTTGAAGGCGACGGCCCCCATCTGGGCTCCCCACTCGAAGTCCATGATCCAGCCGACGATGATCCCGATGACCCCGGCCAACAGCCAGCACAACCACCAAACTATGATGAACGTGGGCGTGCTCCACATGGAGGGTTCCGACTGCTTGCGCGAACTCAATCGCCAGACATCGTTCATGGCTTGCACCGGGCGAAAGAGGGAGAGAACGGGTATATACCAGTAACCGACCACCCACCCCGGAGTGAACCTGAGAGGCTCGTCACAAAGCGCGGTGAGGTTTCGGTATGCGCGGTAGGACCAGACCGACAGCATGATCATTGCGGCCATCTCTATGAACGCGTCGATCAGGCTGAGCCCACCCCACACGCCCTGGTCTCCCGAGAACTCTCCTGCCGGGTTCCCGCCGGCTGAATCGCCGATCACCAGCACAATGACTACCTGGATCAGGCTGAAGGCTGCGGAAATGGTGTACAGAGCTATAGTGAATTGTCTCCTGCTGCGCGCCGCCACGTACACCTCGTCCCCGTCCGGGTGCATGTGGGGATCGGGAGCCCCGGCGCCGAGATCTCCGGGGCTCTCGTACGGATCGTCGATCACGAGTTCGGGCTCCGGCCTGTTTGCGCGGTCTTCGTCCATCGTTATCAAGTTTTTACCAGGGCGTGATTTTGCCCTACAGCGGCGGAACCGTCCTGAGGCCCATCAGGCCCGGCGCGGGCGAGTTGTCGAACTCCTCCACAACATAGTACATGACCGCGAGTCTGGTCGGGTTTTGCGGATCCGGATAGGGGCCGCCGTGATAGAAATCGTGGATCATCTCCACCCAGCGAACGCGCTTGAAATCCTCCTCGGAGATGTCCGGATCCTTCGGGTGTATCAGGTGTGCTATCGCCCTGAC
Organism: Deltaproteobacteria bacterium; assembly: GCA_030621515.1. Taxonomy (GTDB): domain Bacteria; phylum Myxococcota_A; class Polyangia; order JAAYKL01; family JAAYKL01; genus JAUVAN01. The sequence goes on along the minus strand of JAUXHN010000013.1, from coordinate 15,024 downwards.
CTCGTACGAACCGGGTATCGCGAGCCAGCAGATGGTCGCAATGGGATTTTCCATCTGGTTCAAAAAACTGTGCGTACAAAAACCGGGAGCGGAATAGAGCTCGATTGAATCGAGCAACCTGTAGTCCCACAGATCCCGGTTGGTATAAAACTCCTCGAGGACACCCAGCTTGACCATCGTGGAGGAGTTCCAGTTGCTCATGACCGTATCGATGCACCCGTCTATCGCTTCGACCGTGGGCACGAACCCGAAACCCTTGAAAGCACAGTTGAGGCTAAACCTCGAATCCCCTCGGGTCAATCCGTAGGTGGCCAGGGCGCCGCTGTGAGGACCGTCGAGGCACATCGGGCACGTCGGGTCCATGGGACTCTGGATGACATTGAGGCGCGCGGCGAAGTTCCAGTCGATGAATCCGTTGCTCAACTTGCGGTTTGGAAATGTGCTCCACACACCATCTATCTTGGCGCTGATCTCACCTTCTTCGAAGCGGGAGATATCCACGTTCTCGTGAACGAAGTAGCCCTGCTCGTTCCACAGAGCGGTCAGTTTGTTCTCATCGAGACCCGCGTCATTGTCGCCGCAATCGGTACACTCTTCGCCATCGTCGTCATCACAACCGGTGGCGATCGCGGACACCACGGGAATGGCCAGACCCGCGAATCCCGCAGCCTTTATAAAGTCGCGACGATCTGATTTATTGTCTTTTTTATCGGACATTTTAATTTCCTCCCTCATTGCTGGATACACATCTGAAACCGAGTTCAGAATACGTGTCCATCGGGTGATACGGCGCTCTGGCAACGGCCTGCAGTTGATCGTCTTCCGTCGTGAAAGATCCCCCTCGCGTTACTCGGTATGTACCCGAAGTGGGACCGGCCGGATCCTGATCCTCGCTGGTCTCGTAGTAACTGTAACGGAAGTAATCGTTTACCCATTCACGTACGTTGCCCGACATGTCCGCCAGGCCGAAAGGAGAGTCGCCATCAGGATAGGATCCGACGGCCGTGGTATCACCCGTGTAGGGAACACCCCAGTTGGCCAACGAACTGGTTGGAGCATCGTCTCCCCATGGGTACAGGCCTCCGTCGGTTCCCCTTGCCGCCATCTCCCACTGAGCTTCCGTTGGAAGAGTCTTGCCGAGCCCGACGCAGTAATCCACCGCCTGTTGCCAGGTGACGTAAATCGCCGGGAAGTTGTCCCAGTCGGTACTCGTAAAGTAGTCCGTCCGACCCGAGTAACTCGACACATCCGATGGCATCTCGCAAACGCCGATCTCCACGCACGCCCGATACTTGATGTTGGTAACCTCGTACCTGTCAATGGTGTATGCAGACAGGGTCACCGAATGGATCGGGTTATTGCCGCCGTCCTCAACACCCATATCGAATGTTCCACCGGCAATGGCCACGAGCTCAGAGTCAGGAACGCATACGTCGTACTGATTGTGCGTGCCCGCCGCACAAACGACGCCGCTGTCCACCGCGTCGTCGGTATCGTCATCCTCATCGTCGCAACCCCCTAACCACAGGCAAGCAATCATGGCGCCAAATAGTAAATATTTTCCCATCATGTGTTTCATCCTCGCTTTCTTAATGTAGAAATTTATTTTCCAATCTCGGTTATGCCGAATCTGCTAACTGTGGCACGGCCCGCAGGTCCCGGGCGGAAATCCATCCGCCTCGTCCCCGTGAAAATCACCGTGGCAAGGATCCTGTCCCGCTCCCGGGAGGTTGCAGTTCTGATGATCCTCCACCTGGCCACCGTTGGTCCCATGACAGGGAACACACCCGGATATCGACATATCGCTGTGGTGGGAATCCGGGTGGCAGGTCACGGACCGACACGCCGGGCTGATACCCCAGGAGGTATGAGAACTGTCAAGCAGTAACTCACCTTCCGTACCGGTATCGCTATCCGTATCTGTGTCGGTGTCCGTGTCGGTGTCCGTGTCGGTGTCCGTGTCGGTATCGGTGGAGGTGTCGTCATCGTCGGCGCATCCCACCGAAAGGCCAGACCCCGTAACCATGAATATGAGCAGCACCAAAACAATCAGGTTCTTCATTTCGTCCTCTTCAATAGTTCACCAATTGCTTCCCACCGAACAATAACAGATTATCGACGTAGTGTGGCATTGTGTTTCACTGCCCCGGTTCGACATATCTATTTTTCCAAACACCCCCATTTTTTATTTTTTTGTTATATGTATATGTCAATGGCTTCAATAAATTTGCAGGAGAGAATGCGATGTCCAAAGGGGAATGGGCAGAAGTAAGAACACTGGAGAGCTACATCGGCAAGGAACAGCGACTGCACTTAAAAAGCCGCGGTGTTTTTTCCGATCTCCTGAGGCGCATAGGCGTGGCCACCAAGGTCGTGGGCTCCCATGTCAAACGAGCCGGATTGCTGAACCGCCATGGAATCCAGGCCCGGATGAAAACCGTGGAAGAATCCCCGAAGGAATTCTCCGAGCTGGCGAACAACATCATGAAATCGGCGCTCCAGTGGTTACCTTCCGTTGTTGGGCTGGCCAGCAGAGATGAAGACGGTGTTGTTCCCATACCCGAAAAAAAGGGAACGACGGACCAGTATATCGTTCTCTTCGATCCCATGGACGGGGCCTGGAACATCGACACAAACGCTTCGGTGGGAACGATCTTTTCCATTTACAGATGCTTGAGCGCCTACGACAGGCCGTCCTACGACGATTTCCTGCAGCCGGGATACAAGCAGGCGGCGGCGGGCTACGTCATGTACGGCTCCAGCACCATGTTCGTCTTCACGACCGGCCAGGGTGTGCACGGCTTCACGCTCGATCCCGAGGTCGGCGAGTATATTCTTTCACACGAAAACATCCTCGTGCCCGACAAGGTTAAATGCATCTCCACCAACACCAGCTACTCGGGCGAATGGGACGAACCGACCAGGCGGTTCATGGACACAATCGTGAAAGGCGAAGACTCGCGCTACAAGAAAACCTCATCTCGCTACATCGGCTCCCTGGTGGCGGACTTTCATCGAAACCTGCTGTACGGAGGTGTGTTTCTGTACCCCGCCAGCGTGAAAACCGGCGAATCCAAGCTCAAGCTGACGTTCGAGTGCGCGCCCCTCGCCATGCTGATCGAACAGGCCGGCGGACTGGCCAGCACCGGACGCGAGCGAATACTCGATATTCGCCCCACGGACCTCCAGCAGCACGTGCCGCTCATCATCGGAAACAGGACAGAGGTCGAACTGTACGAAAAGTTCGTGCGCGATCACGACGTGGAAACCGGAACGAAGAAACCCTCCATCCCGCCGCCGCCGTCCTCCTTCCCTCCGGTGCATTCAATTAACTAGGAGCCTATCTCGGTAGGCTCCAAAACAACTGGGCAATCGAAAAAAGCAATCCCGTCACCCGTTGGGAGGATCCGGTATTCACGCAGCCGCAACCATCGTCTCCGGCGGCGTTGTCCAACCCCGAATCGTGATCACCGTCCGCATCGGTGTCCGTATCGGAATCGGTATCACCATCCGCATCGGAGTCGGCATCGCCGGCTGAAACTTCAAATCCAATCGAGACCATGCGCGCGTGGCCATCCTCTCCCACGACCACGAGATCCTGATACTGGGTTCCCGTTCCGGAAAAATCCGACTCGGAATAGGACAGGCTCATCGTCGTGACGTTCCCCGAAGAGACCTGACCCGCGGTGGGCGTTATAGCCAGCCAGGAAACCAGTCCACCGACGGGCTCCACCTGGAATGACATGGGACCGTCACCCGAACACAACTCGAGCGATAGATCGTCTTGCACCACATCGCCGCTACCGTCATCCGCCTGCGCGAGATCCGGAGCCTCTATCTCGCACATGATGTTTTCGATGACCGATGAGTCCACCTCCAGCACGGTCGCCTGGGCTCCGATACCCGTGGCGTCACCTCTCTTGATCTCGAAGAACCCGTTCATACCCCACCCGGTTCCCCAGCTGTTCTTCACGATCCAGCTTGCCGGCGCTGAATCGCTCGAGTGGTTGTCCCATCCGACAATTGCGACCGTATGCCAGGACATGATCGCGATGCTCCCCTCGTACACGCCGCTGGAGTAGTAGACGAAATCATCCGGCACCATCATGTTTGCGTACACCGGACCCGAGATCAGGCCTGTCTTTATATCCTCGTCGCTCGCCACTGTGAGCCACCCTGCCGAAGGAACCCAGCCACCGTCCACGATGTAGAATTTCCTGTCGCCGGCATTTGCACAGGCATCGGCACAGTTGCCGGTGGACTCGGTATAGGGGTGGCACCACTCGTCCGGGATACCGTCATCGCGGAGAGTTGAAACAAACAGATTCGTATCCCATGTTCCGGTCTCGCAACTGGATCCGGTAGTGCAGGATAAAAGATTCTGCTCTGCCAGGTTCAGATCCAGATCCGGATCCCCGGCGGAAACATTGGCCCTGGCCTCGGTAACCGCAATTGCGGCGAATACCGCGCAGGATCCACACTGTCCCTGGTCCTTCACCGACGTGGTCCAGTCATCGCCGGTCACGTCCGCCCATGAAAACCTCTCCGCAAGCACGTCCACTACCGGCGCGTTCGGATGTACGTCGATGGTTTGCCAACCATGGTATACCGGTGGCAGGGTTCCATCGTCCGGGATGGAAAGAGCGGGAGACATCACTCTGGCACGACGCTCTTGCTCGGATAGAGCCGACATGGAGGTCTCCGAGGCGGTCCAGTGCATCCCCTCCATCTCGATCTTTTTCCTGATCGTTTCCAGATCCGTTGAATCCGACACCGCCGGCCCGCCTGCCATCATCATGACCGCAGTCACAATTCCAGCGACGAAACTACCGCAACCGACGCCGCTGTCAAAAAAAGTCCTGAACGCCATTAAGCACCTCTCGAAAAAAATCTATTTTGCCATGAGATGATAGCACAACTCGTAAAACAACTCGTAAAACAACTCGTAAGATCCTGCGTAGGGCCTCCGAAGCAGGACCGTTAATGCTTTTGTTTACGTCTTGTTTTTCGTTTTGGTTGTCCTGCTTCGGAGGCCCTACGCAGGATCTTTGGATATCAACTTAAAGGACGCTTGCCCCACTAGATGCTGTGACAGATCCTGCACATCTTGTGCGTCGTACGCTCGCTCCTGGGTACCGGAGATTTCCAGCCCGGGGGATGCGGGTTGACGCCGCCGCTGCTGTGGCAATGCAAGCAGTTGGAACTCGGACCCTGGTCGTGACAGGACGCACACTCTATGATCCGGCGCCTTGCTGCGCGGCTGTGCGATGTCGCCGTACGAGGGGCCATCCAGTCGGCCGGGTGCGGGTTGCGCATTCCGAGATGGCCGCCGATCCCATTGCGCTCGTGACACGAAGAGCAGAATGATGTGCCGTGACACTTCATGCAGCCGGTGTCCCCGATACGACCCTCTATGGCATGGCGGGACATCCAATCACCCTGGTGAATGAAGTTCCTGTCCACGCGCTCGGGGAATCTCAGTGAGGGACGTACTGTCATTGTCCTGTTATGACAATCACCGCAGAATGACTGATCATGGCAGATCGCGCACTGTTCAGCTTCTCCCGCCGCCGCCTTGAGTCCGTGCCGTTTGAAGAACCCTTCCTCGTGAGAGTAGATGGTTTCCGGCTTGCGCTGGTTGAGATCCAATCGATCATGGCAGAGCTGGCAGCGTCCGGAATCCATGTCCTCCTGGTGACATGCATTGCACTCCACGTGTTGTGGAATCAGTCTGTTCTTCGGAGAGATGTCGGCCGCATGCGCCGCGTCGGCGTGACAGTCCGCGCAATCGGATGATCGATCTTCGTGAAGCTGATGCGAGAAGATTATATGCGTCGCCTTGGGTCTGTCATAGGTGTCCGGCTCATCCGCGTTGGTATGGCACTTGGAACAGTTGTCCTCGCTCTCGATATCGTGGCAATCCGCGCATCCTTCCATCTTGAGAAAGGCGTACACTTTTTGCTCGGCATCCTTGTTGACGTCCCCGTGGCAATCGCCGCACTCCATTCCCTGCTCTGCGTGAACGTGATGGGAGAAGACAATTGTGTCACGACCGTTCTGATTTGCGGCCGTACAGGCTGCAACGAGGGCCACGCTGGCGAGGAATATCAGGCTTCTGTCGAAATTTTTCATCCTCATGGCTGCCTCCGCTCTACGAAGCTGACGTCGAAGTTGTAATTGAACTTCAGCATGCCTCTGACTTCGTGCCGCGCGTAAGGATTGGCGCCTGCCGCCACGGAACCACCGGCTTCGATTGTATCGTTGCCGTAGAAAAGACCCAGATCGCCCAGGAACCCGACATCTTCCTCGTTGATTTCCTGGTCATAGAAATCCAGGTAGACATTGGCAGAGGCCCGCAGTTCCGGCATCCCGAGGGGGATCATCGTTCCGAGCCTGAGTTGGTTTATACCCTGCTCGTCCCCGCCGAGGCGGCGGTAATCGAGCAACACAAGCCCGGCTTGTTGCATCCCGAAATTCGCGGAAACACCAGCGTGTACCTCGTATCCCAGCTCGATTTCATCACCGTATAGAACATCGACTCCATCCGAGACATCCTCGATGAAGCTGTAGAAATGCTGGTGATACCCGGCGTGCATACCCAGCCAATCGAGCGGCTTGAGACGCACCATGCCGCCAACCGAATCGTACTCCTCCATCGAGAAGACGGAGAAGATGGACATATGCGACAGGTAGAGGGTCGGATCGGCGTGCCGGTACTCCACACTCAACGTGAGCACATCGACGGGGTAGAAATCCAGGCCGAGGTTTGCTTCACGCAGCCTCGTGGACAACAGATCCATCGTCGCGTTTCCGGTAGCGCCGAACCACTTGAGCGGGGTCATATCGAGATCGACACCGAAAAGCTGTCGATCTATTTCGTCCAACTCCGTTACGTGCAGAATTGAAGCGCCGGCTGAAACTTTCCCCGACATTCGGTAGAAAAGCCTCCCGCCGACCGCATAGTCGCCCTCGCGCTCCCAATCGCTGAAACCGGCTCCTCCGAAGTCATCGTAATCGAGATTCGCAGGTTGTTCTCTGTACCACTCGGGGCCGCGATAGGGAGACACAACGAGCCCGCCCAGCGCTTCGATGCCCAGGTGGATCGGAGATTCGTACGACGCGTAAATACCGTCGATCGTCAGACCCTGTGTCGTGCCGGAATAGATCGCCTGCCGGCCGAGCTTGATGTCGGCGCCGTAGTCCCGAAACTGAAGATACAAGTACGTGGGATCGGCCACAAAGCGCTGGTCGAAATGGACATCGGCCAGATCGAGTCCGGCCCATCCCTGGAAATGGATGGACAGACCCTTGTGGCCAATTTCGTCCGCCCGCAACTCGATCGTTTCATAAAATGGAAACACGTTGTCGCTACGAACACCGTAACGTCCACCTCCGAGATGACGCATCCGTGGGCTTTGCGACATGAACATCTCGGAGCGAAATCGACCGGAGATCCTTGTGTTCAGATCGTCGGGACTTGCCACAACGGTTACCACCGGAGGATCCGATGCCGGATCGACCTCCTCCTGCGCACTCGCCTCTTTGGAGGACTCCTCTACGTCACCCTCCTCACCGGCGGCGGCGGTTTCGGGTTGCGCCGGTTCCTCGGAAGTCTCCTCGCCGGCAGGCTCGGCGGCTTCTCCGGTATCCGGTTGCGCGGGTGCGTCCTTACCCTCCTCAGGTGGCTCGGAGGCGGCATCGCCTGGCGCATTGTCATCCGGGGGTGCTTCTTCGGCGGCGACCTCTTCCTGAGCCCAGGCGTTCGACGCGATCAGAAGCATGAATGCTGTAATTGAGAACCACTTCACTGTTCCACTCCTCCATCGCTCGTGGATGCAAAGTCAGTATATCCGTTGATGTGGACATTCGTGTCAAGCTTTCCATCCACATATGCAGCGGAGTGGCACTCGGAACATGACCCGGATGCGGGGTGTCCGTCCTGCGGCGGGATAGCGTGACACATGCCACATTGCATGCCCGCCTCCAGAGTATCGCTCCAGTACGGCTCCGTATACGTTCCACCGCTCAGTCCGGCGCCATGACAGTGTACGTTCACACACTTCGCGCCGTCCCACTCGGCTTCGAGGCCGTTAGCCCTCGCAATGCTCCCCTCGGGGAAAATGACCTGTACATCACCGTCCATATGCCCCTCGACATACCAATCGTCAGGGATCATGTGACAATCCCCGCAGACCATCGGCTGCCCGAAAACCTGCGGGGCGAGGTGCGCGGCATGCGCAGCGCTTTCTCCAAGGGAGTGGCACATTTCGCAACTGTTATCAGCGCCGCCGTCGACATCCTCTTCGTTGCGTACCTCGAGACAAGCCGCCAGACATATGCTCATGCCGACGATCAGGCTCATCAGAATGAATTGAGTTATTGGTTTCCGACTTTTCATCGACTCAGCCCTCCTACCTGTATCCCTCTCGCCGCGCAAGAATGTCGAAGCGCGAACTCATCGTTTCTAATTCGGTGACGTCGTACTCGCCGTCGCCCAGTTTTCTACGATCAATTTGTTTCAAGTATCTCTTGCAGACATTGCAAAGTAACGCGCTCAATCCAGGCTCGTCGTCAACCGTGAACCGCCTGAATTTTTTCTGATCTTCGCTGCCGCAAAACGGACACCCGATACGCTTGTAGCGCCATATCGTTTCGCACATGCCGCAAGCCAGCTTGCGCACTCCTTCCTCGCCCTCGATGATGGAGAGACGGGGGTGGTTGCCACACACCGGGCAAGTGCCTGTCCGCGAAGTTTTCACTTCGTCTTCAAGCAAGCCCGTGACCCTGGCCGAATGCCAGGTAAGCGTGGCGCGCGCGAACTGTTCCACCAGGAACAAAAGTGTATCCAGAGCCAGTCCGGAATCCAATGCAGCCTTTTCGACTGTGTATGAATCACCGGTCACTACAACACTTGTCAATGCTACGATGTCGAGACCGCCGCCTTCGATGACTTTCTTCGCGGCGTCGGCCTCTGGTTTGTCGAACACATCGTTTTCTACGGCTATATCCAGTATGCGAATCGCTGCATCATAAAGGGCCCCTTCCTCGGGCAGAGCCACCGGTAGCTCCAGAGCTGTTTTCCCACTGGAAATTCGCTCGCTAACGACGTCGCCGGTGAGCGGTGAAATTTCACCCTTTTCGTCCAGCGACGCCGCCAATGAAGCGCGTATCTCCTTCAGCTTCCCGTGAAATCGAGCGAACTCTTCCACTGGAAACTTGTTGCTCCCGCCGTCGGTCGGAGGCTTGGACTCGCCTATCTGCTCAGCCACTTCGCTCCTTAACCCTTCCTCTTGTCGTCCTTGAGCATTCCGATTCCAAGCGGCTTCAACAATCCAGCCAGCGCGGAGCGACGATCCTGGGGTTCGGTTTTCTTCGGTTGGGCATCTGCCATGGTTGCCGGCGTGAGACCCAGATCCTCGGCCGAACGGTTGAGGATCCACTGCGCGCTATAACCCGTACCAGGATAGGTATTGGTGTTGGTGAGCAAACTCTCGTCGATGAATTGAATTGCTCCTGCCGGACATGTCTTGGCGCAAGCTGGAACCGCCTCAATTGCAGTGGACGGGAGAACTCCCAGCGCGGTCTGATCCTGACCGGCGGCAACTGTGTTATCGCCGCCCACGTTACTGGTAACGCGATCGTTGCACAGCTTGCACTTGTACGCACGGTAGTAGGTTGTGACAGCCCCGTCGTCATCCATTGACGTCTCCAACTTGGGAATGCCATACGGGCACTGGGCTACACACTCTCCGCAGCAATCGCCACACAGCTCGCTGTGAATAACAACCGCGCCGGTGTCGGGATCCTTCGTGATTGCGCCTTCAACCGGGCAGTACTGCATGCAGAACGGCTCCGGGCAGTGACGGCACGCATCCGGGAAAAAGGTGAACTGGACCGATCCGTCCGAGTTCAAGAACTCATGAAAACGCACGAGATTCCAGGTCTTGGCGCTGAGATCGGGTGGGTTCTCGTATGAGCCCATATTCAGGCCCTCTTCTTGGGTGACCGCAGGAAGCTGGTTCCACTGCTTGCATGCAACCTGACAACCGCGGCAGCCCTGGCAGAGAGAAAGATCGATTACTTTTACTTTTGCCATTGTGTTGCCTCCCTATGCTTTCGTCACGTTACAGAGGAATGCCTTGTATTCGGGAATCCTCGTGTTGCAGTCACCAACGTGCGGCGTAAGTATGTTTGCTGAATCACCCGTGGCCAATCCCGAAGGACCAAAGTGCCACGGCATCCCAATCTGGTGCGTAGGCTGATCCGAACCGTTGAGGTAAAACGGTTTGAACCTGTGCGTGACGATAGCGTACGCCCTGATCTCACCTCTGACGTTGTCAATGATAACCTCATCGCCGGACACAATACCCTTTTCCCCGGCGAGCTCGTAGCTCATCTCGATGAACATGTAGGGCATCATCTCGCAAAGCCATGGGATGCTACGCGTCATACAACCGGCCTGCCAGTGCTCTGTGACACGGTATGTCGTCGCGATAATTGGATATTGCGCCGAATCGGAGAACTCACCCTGTTCGCCACCGTAGATGTGAACCGCCGGGGTGAACTCCCTCGGATTGACGATGGAGCTGGAGAGCGGGCTCTCCATCGGCTCGTAGTGCTCGGTGAGCGGGCCGTCCGCGCGTCCCATTCCGAACAAGCGGCTGTGCCCCTCCGGCTTCATTATGAAGGGATGCCTGTACGCATTGCCGGCGGTCGGATCGGTTACCCATCCGCCGTCCGGAATATCACCGGCGATCGGTTTCTTGTACGTACCGGAGGTCGGATCCTGGTCGACCAGTATTACCGCGCGGTAGGGATCCCAGGGCTCCTGGGTATCGGGCCTGAGCGATGCTCTGTTGTAAATGATGCGGCGGTTGATCGGCCAGCACCACGACCACTCGGAGTAAAGTCCGATCCCCGAAACATCCTGTGCGTTGGTGTTGTCACGATCCTTGAGCCTGTTGCGCCCATCGGCCTGATTGATCTGACCGCAATAGAGCCAGTTACCGGAGGTGGTCGTTCCGTCAGCCGCGAGGCCGACAAAGTTCTTGACCGGACCGGAGCCGTCCACGTATTCGCCGTTGATCTCCATGGCCACTTGGTCGACATCTACGTGATCGTCACCTGCCGAGTAGCACGGCCATGAAAGATCCGTGATAGCCGCGGGATAGGCTGTGCCGGGGTTGGCCTGCAGTGCGAGCACCAGCTCGCTGACTATCCAGGCATCGTCCTTGGCCTCTCCGGGCGGGTCGACCGCTTTGTAGCGCCACTGTGCCCAGCGGCCGGAATTGACGACAGAACCTTCCTTTTCGTAGGAACCGGCGGCCGGAAGCTGCCAGACCTCGGTGTCGATATCGGCCGGGTCAACGTCGTTGCCGCTCGCGTCCTTTGCATGATCCCAGAACACCGATGTGTCGGTCGCCCACAAGTCGACACACACCATCCAATCGAGCTTGGCCATGGCCCTTCGCTCGAAACCGGCGCTGGGTCCGCCCACTGCGGGGTTCTGGCCCCAACAGATCAGGCCCGTGATTGTACCGTCATTGATTTTGTCGAAAATCGACATGTGAGAATAGTTGGTGGCATCATCGATTTTGCCAAGGTGATCGTAACAGAAATCATTCGCCGCAGTTGCAGCGTCGCCGTAGAAAGCCTTGAGCAGCGAAATCATGTACTTGGGAGAATGCTGCCACCAGTTGGCGCTCTGAGGATCGTTGTTCTGGGGTGTCCACTTCCACAGGAACGATGCCTTGGCCTCATCCTGCAGCGCCGTGGTCAACCCCATGAAAGCGGGATCATATTGATCTTGATTGTAGACGATATCATTACCAGTGGCGGTGTCGAGACCCAGCGTGGTGTTGGACGCGCGCGGCGTCTTCAGGTAACCCGGAAGGATGTGGAACAGCAACGCCATGTCGGTAGAGCCCTGAACGTTGGACTCGCCGCGAAGCGCGTTGATGCCGCCACCCGAGAGGCCGGTGTTACCCATGAGCAGTTGCAGGATTGCATAGGTCCTGACGTTCTGGGTACCGTAGGTGTGCTGCGTGGTTCCCATGGCGTAAAGGATTGTTCCACACTTGTCGGACTGACCGGTCGATGTGTAAAGCTCGGCAACATGGAGGAACTTGTCGGCCGGGCATCCGGTGATCTTCTCCACTATCTCGGGGGTGTACCGAGAGTAGTGATCCTTCATGATGTTGAACACGCAGTTCGGGTCGGACATGGTGAGGTCCTTGATGGGAATTCCAGGGAGGACCCAATCGAGACCCGTCTCGGTCGAAGTAGGCGCATAGCCCGTGAGAGTTAACGTGGTAGCGGTGGCACCCTCGATGGTGAACGTGCCGGTGTTGGCACCCGAAATGATGGACATCTTCCTGCCGATCAGGTCCGTGGAGAACGTGGCGCCGGCTGCGGTGAAGACATCGGAACCGCTGGTTACAGCGCCGTCGGCGCCGGTCTGCTCGTCGGTCTGGTACGCCCAAGTCGACTTGTCGTATGAACCGGTACCCGTGGTCCCCGAACCGGAAAAACCGGAAAAGAATCCGGTACTCGGATCGAAATTGTAACCGGCATTAATGAGTAATGATCCATTTGTATAGTAACGAATGTAATCATAATTATATCTGCTGCGGGTCAACGCGTAATTGATGATGCCGTTGACAAACGCAATGTCGGTGCCGGATCGTATGGGTGCGTACAAATCGGACACCGCCGAGGTTCTTGTGACCCTGGGATCAACGGCGATAATTTTGGTGCCGCGATTCTTGCGACCTTCCTGGAGCCACTTGAAGGACATCGGGTGATTCTCGGCAGCATTGGAGCCGATAATCATCGCTACATCCGTGTTCTTCATGTCGACCCAATGGTTTGTCATGGCACCGCGACCGAAAGTTTCCGCCAAACTGGCGACAGTTGCGCTGTGTCATATTCGTGCCTGGTGCTCTATGTACACCAGGCCCATTGCGCGCATGGCCTTGACGATCAGGTAGCACTCTTCCGTGTCGAGTGCCGCGCCGCCGAGAGAGGCAATTCCGGTTGTCCGGTTGACCGTCCGGCCACCTCCATCGGTCGTCTCGAAAGTGGCGTCGCGCGTCGTCCGGATCTTGGCCGCAATCTCGCTGATTGCGGTAGGCCAGTCGACATCTTCCCACTCTGTCGCACCGGCGCGACGAACACGCGGCGTGGTCAGCCTGAAGCCCGTCTCATTGTTGCGAATCTGGTAGAGCGCCTGGCCCTTGGAGCAGAGCGCGCCGCGGTTGACCGGGTGATCGGGATCGCCCTCGATGTTCACCACCAGCGCGTCGTCGCCCTCGCCAACCGTTGTCACGATCGCGCCGCAACCACAACCACAGTAAGGGCAAATCGTAGTGCTGACCGCACCGTACTTGAGGTGGGTGTTGTCTTCCCACGCCGGGGGCGTCTCACCGTCTATGGCGCAAATTCCCGCGCCCCCATCAGGTCCTGCATCTACCAGCGGCGTTTTCTTGTCGTCATCGCAACCGATGAGTTGCCAGCTGACAACGCTTGCCCCGGTAATTCCGATGAACAATCGTCTTGAGACCCTTTTCACATTGTCCTCCATTGTAAAAGCTTAGCGACCTGTTGAAGACCGGCCTGGTTTCCGATCTTGTTTTTTCAAATTTCACCTAAATCTTGTTGGCAAAAAATTTACCTCAACAAGACACTACTGTGACGGTCAAAAAGATATGAGCCACATCATGCGAAAATCATTTTTTTTCACTTTCACTGCAATGTGTCTTTTGTGACATAGTAGCATAAGTAGTGCTACTTCAAGGGTTTTCTGGGGAGATTTTTTCCTCGTATTGCGATTTCAACGTCGGCGGATTCCGATTATATCGCCTGTGATTTTCTGCCGATGGATTCCAGTCACACTGTTCGTGTTTGAACAAGAAAATTGATGAACAACCTAGTGTCGAGTTCCGCCTTGACATCGCCAGTAACGACACTGCGCATATACCGGGTGTATAAAAAAATCGGCTGGATTTCTCCGACTGGCCTAAAAAAATTCGATTCTTACCTATATTGCAACCTGTCTTCTGTGGCATAGTGGCATAAGTGGTGCTACTTTAAAGGTTTTCCGGGGAGACATCCCCCTCGGGTCCCGATTGTTCATCGGCGGATTCCAGCTATCTCACCTACGACTGTCCGTTGGAGGTTTCTAGTTATACTGTTCGATTTCGAACAGGCAATTGGATGAACACTCCAATATCGAGTTCCGTTTTGAAGTCGTCGGTAACGGCGCTTCGCGCCATGACGGGTACACAAAAAAAAAGCCCAGCCGAATTACTTCGGCTGGGCAAAAAATAAACCCGGCGATGACCTACTCTCCCACAGAGTCACCTCTGCAGTACCATCGGCGCTGGAGGGCTTAACTTCCGAGTTCGGAATGGTATCGGGTGTGGCCCCTCCGCTATCGTCGCCGGAAAACCTTGCTCTACGAAGCTGCGCCAACAGCGAGGTAGAGTCGTTTTCAAATTGGCAAAAAACCAAGTCCGTTGACAAATATCTCCTGGACAAAACCTTGGTCTCAAATAATCTCACGCTCCTTAGACACACGGTCAAGCCTCACGGGCAATTAGTACCAGTTAGCTAAACGTGTTAACCACGATTACACACCTGGCCTATCAACGTTGTATTCTCCAACGACCCTTTAGGGACCCGAAGGCCCAGGGAGACCTAATCTTGAAGGCGGCTTCCCGCTTAGATGCTTTCAGCGGTTATCCGGTCCAGATATAGCTACCCGGCAATGCCCTTGGCAGGACAACCGGAACACTAGGGATCTGTCCACCCCGGTCCTCTCGTACTAGGGGCAGCTCTTCTCAAGTCTCCTACGCCCACGGCAGATAGGGACCGAACTGTCTCACGACGTTCTAAACCCAGCTCGCGTACCGCTTTAATTGGCGAACAGCCAAACCCTTGGGACCTGCTCCAGCCCCAGGATGCGATGAGCCGACATCGAGGTGCCAAACCTCCCCGTCGATATGAACTCTTGGGGGAGATAAG
>JAUXHN010000316.1 GCA_030621515.1 Deltaproteobacteria bacterium | reverse complement strand
GCCCATGTTGGTGTGGAGCATGACGCCGGTTCCGTTTATCACCCGGCCGAGGATATCCGACCGCCCGGCGCGGCAGGCGATGGCGATGTTCTTCTCGATCCGCGAAATATCAGGAGCCTCGCCCTTGTCGACGGCCAGTGATTTGGCCTCCTCGACGGCCTTGCGGCAGATATCGACCACCGCCGCTCTGCCCAGCGTCTTGATGTGGCGGGCCGCTTCTTCGCCCTCGAGTAGAGCATCGATCTTCGGCAGCTTCCTCAAGAGTTCTTGCTTGTCAGACATGAGAAGGAGTTTGTCCGGGGTGAAGAGAGTCGTCAAGTAGGTTGATCTACAACGGGTGGCAGGTCTCGCAGTCCGATTGATCCGCAAATTGTTCCCCGGGCAGGTGCCCGGATCCCGCGAGATCCCCGTCGTGGCAATCGCAGCCGGACGGAGAGTTGTGTGCGGGAATCTCGGGTGGGACGGGCGCGCCGTTCGTGCCGTGACACGCGACGCAGAGGGCCGGGGGGAGATTGCCCGCGTGACTCGGTGGATCCGCAGCGTGGCAATCGTTCCAGCAGCCCGGGTTCATCCAGCCGGGGTGAGAGTCGTCAACCGGATGTGCCGGATCTCCGTCCGAGTCCGTGTCACTGTCCGTGTCGCTGTCCGTGTCACTGTCCGTGTCACTGTCCGTGTCAGCGTCCGTGTCTCCGTCGGTATCTCCGTCCGTGCCCGCATCAGTGTCGTCCGGGACGTCGTTGTCGTCTCCGCAAGCCACGCCGAGCGCCAACACTGCGAGCAGCGTTCCAGTATGCGTCCATCTGAAAAACATCGTTCCTCCTAACCGAATAGTGACAGAAACAGCCGGGCCAATCCTGTCGACGAAGAGCCCACTGTAGAGCATCCGCAGGACTCGTCCCCGCCTGCATCATCGATGGAGCCGCTGTCGCTGCCTGCGTCGGCATCGGTGTCCGTGTCTCCGGCGGGCGGAACGAAGCACTCCGGCGGATCGTCGAGGTAATCGTCCAGGAAACTGTGGAGCACGTCGATGTGTTCGAGGGGCAGGGTCATCCAGTCGGTTCCCTCGTCGTACCAGCCCCAGTCCACCTTCTTGATGACCTTTCCGTCGCAATCGATCACGAAACCCGAGTAGTAACCGCCGCCCAGGTACGCGTACTTGATGGCGTTGTTCGCGTTTGGCGAATCGTTGATGTAATCGATCATCGCGGGAATCTCCAGATCCGGTTCCGGGTCTGTCTTCAGCCACTTCGCCCGCTGGGCCCGCTCCTCCATGGAGGTGGTGTTCGAGTACGGATGGTCCCAGCCGAGGTCGGCTGATTCCGTGCCCGGGAACGGATCCTCCGAGGGGTGCGCTTCCCAGCCGTATACCCACACGTAGTTAACGCTGTCCTTGTATGCCTGGTAGGAGTCTTCCAGAACCTGGAAGTTGAGATATCCAGGTTGTCACGAGGCCGAGCTGACAACCAGCACCAGCGGCTTGCCGTCGATCATGTCAGCCATGTCCACCGGCTCCATGTCCTCGTTGATGCTCTGGAACAGGGTTGCATCGTCGCCCACCGAGAGATCCGCGAGCACCTGCCCGGCCGCCAATACCAAGAGTCCCGACACCAGAGCCATCGCCGCAAATTGTTTTCCTGTACGGGTCATTTTGGGGTCTCCTTCTGAAAAGGTCAGAATAATAGATTTAAAGTGGTTTCGAGAATTGTCGATGTGTTTGTTCGTCCGATCGCGTCGCAGTCGCAACCGCTCGAGTTACTCCCGCCATTGTCGGCGTCCGAATCGGAATCCGTGTCGGTATCAGTGTCCGTGTCGGAATCCGAATCGGTATCGGTGTCGGTGTCCGAATCGGTGTCGGAGTCAGTGTCCGTGTCCGTGTCGGTGTCCGTGTCTGTGTCCGTATCCGTGTCGGTGCCGGAGTCGGTCGGGGGGCTTGCATCGACGGTGATCACCAGAAACGGGACGTCCCCATCGAACCTGACACTCTTCCACGGTTCGGTACCCCCGTGGGGGATGAGAACGAAGCCGGTGCTCGAACCCAACGTCCCGGAGCCGAACAGGTCTCTCTTGAGCTGCTCGGTCACGTCCACGCCGCTGAAAGTGGCCGCGGCGCCTCCACAGGTGTGCATGCTCGACACCATGGGTGTTGCCAATCCCTGATCGAAGTCGCCGATGGAGATGTTGAAATCTTCCTGCCCGTCCGCCAGGTCGAACATATTGATCACGAGCGACCATGTGCCGGTTGGGGATGAACTGGACACCTCCACGCTTCCCAACAAGGCGGTGAAGTTGTCGGAAGTCATGGCCGCAGTGGGTAGACCCGCCAGGTTGAACTCGATGACTCCGTGTTTTTGCAGCTGATTGAAGGAGGGGGTGGTCACATGGGAATGTCCTACAGCTATGCCGTAGATACTCTCGGCATACGCCCACCCCAGAACGCCGTTCGATCCCTGGGCGCAGTATCCGGAGGTCATGTCCGAGGTGTCCAGCGTGATCACGATTTGAGCTGTCGACTCGCCGGACAGAGTCAATACGGACAGCGCGAACACAAGGGCAATGCAGGTACGCATGAGAATACACCTCCTCTTTTCGGCTTGGAATTCATATATTCTATCACACGCGGGTTTGCGGTGATCAGGAAAACCGAATCGTCTGTTATTCCTCTAACGCGGGTTCGGCGGAAGTGGTCGGAAACGCGAGCGCCTCGGTCAAGACGAAAGCTGCCTGGAGATAGGATGTCGGGCAGAGTGGAAAGCATTCCTTGCAGTCATTGCACTCCACAGAGGCTATCTCCGGAATGAAACATATTTCCTTCTTTGTTCCTCTGCCCACGAATCCAACAGCGTTCTTCTTCACGACCTCGGCGCAGTATCGGACACACAGCCCGCAATGAACGCAAAATGAGGCATCCTTTTCAAAGCGGTTTTTGTCTGCCCCATACTCTACCGCCAGATCCTGCAATTCCGGGGAATCCGGGGCGTGAGCCAGCAATAGCTCCAGCAGGGTTTTGCGAATTCTATCGATCTTCTCAGACCTGGTTTTGATTACCAGATCCTTTTCTACCGTGGAAACGCAGGAGGCAAGGAGCCTCGACCCGCCGGAGGCCTCCGCTTCCACGATGCACAATCGGCATCCGGCAAACGGCTCCAGTTTTTCGTGGTGACAGAGTGTGGGTATGAATATCCCCGCGCTCCGGGCTGCCTGAAGGACAGTCATTCCCTCCGTTGCAGAGACTTCTTTTCCGTCGATCTGTAAAATGACTTCACTCATTTTTCTTTGCTCTTTTTGACAAAAGTTCTTTCTTCTTCGGGGATAGGAGGTGGAACAGGCTCGCCGGATAGCTTCTTTATTGCGCCGAATTTGGAGGGGCAAACTTCAAAGCACTCTCCGCAATTTGTGCATTTTTCCTGAATGATAACGTGTATCTTTTTCTTGCCGCCTTCGATCGCATCGACGGGGCACTCCTTGAGGCAAATCATACAGGCCTGGCATTTGTCAGGTTCAATGTAGTACGAAATCAACTCCTTGCAGGATAATGCCGGGCACCGCTTCTCCTTGATGTGTGCATCATACTCATCTCTGAAGTAGCGCAACGTGCTCAGAAACG
>JAUXHN010000342.1 GCA_030621515.1 Deltaproteobacteria bacterium | reverse complement strand
GTCTCCCACGTGGGCAATGAATCCCTTGTTGCCGATGATAAGGAGGCCCGACAGGGTTGTTCCCATCCCCCGCTTTTCGGTTTCCTTCTCGGCGAGATCGTGAATCTCCGCGCAGGCTTTCTGCACTGCGTGCTCGAGAAGGCTCAGGACATCGCGGGTTGATGCTATCTGGGAGCCCTCCTTGTACGAGTCCAACAGGTCCTTGTTCTGGCGAACCACGTCTCTCATCTGGTTGACCGCAATGCTCGAGGCGACCTCTCCGGCTGCATGGCCGCCCATTCCGTCCGCCACTACGAACAGGTTCAACCCCTTGTCCACCAGGAAGTTGTCTTCATTGTGATCCCGGACCCGGCCTACGTCCGTCGCCGCCCAGAAATGAACGTTATCTCCAGCATGTGTTTGCGCCATCAATACCCTCCCAAGGGTGTTCGATTGAGGAGCCCTCAAAATAGCAGAGAAATCCCGACCATGTGAAGGTCTATGTCGCGTTGTTTAACAATTGAGTGATCTCGAAAATTCATCAACCGTTCGGATTGTGCAAATACTGTAAGACGAACAAAAATACGAGATTGTTCTTTATATGAATGTATTTGTATGGAAAAAAATCAATGACTTGACAACTAACTTGATGAACGTGGGTTGTTTACATGGCACTGGTTTACCCCGGCAAGGGGTGCCGGCGATGATTTATCCGGGAGGAATCATGAAAAAGTCAGGGTTTGCGATCATTGTAACCTGTCTTGCGATCTGTCTGATCGCGTGCGAGGACGGAGGAGGATCAAGCTTGCTCTTCGATTCGGGCGCCGATACCGATACCGACACCGACAGCGATACGGATTCCGACAGTGATTCGGATTCGGACACCGATTCGGACAGCGATTCGGATTCTGATACGGACAGCGATTCGGATTCTGATACGGACAGCGACAGCGATACGGACAGCGACAGCGACACCGACACGGACATGGACGCCGGTCCCGGTTGCATCGACAACGACAGCGACTGGTGGTGCCTGCCGTTCGATTGTAACGACAGCGACTCCACCATCTATCCCGGCGCACTGGATATTGAAGGCGACGGCATCAACCAGGACTGCGATACGGAGACCGACGAGGGTCCGCCGGATACGGACATCACCTGCGGCGAAAGCGATCTGCCCATCACCATCGATCACGCCAAGCTGATGATCCTGCTCGATTACTCCGGATCCATGAACAGCGGGACGCCTAACAAATGGACCTCGGCCAAGAACGCGCTCAACGCGGTGCTCACCGGCCCACTGGCGAGCGGAATCGTCGACTTCGGCTTCGAGTACTTCCCGATCGGCACGGGTTGTGTCCTTCATTCCTCGGTATTCATGGATTGCGTGCCGGGCGCCCCCTACGCCGCGAGCATCGCCACGGCGATCAATGGGTTGTCCACACCTGCCGCTACCAATCTCACTCCCCTGTACCTGGCCATGGCCAAGTTCCTCAACACCTTTTACGCGCCCAACTTCCTCAACGTGGCGGCCAATCCCAACGCCTATCTGGTGCTGGTGGCAGACGGAGACGACCACTCATCGTGCGGCGGACACTCGTCGGCTCAGGTCGGCGCCATGGCGGCCAGCCTGAACGCCGCCGGAGTTACCACCATCATGGTGGGATTCGGGACAGGGGTGACCACTACCACACTCAACGCGGTGGGCATCAACGGGGGGTTCACGGGATACCCGGCGGGAGACAACTACTTCACAGCGGAGAACGCGACCGAGTTCGAGGACGCCATCGAGGACATCGTGGCCGATATCGTGCCGTGCATCTACCCGGTGCCTCCGCCCGCGAGCCCGGACTACGATCCCGACGAGGTGAATTTCTATTTCGACGGCGTGCTCGTGCCGTACAACTACGACTGCAATCAGACTCCTCCGGGAGTGGACATAGGTTGGAGATGGACGACCGTGCTCCAGGACGAGGTGGAGTTCTGCACCATCACCTGTCAGGACATCAAGGACGGCCT
>JAUXHN010000331.1 GCA_030621515.1 Deltaproteobacteria bacterium | reverse complement strand
GAGTCGACCACAAAGTTGGACCAGTCATCGAGGAAACTGTAGAACGACGGCGAGTCGGGAACCACTATGGGATTGCCGCAGGTTGCCCCCAAATCCGTATCGGTATCAGTATCCGTATCAGTGTCCGTGTCGGTGTCCGTATCGGTATCCGTATCGGTATCCGTATCGGTGTCGGAGTCCGTGTCGGTATCGGAATCCGTGTCCGTGTCGGTATCGGAATCCGTGTCCGTATCTGTATCCGAGTCTGTGTCTGCGTCGGTATCGGTATCTGTATCGGTATCCGAGTCACTTCCGTTGTCGTCATCGTCGCTTCCGCCGCTTACGGCGCAAGACGTCAAAAACGACGCAACACTATAAACCACCAGGATAACCAGGATTTTCTTCAACATCTTTTTTTCTCCTTGGGAGTGAGCAAATCAATGTTTCGGTATAAAGCAATATACCATCAAATTAATACGTGCACTTAAGGAATTTTTTTTGAGTGATAATAAGGGCCACAAACAGCTGAACCCATGTCGAGCGCAATCTACTAGATATTTTGATTACTCGGCTTTGAGAATTGGTTTTCGCGCTGCTGCAGTCTCATCGAGACGACCGAGGCGCGTGTTTTGTGGTGCCGCGTGAAGTGCTTCCGGATCGGTCCTTGAAAGCTCGGCTATCTCGATCATCGCGGCGGCAAACTCCTCTACGGCCTCCTTCGATTCGGTTTCGGTCGGCTCACACATCAACGCACCCTTCACGACCAGGGGAAAATACACAGTCGGCGGATGGAAACCGCGATCTATCAAACCCTTGGCCACATCGAGTGTGGAAACGTGCGTTTCCTTGAACAAATCCCGGTCCGACGCGACGACCTCGTGCATGCACCGCCCGTCACCGAACGGTATGTAATAGCTGTCCTTGATCAGATGGAGCAGGTAGTTGGCGTTCAGCACCGCCATCTGCGATACCTTCTTGAGACCCGGCGCGCCAAGCTCACGAAGGTAGGCGTACGCACGGACTATTACTCCGAAATTGCCCAGAAACGAACGGACTCGACCGATGGTATTTGGGAAATCCTGCGACAGGAGGAAACCCTCGTCAGTTTTCACCGGGCGGGGTGTCGGCAGGTACTGAATCAGAGCCTCGCAGACTCCCACCGGCCCCGAACCGGGTCCTCCGCCCCCGTGAGGAGTGGAGAAGGTCTTGTGAAGATTGAACTGCATGGCGTCGATGCCGAAATCCCCCGGCCTGCCGCAACCCATGAGGGCGTTGAGGTTGGCCCCGTCACCGAACAGGAACCCGCCCCTGGAGTGAACGATCTCGGCCACCTCGCCGATGTGCTTTTCGAAGAGACCGATAGTGTTGGGGTTGGTCATCATCAGCGCAGCCACACTATCGTCCATCTTCTGCGCCACGGACTCCGGATCGAGGAATCCCTCTTCGTTCGACGAAACGGCCTCCACCGTATAGCCGTTCAATGTCACCGTCGCCGGGTTGGTGCCGTGGGCGGTGTCCGGGATCAACACCTTCTTGCGCGGATCGCCCCGATCCGACAGGGCCTTGCGGATCATCATGAGCGCCGTCAGCTCGCCGTGCGCGCCGGCCGCCGGCTGGAGCGACACGCCGGCCATCCCCGAGACCTCCCCGAGCATCCTCTCGGTCTCCCAGAGTATTTCTATCGCGCCCTGGGCCAGCCGATCCGGAGTGTAGGGATGGAGGTTGGCGTGCCCGGGCAGCCTCGCGACCCATTCGTTGATCTTGGGGTTGTATTTCATTGTGCACGAGCCGAGTGGATAGAACTGGTGATCCACGCTGAAGTTCCAGGTGGACAGGCGCGTGAAGTGGCGAACCACCTCCGGCTCGCTCACCTGGGGCAGAGCGGCCGCCTCGTCGCGAATGAGTTCTTGCGGAAACACTTCCCCGGGATCCACCGGCGGAACGTCGAGCTTCGGCAAGCTCGCTCCGCTCCTGCCTTCCTTGCTTCTATCGAAAATCAAAGGCTCGTTGAAACCGATAGTCCTGGTGCCCGGGTGCTTGCTCATGTTCCACCTCTGATCTGGCAATCTACGTTGAACTCGAACGGGTCTAGCACACACGTACTTGACCATCAAGCCGACTGGAGAGGGGCGGACGCAAGATCTGGTGAGCCTGGCGATCCAAAGACCTTTTTCGTTAAAAAAAACGACTCTTCGTGAGCCGACTAGACCTTTCGATTTCGGTATAAAAAAGGTATGCTGGTAGCTGATACGGGGCATGTAGTACACAATTTGGGAAAGGCATGACGTGAGGTACTTTTTACTTATCAATCTTGTCATTATTTGCTTTTTGTTCTGGGGCTGTAGCCGCGTTTTAGCTACTAACGACGCGGGATCCGGCGACACAGATTCCGACGGTGATACGGATGCTGATACGGACACTGACACGGATTCGAGCACCGATCCGATTTGTGCTTCGATTCCCAATTGGACCAAGCATGCAGTTGATGAGACATTCGCTAGCGCCCGGTCTGTATACGCGGCGGACGTGGACGGCGATGGCGACATGGATGTGCTCGGCGCGACGAGTGGTGCCAGTGACATCACCTGGTGGGAGAACACGACGGGCGACGGTACCGGCTGGACCGTGCACGCAGTGGATGAGTCATTCTTGGGCGCCGAGTCTGCATACGCAGCGGACGTGGACGGAGACGGCGACATGGACATTCTCGGCGCGGCTACTGACGCCAATGACATCACCTGGTGGGAGAACACCACGGGTGACGGTACCGCCTGGACCGAGCACACAGTGGATGGGGATTTCAACGGAGCCATCTCGGTATACGCAGCGGACGTGGACGGAGACGGCG
>JAUXHN010000242.1 GCA_030621515.1 Deltaproteobacteria bacterium | reverse complement strand
CGGCAAACCGATGATCTGCTGATGATTCCCGGCGTCGACGCCACCGAGGACGACCTCCTGGGAAACGCCTACACGCTGGGCATAGGAGGCGAATGGCACAAGAGCCGCACTCTGGAACTCGCGTGGCACGTCCACGACATGGCTGTGTTGGACGACATTATTTACGCGTGCGGCAGCGGCGGCACGATGGATGACTACAACAACTCCACCGTAAATGCGCTCTTCTACGAAAGTGACGACGGAGGCGAGAACTTCACACTGGCCCAACAGATCGCTCACCCGGATCCCCCGGGTGACCAGCGACTCACAACGCTCCTGTCCGTGGGTGGTGAGCTCTACGCGTTCGGATACGTGTCGAAGTTCGAGGGAAGCTCGAGCAACATCTCCTCCCTGCTAGCCTACCGCAAGGACGGCGACGAGTTGGCACCCCTGTCTGGCTTCCCTTCCTTCTGGGTAACCGACGCGGTGCAGTTGACCGAAGATCTCGGGCTTGTGGTTGGCGTACACACTGACGACACGCTGGCGTGGGGATGTGTTCTCATCGACGGCAGCGACAGTTTCGGGAGCGTCCCCATGTGCGATGGGAGAACCGTGCTGAATATGGAACCGCTCGCCGACGGACGAACCCTCGTCATCTATCTGGACATAGATACGTATCCCACCCCGAACGCCGGGATCTGGGGGCTGCGCGTCGGTGTTACCGAAGATGGATTCGATCTGGTGGAGCTGGTTTCGCACAACATCGAAAGCTACCCCCGGTCAATCGCGTACTGGCGAAACAGTCTTTACCTGGGTCTGGACAACGGCGAGGTATGGCGTTCGGAAGGCCTCTTGCCCTAGCCGAACAGGGTGAGCACGCCTTGCGCCATCAGGCGATGGCCTTCGTCGGAGGGGTGAACACCGTCTTCCATCTTAAGGTGCTCCACTGCGGATCGATCTCGCCAGTACTCGTCGATGTCCGCGAGGGCGGCTCCGGACTCCCCGCCGATCCTGCGGATGACATCGTAGTAAGGGGACGCCTTCGCCTGATCGGCCTTCAAGGCCAATGGGCACGAGGTCGCCAGCAACGGAACCGCTCCACATTCCCGCACCCGTGCCGCGATCCCGCGGATGGATGCCTCGAACCTTTCGACGGACACACCGCAGAAGAGATCGTTCAAACCGAACTGAATCACCACCAGATCCGGGGACTGCCCGACGATCCGGTTCACCCGTTCGAGGCCCCCTCGCGCGGTGTCACCGGGAACACCGGCGTTGATCCGGCGAATCGATCCACTGGGGAATCGCGCTTCCAGCCCGTCGACGAACAGATCGAAGAAGCTCCTCGTAACCATCCAACCCTGTGTCAATGAATCGCCGAGACCGGCCACGATCACACCTGAACCCCCTTCGAGCTCATCGATGATCGGCGCCAGGCTGATCTGCAGAAGTTGTTCCCGATTCATTTTTTTTCTACCAAACTACTCTTTTTCATTACAATTAGGAGTCGTACATGAAATAAAAATAACACTCTAACTAAAAGGAGGAGGACATGAATCCTCGCTCATTCAAATTTGTCCCGGTTCTTGTGGTCATCTGCGCTTTCGCTGCGTGTTCGTCCGACGCGCCTGTCTTCGATACCGACGGGGGAACGGACGACGGTTGCGAACCGGGCGCGACACAGACCTGCACATGCACCGACACCGGAATATCCGGAGTCCAGACTTGCGATGAACACGGCAACTGGGGCGACTGCCAATGCTCCGATCCGGATCCATGCGGCGACGGCGTGGTGTGGGTCATCGATCGCTCCGGGAGCATGGCCGATCCTGTTTCCAAGTGGAACGATTTCATGGACGTGTTGCAGGTCATCATAGACGACAACGATAACGTTGTTCCCATGGGCCTCGTCATGTACCCGGACAACACGTGCGATCCCGCCGATACCACGGACGTGGACAACCTCTGCATGTATCCCGACGCGGTGGATATATCTGTGGGCTCGGGCACGGGCCAGTCTGTGTGGGATGCCCTCGATGATGTCGGGACGTGCGGGGGAACGCCCACCGCAGGCGCCCTCGAGATCGCCCTCCAGGAGGTCCAGAGTTCCGCCACGGAGCTGCAAATCATCTTGATCACGGACGGTCTTCCCAACTGCAACCTCGATCTGAATTTCAATACCTGCGAATGCATCCAGCTCGATTGCACGGACAAGCCCTACCAGTGCCTCGACTCTGCGGATACGGTGACGGCCGCCGAGGCCCTCTACCAGATCGGCGCGCCGGTTCACGTGTTTGCCTACGATGTCGAAACTGATCTGATGGATGTTATGGACGATATGGCGGCAGCCGGCGGATCCAACCACGCCGAATACTGCGCCGACGCCACCGACCTGGAGATCTCCCTGGCACAGTTCTTCGAAACAATCGTGGACTGCTGATCAGTATGCCCTGGCGAAGAGAACCCTTCGCGCCGAGGGTTTGCCCGTCTTGATGCACTTGCCCGGCTCCGGATCCGGCCCCTGACCATCGAGCGGTATGCAGCGAATGGTGACTTTGGTTTCTTCCTTGATAGCAGCTTCTGTTTGCGCGGTCCCGTCCCAGTGACACCACGCGAACCTGGATTCGCCGTCCTTGAAGACGTCAGTGAAATCATCCCACGAATCAATGGTGACCGTGTTGTCCTCACGGAACTTCACGGCCCGCTCGAGCAGGAAGTCCTGAAACCCGTCGAGCACTCCCCCCAAGTCCTGCGCGAGGGTGGCGATGGGCATCTTGACCTTCCCGTCGGCTATTCGGAGTTTGGTCATGGCCTCTCCCGATTCGATATCCCTCGGGCCGAGCTCTATTCGGATGGGCACTCCTTTTCGCTCCCACTCGTAGTACTTCTCCCCGGGGCGCTTGCCCTCCCTGTCGTCGAGCTCCACGGCCACGCCCGCCGCCTTCAGTTCGTCCCTGAGCCCTGCCGCAGCGGGGAGCACCTTCTCCTTCTCGTGGGCCTTGCGGAAGATGGGCACGATCACCGCCTGCACCGGCGCGAGCTTCGGCGGAAGGATGAGACCCGTGTCGTCCGAATGGGTCATGATGAGACCGCCTATCAGCCGGGTGGACACGCCCCAGGAGGTCTGCCAGACATAGTCCTCGCGACCCTCCTCGTTCTGAAATTTCACGTCGAAGGCCACGCCGAAGTTCTGGCCGAGATCGTGGCTCGTGCCGGCCTGCAGCGCCTTTCCGTCGCGCATCATCGCCTCTATGCTCATGGTCTGGACCGCGCCCGCGAATTTTTCAGACTCGGTCTTGATGCCGCGAATCACCGGCATGGCCATCACATTCTGCGCGAAATCGCCGTATAGATCGAGGATGCGCAAGACCTCCTCGTACGCCTCGTCGTGATCGGCGTGGGCCGTGTGACCCTCCTGCCACAGGAACTCGGTCGTCCGCAGGAACAGGCGTGTGTGTACCTCCCAGCGCATGACATTGGCCCACTGGTTGATGAGCAGCGGGAGATCCCGGTACGAGTCGATCCACTTGGAGAAGAAGTGACCGATGATGGTCTCCGAGGTGGGCCGAATGGCGTACTGTTCCCCCTCGGGAAGCGCCTTGCCACCCGCGTGGGTCACCACCGCGACTTCCGGAGCGAACCCCTCCACGTGCTGCGCCTCCTTGTTCAAAAAGCTCATGGGGATGAGCAGCGGGAAGTACGCGTTTTTGTGGCCGGTCTCCTTGAATCGCCTGTCCAGATCGGCCTGGATCTTCTCCCAAATCGCGTAGCCGTGGGGCTTGATTACCATGCAGCCCTTGACGACCTTTGCCGCTTCGGCCAGATCGCCCTCGCGCACTACGTCCTGATACCACTGGGGAAAATCCTCCACCTGAGGGGTTATTTTTCCTTTTTCTTCTGCCATGAGATGGGCCTCCGTTTGCGAGGCGATGATTAGCACGAAACTCGACCTGTCTCTAGTACTGAGCGAAGAACCCGTTCATAACAGTGCCTAATTGCAAATACTCAGTCATTGAGTAAATTTACTCAGTCATTGAGTAAATGGTTGCACCCGCCTAAATACAGTGTAATATTAAGCATATGATAGTTGTACATGAACGGTCAATTGTAGCGAAGATTCAAGATCGGCTCCGCGATCAAATAAATCTTGTTCAAATTCTTACGGGACCTCGCCAGGTAGGCAAAACCACAGCCGCCCGTTCAGTGGAAAAGAACTGGCCAGGCAAGGCGCACTACGCGGCTGCAGACTTGCCATTGCCGCCGGGGCCTGAGTGGATCAAAGCTCAGTGGCTCACAGCAAGGAAACTTCACTCCGAGGAGAACCCTGCGCTTCTGATCCTCGACGAAATCCAAAAAGTCCGCGGATGGAGTGAAAGTGTGAAAGCCCTTTGGGAGGAGGACCGGACGAAGAATATGTCGATGAAGGTGCTGCTTCTCGGTTCTTCGGCTCTGTTAATTTCCAGGGGTATGACCGAGAGCCTTTCCGGCCGATTCTATCTTCACCGATGCCTGCACTGGTCTTTTGAAGAATGCGTCAAGACTTTTGGTTTCGACCTTGAGAAATGGATTTACTTCGGCGGTTATCCAGGTGCGGCTCCAATGACTCAGAATGAAGACGTCTGGCGATCCTATGTAACCGATTCACTGATTGAAACTGTTCTCGCGCGGGATGTCCTTGCGATGCAGAACATCACCAAACCCACTCTTTTGAGACACCTGTTCGCGTTGTCCTCGAGCGTTCCAGCTCAGATTCTCTCTTACAATAAAATGCTCGGACAGCTCACGGATGCGGGAAACACCACAACGCTTGCCCATTACTTGCGATTGCTCGAAACAGCTTTTCTCGTTTCGGGACTGGAGCGCTTCTCGGGAAATCGCATCCGGAAACGCGGATCGAGCCCAAAGCTCATTTTTTGGAACAACGCGCTTGTATCCGCTCTTGGCATGGCGTCGTTCGACCAGGCCAGAAAAGACTCCGCATGGTGGGGAAGGCTGGTTGAAAATGCTGTCGGCGCGCACCTGCTCAACCATCTGCAGGGTCTGAGGTATCAGGTGTGTTATTGGCGAAAAGGCAACCTGGAAGTTGATTTTGTTATTCGTACTCCCGGCGACCTATTTGCCCTGGAGGTAAAGAGCGGAAGACCAGCTCGGCCCCGTGGGTTGGGAGCCTTCATGAAGCTGTTCCCAAAGGCAAAACCACTCATTGTCGGAACTGGCGGAATGGATCTCATCGAGTTTTTCAAGACCGATCCGGCTACGCTGTTTTCCTGAAAAAACTGTGCAGGAATCAGGCTAATTCCAGTTTTCGACCGGCAGGCCGGTGATCCGTGAAAAGTGCCTGGTGTTGTTGGTTACCAGGGTGTAGCCGAGCATCATGGCTGTAGAAGCGATCATGATATCGAAGTCATCGAGAGTCTCCCCGGATTTCTCGAGCGCCGCCTTGAGAGAGCCGAATGTATCCATGACGCCTCGGGAAACCTCCACCACAGGAAAGATCTCGGCCACCCGCCTCACCTTCGCCATGTTCTCGTGCGGGCTCGCAGATTTCTCGGCGCCGTACACCAGCTCACCGTATGTGATCACCGAGATCGCCATGGGTTTATCCCTTCTGACGCGAAAGGCCTCGACCACCGACGGCACACCCTTGAGGGAGTAAATGATGATATCGGTATCAATCAAATACATCCGTCACCCTCTTGTTGCGCCCTTTCGACCTGCGTGCTTTTCGGATTTCACGGGCTATTTCTTCCGCGCTCCTCTCGTCCTCCCACGAACCGGCGAGATCCAGAAAATCCGCCGCCCCTCGCCGCTGATCGTCGCCGGCTGTCGCCAGGTGCTTTTCTATTATCGCTATCACTTGTCGGCTGACGGACCTGTGCTCCCGATCGGCCCTGGCCTTGAGGGCGCGGTACAGATCGTCATCGATTCCCTTTACCTGGAGGTTCCCCATCGATGTTTCTCCCGACCTCATGAAAAAAATCTACTACAACTACTATGCCACTAATTCATGCACTTGTATTCTTTTTTCATGAACTGCTTTTGAGGAAAAGGGAAACCCGTGCGTATTCACGGTCGAACCCGGCACATGTTGGCACACTTCTCCGCCAATCTCGCGCCCGTAACAAACTAATATCTTTGACATTTTCAAACCATCATCATTCTTCCGACCATGGCATGTTTGTTGCGATGTACAATGGGATTGGCTGCAGAAAATGTGAGGATTGGGATGAAAAACGCACTCTTTTTAATTATCGCGCTGGTCTTTTGCGCCTGCGACAACGCGAGCCCTGTAGCGGGAGATCCCGACGGTGGCACAGATTCCGACTCGGATACTGATAC
>JAUXHN010000211.1 GCA_030621515.1 Deltaproteobacteria bacterium | reverse complement strand
TCTTCGGGCATCAGTCGATGAACGAGTTGCACAAATCGAAATTCATTGATCGTTTGAGGTGGCTCGCAGCCTTCGCGGCTCTGGCCGATCTTCCGTGGGACGTGCTGCCGAAGAGCAATGAATGAGCTCGCAACGTGAAAAAAGGAGCCTGGCACGGTCGGGATGAGCGTAACTCTTTTTCTTGTTCCAAATTGAAGCTTTTCATGGCGTGATACGTTTCACGTAAGATCATCGATTCATCGGGGGACCCCGTGGAAAGAAAGAGAGCACATTTCATGCCCATCAAACGAGCATTTCTCGCGTTCGCGATCATCGCCGGCCTGGTCACCTGTCTCGCGCCTGCGCGGGCGGCGGCCGAGGCGTTTCCGATCGAGGATCTGCCCCCCGATCTGGCCCCGTGGGTGCCCTGGGTCCTTGACGACGTGCCGGATCACTTCTGTCCGGCGGTCGACGGCGAGGCTGTCTGCCTGTGGCCCGGAGAGCTGATGCTCGCTCTGAACGCTTCGGGGGGACGGTTCAGTATGGCCGTAACCGCAGACAGGGACCTGTTCTTCTCGCTGCCCGGAGACCCGGCCCACTGGCCCTTGGAGGTGACCCTCGACGGCAAACCCGCAGTCGTTTTGAACCTTGAAGGATCCCCGCAGATTCGAGTGCGGCGCGGAACCTGGAGGGTGGAGGGACAACTCGTCTGGAACGAGATGCCAGAGGGCATTCATATTCCCATCACGATCGGGCTCGTGTCTCTCGAAGTGGAATCCAGGCCGATCCCGTTCCCCCGCCGGGACGAGGACGGACTCCTGTGGCTCCAGAGCGCGCTGAACGAGGAAGCGGAAGGCGACCGCCTGGACCTCGAAGTGTATCGCAAGCTCCACGACAACGTTCCGCTCACGGTAGTCACAAAGATCGTCCTGCGCGCCTCGGGCAAGTCCCGGGAAGTGGATCTCGGACCCGTGCTGCTGGCGAACACCACGATCATGAGCGTCAGCTCGGACATCCCCGCCCGAATAGACAAGGAGGGCCACCTGAGGGTCCAGGTTCGCGCCGGCACACACGACATCGCGCTGACCGCCCGGTCCAACGGTTCCCCAAAAGCGTTCACCTGCACTCCTCGCGAAAAGCCCTGGCCCGCAGAGGAGATCTGGGTATGGGAAGGAGACGAGGTCCTGCGACAGGTAACCACCTCCGGCCCTCCAGGAATCGATCCTTCGAGAACAAACCTGCCAAAAGAGTGGTCCTCTCTCCCGGCATTTCTGATGCAACCCGACGGAGAACTCCTCCTGACCACGACCCGCAGGGGAGAGCCGGATCCGCCCCCGGATCAGATCAGTCTCTCGCGGGAGATCTGGATGGATCTGGACGGTTCCGGATTCACCGTGCGCGACAACCTCTCAGGCAACCTCAACAGAACCTGGCGCCTGGATCTGGAGCCCCCCGGCAAGCTGGGCCACGTCTCCGTCGACGGACAGGACCAGCTGATAACCGTGAACCCGGGCACCAAAAAGCCCGGTGTCGAACTTCGAAGCGGGAGCCTGAACATGACCGCAGAATGGATGATCGGCGAATCTACGTTGAAGCTCCCGGCGGTGGGCTGGACGCAGAGCGTTCAGGATCTCGAAGCCACCCTCAACCTGCCGCCCGGCTGGACCCTGATTACCGCGCGGGGAGTCGACAACCTGCCGGGAACCTGGTGGGACGAGTGGGACCTGTTCAGTTTCTTCTTCGTTCTCCTGGTGGCGCTCGGCGTCGGGAAGCTCACTCGCTGGTACTACGGGATCGCCGCCCTCTTCACCCTGGTGTTGATCCACCTGGAAACCGAGATCGGCTTCGTCGTCTTCATCAGCCTCTCGCTCTTGCTCTTCCTCGGGCTGCTCAAGGTCCTTCCCCGGGGAAAGCTCCACGTGGCCGTGAGGATCTGCTGGTGGGTAACCGTCGGAATCCTGGTGCTCTCTCTCGTGCCTTTCAGCGTGACCCAGGCGCGCAAGGGCCTGTACCCCCAGATAGATGACGAGGGCGCCTACAACGATTTCGATCTGGCCGCCATACCCGCCCTGCCGCTGGCCATGGGGGGGATGGCCGACGAGTCTATCGTACTCGAGGAATTTGGTGCCCGGGTCGACGATATGGAGGGGGACAAAGGTATCGGCGATACCATCGCCGGCGAGTTCGAACAGGCCGAGTTCGACCAGAGCAAGGGAAAGGAAAAGAAGAAGGCTGCGGCCAAACCGCCGGCACAGCGGGCTGTGACGGGAAAGGTCGACAGCCTCGACGGGTTCCTCGACATCGCCTCCTATCCATCGGGATCGAACGTCAATACCCGCGGCGGCAAGAGCGGACAATTCTGGCGCAAATCTCTCCAACAGGATCCCAAGGCCGTGGTCCAGACCGGCCCCGGCGTGCCCACCTGGTCCTGGCGCAGTTGGCAGTTGAGCTGGTCCGGCCCGGTCGACAAGGACCACGAGATCGATCTATATCTGCTGTCGCCCCGCACGAACATGATCCTGTCCTTCCTGCGGATCTTGATGCTCGTCTTCCTGTCTCTCGTGATAATAAGGGAGGCGGTGCGCACCGTCGCCGGCAAGACCGACGACAAGCCCAAAAAATCATCACCCAAAAAGACAGCAAAGAAGGCGGTTGCCGCGACTGCGGGAGCTATTCTCATGATCGCGAGCCTCCTGGCGCCTTCAAGCGCGTCGAGTGCCGAGCAACCCTCGCAGCAAACTCTCGACGATCTCCTGGAGAAAATCACGCGGGTGGCCGATTGCAGACCCGATTGCGTCTCCACTTCGCTTCTGGAGGTACAACTGCAAGACGAGGTACTGACCCTGGACGCGGACGTTCATGTGGGCGCACAATCCAGCTGGCGCATTCCCGGTCCCGCCGGAAACTGGGTCCCGGAGGACGTCACCGTCGATGGACGAAGGAGCACGGCCATCGCTCTGCTCGATGACGGGTTCCTCCACCTTCGCCTGGATCGGGGTCGTCATCACATACGCGTGTCCGGGCCCGCCCCGCCGGGCGATGCGGTGACCCTCGAGTTCGGCGAGACGCCCCACCGGGTCGTTGCGCAGGCGCCCGGATGGACCATCGACGGTCTCCGGGAGGACGGACGGGTCGAGGCATCGATACAGCTGAGCCGACTACAGCAATCCACCGATCAGGACGGCGCCGCCTCCGAAGTGGACGAGCACTCTTACCCGCCCTGGCTGGAGGTCACACGCACCCTGGATCTCGGGATTCCGTGGCTGGTGCATACGGTTGTGCGCCGGGTGAGCCCGACAGGATCTCCGGTGATGGCGCGAATCCCATTGCTTGACGGGGAGTCCGTCACCGAATCCGATCTCCAGGTGGAGGAGAACGCAGTGGTGCTCTCCATGGGCCGTGACGATACCTCCGTGGTGTGGTCATCCACCCTGGACGAACAGGATCTGATATCGCTCGTCGCCCCGAGCGAGAGCCCGTGGTCCGAAACCTGGGTACTCTCCTGCAGCCCAACGTGGCAATGCGATTTCGATGGGCTCAACCCCATCAGACACAAATCGAGCGGCGTTCTGGAGCCCACCTTCAAGCCGTGGCCCGGGGAAAAACTCGATATCGAGATGGTCAGGCCGGACGGGGTCGATGGACAGTCCATCACGGTGGACTCCGCGCGGCTCCACGTATCTCCTGGGATCCGCCTCCTCAAGGCAACCCTGGACCTGGTCATTCGCTCGAGCCAGGGCGGCGTTCAGGTGATCACCCTTCCGAAGAAGGCATCCATTCAGGCGCTGTCCGTCAACGGCGAAGAGCGTCATTTCCGCCAGAAAGGCGAGAAGCTCGAGGTGACTCTCAAGCCGGGGTCACAGACAATCCATCTGAAATGGCAGCAACCGGGAGGCATCTCCTCTCTTCACAAGGTTCCGAAGGTAGATCTGGGCGGTCCCGCCGCCAACGCCAAGGTCATTGTGGAGCTCCCCGGCGATCGATGGCTTCTGTGGGCCGGCGGTCCTTCATGGGGGCCGGCGATTCTCTTCTGGGGATTCCTGCTCACCATTCTCCTGGGAGGCCTCATCCTCGGCCGTTTGTCTCTGAGCCCTCTTAAAGACTGGCAATGGATGCTTCTCGCCCTCGGCCTGACGCAGATTCCCGTGCCCGTCGCCCTGATCATTGTCGGCTGGTTCTTCATTCTCGAGTGGAGAAAACGGAAGGCGCCAACCCACTTCTTCTGGCACAACACCCTTCAGATCGTGATCGGCATGTGGACCCTCGGAGCGCTCATCTGTCTGTTCGCGGCGGTTTACTCGGGGCTCGCAGTGCAACCGGACATGCAGGTCTCCGGCGCGGGAAGCAGCGACACCGAGTTGATCTGGTACATGGACAGGATCGACGGCTCGATGTCGCAACCCTGGGTACTCAGCCTGCCCGACCTCGCCTGGAAAGTCCTCATGCTCCTCTGGTCCCTGTGGCTGGCCTGGAGCCTGGTCAAGTGGTCGCGATGGGGATGGAAAGCCTTCAGCCACGAGCGCCTCTGGCGCCCCATACCCAGCCCCACGCCAAGCACTCCCGCACCCGCTCCTTCAGCGCCTGAGTCCCCAAAGCCTGAGGTACAACAAGAGGGTCCGGGGAATAAAAAAGGTTGATCGTTTTTGATCGTCCGAACAGATGGAGATGGGCCAGGATGACCGCGAAATTTAAGGGCGCATACATAGATGCGCCCCTACTACTGGGTCTGGTTGTGCTGGTTGCCGTCGCGGGTTGCTGGTCCATGCAAGAGATCGTCATGGGGAACGATACCGGTGCTGACACTGACACCGATGCAGATACCGATTCCGACGGGGATGTGGACACCGATACTGATTCTGACACCGACACCGGTCCGAACGAGTGCACTCAAGATCTGGGAGAATACACCGGCAATTTCGAGATCAACACGCAATCGGATGTCGCAACCCTCGCGGGGTACACCTCGCTCTCAGGAAACCTTACAATCGACTGCCCTTTGTGCGCCGACTTGAGCGAGTTGATTTGCCTCACTTCGGTGGGTGGGAACTTGTCCATCATCAATAACGACGCCCTCACCAACCTGGACGGTCTGAGCGCAATCACCTTTGTGGGCGGGGACTTGTATATCTGTGAGAATGCCGCCCTCACCAACCTGGACGGGCTGAGCGCAATCACCTCGGTGGGCGAGTACTTGGGAATACACGGGAACATTCCTCTGCCCGATTGCGAAGTTTGTGATCTTTTAGACCAACTCACCAACGTACCCACTGAGATAGAAGTCCACGACAACCTCGACGACGCATGCACGCCGGTACCGGCTGGTTGCCCGTAAAGCGTTTCATATACTTTCCGGCGCCTTTCTCAGATCAAAGCTAGATCTCTCCGATGGGCCTCAATTCCCACATAACGTTTCTGCCAACGAAAATCAGCTTGACAATTTCGGCCTTTAGTTCTCAATCCGATGTTCAACATTTCAACTGGCCAAGGGAGGGCAATCATGGCGGAAAACAGACCGAGAACACTTGAAGAGCATCAGGCGGTTGTGGCGAAGGTAGCCGATCTGGCGGAGGCATTGCCGACGGACGCGATTCGCGAGCTGGACATGCCTATCGCCACGTCGATCGATGAGTGGCTTGCGGTAATTCTGGCCGCGCGCGAGAACTACGAACCGCTCTCCAAGGTGGGCGTCACCCACGCGATGATCGACCATTTTGAAAAACTCGTCTTCGCCCTCAGCTCGGGTCAAACTATCTGGCAGATGGAGCGTCGCGGCGGTCGCAACGAGGAAACAGCCGCCATGATCGACGAGGCCGAGAAGCTGCGCAACTACCTGACCGACGCCGCCGAACTGGCCCTGCGCAACAACCTCGAAGGCCAGCGCCGCCTGGAGACCATGCGCGAAGGCGACGGCATCCCCGACCTGGTATCGGACCTCGACCTCTTCACCCTGCTCCTCACCGAAGCGCGCCCCCTCTTCAAGGCGATCTGCATCAACAGCGACGAGCAGGCTAACAAGGCCGCCGGCATGCGCGACAGCCTCAGAAAGGTTCTCGCAGAAGAAGACGTCGCGAAGGCTCTGTCGGGCAGCAAGGAAATGCGCGACCGGATCTACACCCTGGCCAAAGAGAAGCAGCAGGAGATTCGCATGTTCGCATCGTTCGCCTTCCGTGGGGACAAGACCAACAAGCGCCGGGGCCTCTTCGCGTCGAGTTATCTGCGAAAACGGGACCGAAGGGCCCGCGCCAAAGCCGCCGCCGCCGCAACGACGACCCAGGACTGATTTACCCCTCCGTAGCACCCCAAAATGCCCACATTGGCCGAAAATCGCCTCCGTAGCAGGCGGAAATCGTTTCCGTAGCACTACGGGGAAAGCAAATCCGAGCTACGGACTCGGTTCCCCGCACTACGGGAACACATTTCTCTGATACGGAGAGCGTCTACCGAATTACAGATTGGGATTCCCCCACTACGGACTCGGTTTTTTCAACAATTGAAGGTGTTTCCCCTGATACGGGTATCCCGCTCCGGATTGTGCTCGTCAGTATCCCAGTTGGCCGGATTGTTGAGTATGTATTCGCGAATGTGATTCAGTTCGTCTTCATTTCGAATGATGCGTTCGTAGTAATTGCGTTGCCAAACCTTCGCACCCGGCGGGCCGCGCAGTTCGTTTATATACCGGGTCACACCTGATTTGAACGAACCGATAATCGTACCCAACGATCCGTTTTTCCGTCCCGACATCGTCCTCGTCTGTAGGGGCGACGCCTGCGTCGCCCTGATCTCGTCGTCGTCACCGTTACCGGCGTCATTACAAAAATGTGTGACCAGGAAAACAATGAAATGAACGTGATTGGGCATCACTACGAATTCGCCGAGGACAACCGAAGGATGGTGTTCGGGCAACACACGCCAACGTTGTTCAACGATCAAGCCTAAATCGTTCAATACCATTTGGCCATTTTCGATGTGTCCGAAAATATCTGACAAATTGGTTTTTGTTGTCAAATTCAGGGCGACGCAGGCGTCGCCCCTACGAACGATGTCGATTTCCTTTGCACAAATCGTAACGAAATACGCACCGGCCTGAGTGTAGTCGTAACCTCGCAGACGGATGGACCGGCGGCAGTATTTTGACGTGGGGCTCATGCTGTATTCTCTCCACGCACATCTTGAACCTCCCCCGGGAACGGCACCACTACCCGCGCCTCCTTCTTCAACGCCGGCGGCCCCGAAACCTGAGGTACAACAAGAGAGCGCCGAGAAAAAGGACGAGTGAGATCTCCAGGGCCTTGACGACGAGCCGCTGTGTTCCGCCGTCTGTTTCCGAGTATTCCTCGACCCACCTGCGCGCTCCCGCGTTTGCAGGATCCTCTTGCGCGATCCGTCGGTAGAGTTCCTCATCGAACGCGCCGCCGGCTCGCAGTGTCTCCGCCTCCAGCCAGTCCAATCTCGCCCTCGCCTTGCGCTTGCCTTCCGTGTTCGGCGCGGCCACCCGGAAAGCCATCAGCGAAGCCTCCCTCGCTTCCTCCAGCCGACCCTCCTTCTCGTGGGCGGCCGCCAGATCGAGAAAACCGTCAGCCATCTCGTGACGTCGGAAGAACATCGGAGCATCCCTCAGGATCATCCTGTACCTGGCCTCCATCCTCCCAAGATCACCCCCGGCGTGCGCGCGAAGCCCCTCCGAAAAGAGAACCATCGCGGCGGCCCCTCGCTCGGAGTCCCAGTGCTCGTACAGCTTCTCCAGCCAGTACCCGACCTCGGTGCCGTCAGGCGGCTCGTTTCCAAAAGTATTCTCAAAGGTGCGAAGAGCCGACCACTTGACGTTCTTGCCATAGTACTCGAGGCACTTGCGCGCTGCGTTGCGTACAAAGATCGATTCGTGATTTGCCAGTGAAAGGGTGATCTCCACCGCCTCGAGCTCGTTGACCGATGCATACGCTTCAAGAAGCTGGGCAAGCCGTCTCGGGCTCTCGA
>JAUXHN010000338.1 GCA_030621515.1 Deltaproteobacteria bacterium | reverse complement strand
GTGCTTGGCGCGGTGCGCCAAGTCAAGACGGCTTGCGCCTATTGAATAGTCGCCGAGATCAGCGTTTGAAAACGGTCTTGGGGGACCATTCGTCTCCGAGGACACCTGTCCTCAGGATCTTGCTGATCTCCGGCTTGCCGTCACCCGAGCAGCCCACAATCACAATCAGTTCGAACGCATTTACCAGCAGGTTGGCCGCGTGGGGGCCCGTCACCGGAACACCGCCGGCGACCATGGCCGCAGCCAGCTCCTCGTCGAGCAATCCCTCCCCGCTCAGGGGAAGCTCGGCTATCATCCCCCGGCGATTCGTCGCACAGGCGATGACGGGAGCGATATCGGCCCAGCCGACCGTACTGCTCACTATCCAATCGGGGCTCAGATCGTTTGCGCGCGGCAGCAGGGAGCCCACCGTCGTCGGTTGATCGTCACCCTTCCTGGATCCACCGGTTGTCAGCCCGACGCATCCGGGCCCGCTGAATCCCATAATGTCCAGGTCTTCCACTCCCACCAGAAATGCCAATGACGGAATCAACCGAACCATGTCCGTGAGCACCGACAGGCGGTAGGGCATGATCGCGCCGACCACGGCGAACCGGGATCCCGCCTCGATGCCCTTCTCGATCACCTCCCTGGCCGGATCCTCCGACATCATATCGAGATTTGCACCATTGGAGAGGCTTGTGGAGATGTTCTTGTAGATTGTCGCAGTGGGATTGCCTGAGCAGGCCGGTGACAGCGCCGCGAGCACCAGAGGCCCATCCTCCAGACGAAATCTGACAAGACCGGGCACTCCCTCGTCATTCCTCCACGCCAGGCCCGCGCCCAGGCATTTCAGGATCTCGGCGAGGGACTCCTCGCTGGTAAAACCCACCGGCGCCTCGCTCCATTCACCGCTCTTGCGAAGCCATATGGAGTCGGAACGAACAATGCGAATTTCATGGACGGCCGGATCTTCGAGCCAGGGGGCCATGGGGCCGAGATCGACCACGGCGCGAAAAACGCGCCCGAGCAGATCTCCCATCTCCCCGGTCCGGGACAGTTTTCCACTGGTCACCATATCCCGGGCCAGATCCCTGAGGATCAACCGGATCTTCCCGGCGGTGCCCTCGTCGAGCTTGACGGGGATCGATCCTCTCTCCACGCGTTTCACCTGCCTGGCGAGCACGTCAATCATCTGTTCCATCGGGTCGCCGCTCCCGCTGTCCTTCGCCGATGCGGGCGCAGGAGCCTTGGGGCGTTGCGCTGCCGGCGGCCGGGGAGCCCTGGGAGGACTCTCCTTCGCGGAAGAACTGAAGATCTCGTCTTCGGAAGGCGTGTTTGTCGAATGCTCCGGCATTTCACTGCCGATGGTCTTCGCCTCCCGGCGCGGCGGTGGAGGCATCTTGTGGCGTGGGTTCGAGGGAATCGGCGCGGGCGCATCCGCCAGGTCGGACGGCGATCTCTCGAACGCCAGGATGAACTCTCCCACGTAAACGCTGTCTGACTGCTTGACCAACGTTGTATCGGTAATTCTTCGCCCGTTGATGTAAGTGCCGTTGGTGCTGTTCAGGTCAGTGAGCCGAAACTCGCCGCCGCTGTACTCCAACTTGGCGTGTTTCTTGGATACGTTGCCCCGCGGCAGAACAATTTGGTTTCCCTGGACGCGACCGATGGTCACGACCTCTTCGTCAAATTCAAGCCTCTGCTTGTTTCCGCCTTTTTCGGTGACGATGATTGTAAACATCGACATAGATCCTTCCTTGAGCGGCTCTTCTAACTCAAACGATCACTCAACTGGTTTCCAGAGGAGAACCAACCGAAGAATGTGTCCAGAGTTGCGCGGCGTTCCGGAGTCAGATAGTCGAAATTCACACCGCGATCGCTGACCTCCCAAAAACCCTCGGACGTGATGCCG
Source organism: Deltaproteobacteria bacterium (assembly GCA_030621515.1). Lineage (GTDB taxonomy): Bacteria > Myxococcota_A > Polyangia > JAAYKL01 > JAAYKL01 > JAUVAN01. The sequence continues at coordinate 599 of JAUXHN010000338.1, read as the reverse complement.
CCCAGCTCTTCCCTGATGGAGATCAGGCGGGACGGTAACTCATCCCGCATGTCTTCGTAAATGGAACGTGCCAGGTCATCCGCGCCGTGGATCAGATAGTACGTGGCCAGCTTGATCTGGGCCTTGCGCACACCCCGCAACGACGCCTCCATCTCGTGACCTTCCTCGGCTTCCTTGTCGACATCTAAAAAGATCTCGAGCAACTCATCCTTGCAGTCGGCGTCCAGCTTGAAGGCGAGCTCGTTCAGGGTACACAGGTCGTAGGCGGCGGTCTCCAGTACGAAGACGAGCCCCGCCGAAAAACCCAACTGCCCGTAATACTGAAAGCGCCTTGCAGCATCCAGTGCCACCTCGTTGCGCCCGCGCACAAGGGCGTTCTCGGCCAGCAGTCTATACTGGTTGAGCACGTTGTACGCCGTACGAACGTCCTTGCTGTTGATGGTGGCCCGCATGTAGGTGTTGAAGAACTTGACCGCCAGATCGGCTGAATGCTCGTCGTTCCTGTCCATCGCGTCTTGCGCCGCCTTCCTCGTGTTGATGGCGATGAGATAGTTGATATCCCTCATGCGATTCAGGGTCTCGCCGTACAACATCTGGTA
>JAUXHN010000050.1 GCA_030621515.1 Deltaproteobacteria bacterium | reverse complement strand
CTGATGTAGGGGAAGGGGAAGATGATGGAGGCCGGCATTAAATCGCGAGTCGGGTCTGTCCCGGCGTCGAGGAGGAGTGAACGATGGTCGACAATGAAATTCTGAAAACCCAACTGCAGCGACCCCTGGCCGAAACGGATCTGACCGGTCTCGGCGAACTCCAACGCGGCAAGGTGCGGGATTCGTATGTAAGGGACGCGCGCCGCTACATCGTAGTATCGGACCGCATCTCGGCGTTCGATCGTGTTCTGGGAACCATTCCGTTCAAGGGGCAGGTGCTCAATCGCGTGACTGCATTCTGGTTCGAGGAGACCGCCGACAAGATCCCAAACCACGTCATCTCCGTCCCCGATCCGCAGGTGATGGAGGTGCTCGATTGTACGCCCATGCCGGTGGAGATGGTGATCCGGGCCTACGTCACCGGGTCCACCTCCACCTCCATATGGACCCACTACTCCAGCGGTGTGAGGAACTTCTGTGGAAACCAGCTTCCCGAGGGCCTCAAAAAGCACCAGAAACTGCCGGAACCCATCCTCACGCCCTCCACCAAGGCGCAGCAGGGGGATCACGACGTCTCCGCTTCCCGGGAGGAGATCCTGGCCATGGGCCGGATAACGCCTGAGGATTTCGACGAGATGGCGCGGATGAGCTTCACCCTGTTCAATATCGGCGCGCGCCACTGCGCGAACAACGGCCTGATCCTGGTGGACACCAAGTACGAGTTTGGCAAGAATGCCGACGGCAAGATAGTTGTCATCGACGAGGTTCACACTCCGGACTCGTCCCGGTTCTGGCAGGCCGGTACATATGACGAACTCTTCAACGCCGGCGGTGACCCGGAAGGGCTGGACAAGGAGTACCTGCGCGTCTGGCTGAAAAACGAGCGCGGCTTTACCGGAGACGGCGACATCCCGGAAATCCCGGATGATATCCGAGTGGAGGCAGCCCGGCGCTACATCGCCGCGTGTGAGCAGATCACCGGTGAGTCTTTCGTGGCCAATATGGAGGAGCCCCACTCGCGAATCGTCCGCAATCTGGGCCTCTCAGGGGAAGTATGATGACGTTACATCCCGAGGTGAAAGAGATCCTGTTGGACGAGGAGACGATAGCGCAAAGAGTCGCGGAGCTTGGGCAGCGGATCTCGGAAGACTATGCGGGCAAGAGCCTCACAGCCCTTGTCGTGCTCAAGGGCAGCTTTGTCTTCGCTGCGGATCTCCTGCGGGCAATCGATGTGCCAATGAAGGTGGAGTTCATCGGCCTTCGCTCTTACGGATCGCGTACCTCCACTTCGGGTGTGGTGGAGATCACCATGGACGTAAAATATCCTCTCAATGGTCACGATGTGCTGATCATCGAGGATATCGTCGATACCGGCCTTACTCTCGATTACCTGAAGAATAACCTGGCGACCAGGAAACCCGCATCCATCAAGCTCGCATCGTTGCTTCACAAACCAGATCGCGGGGGCAAGGATGTGTCCATCGACTACCTGGGTTTCACGGTCCCCAACGAGTTTGTAATCGGATACGGCCTGGATTTCGACGGCCGGTACCGAAACCTGCCCTACGTGGGAATCATGAAGACCCCCTGACCAGGAGCCTGCCGGGATAGGTTCTAAACCTGTTCACCTGTGTTGCTAATGTTCTTCCTAAAAGTCGGCCATTGTTGTAGCCTTCTCACAATTCGAAAAGGAGCATTCCCATGGAGATGAAGGACAAGATCCAGATCTGCAAGGTTGTGGCTCAGGCGATCCTGGCCGACTGCCAGCTGACCGACTCAGAGAGAGAGTTCCTCAAGACACTGATGGACAGGTACGGGCTCGACGACGATCAACGCCAGGACGTGATGGCCCGCAACGTGGGTGACGATCCCGGAGAACTGGCCAAGGATATTTCCGAGTTCGAATCCGTGAACCAGCTCCTGGTGGAGTTGTCCATGGCCGTGGCGGTGGATGGAGAGTTATCCTCTTCGGAGAAGGAGCTCATCTCGAATGTGGCGACCACCCTGGGCGTCGATCAGGCCGAGCTCGACATGCTGGTCAAGACCGCTCTCGTCGAGTAGCACCGACCGCAACCGAGATTTTCTCGTTCTTTCATTTCCTTTTGTCCACCAATCCATGCATTGAACAAATTCGACATAACAAATTTCATATGGTGTAGAATTATTGATTATCTTGAACTCAAGTACGGAGAAACGGGAAAATGCGTAACGTTGTTTTCATGGTGGTAATATCCGTTGCATTCGTCACGGGATGCTCCCGAACCTTCATGCGACCGGATTGCGGCGATGGTGAGATTGGACTCGGTGAAGAATGCGATGACGGTAACATAGAGAATGGGGACGGTTGCAGTTCTACATGCCGGATAGAGGGCGCCGGTGATGGGGATTCGGATACCGATTCGGACTCGGACTCGGATGGCGATGTGGACTCCGATGCGGATTCTGACTCTGACTCTGATATTGACTCTGACACTGACTCTGATTCTGATTCTGATTCAGATACTGACTCAGATAGTGATACCGACACAGATGCTGATACGGATACAGACGCAGATACTGACACAGATACGGATGCAGACACTGACACAGATACGGATGCAGATACAGATAGCGATACCGACACGGATACGGATAGCGATACCGACACGGATACCGACACGGATACTGACTGCCCTTATGTTTGTGTGACGCCGTTCAATTGCTTCATCGGAGGTGGGACCGCCTATCCAGAGTATTTTTGTCCGGGGTATTGGACCTGTTGTGATTTCGGAGGAACCGACACAGACACCGATGCTGACACGGATACGGACACGGACACGGATACGGACACGGACACGGACACCGACACGGATACGGACACAGATACGGACACAGACACGGACACCGACACAGATACCGACACCGACACGGATACCGACACCGACACGGATACCGACACCGACACGGATACCGACACGGATACCGACACCGACACGGATACCGACACGGACACCGACACGGATACCGATCCGTGCATCGTCGATATTGATTTCGGCGTGCTTCCCCTGGACGATTCCGTGACAGAGGTGTTTCAGGTTGTCATGGACAGCGATGATGAGCCCGCCAACGGTTGCGGAGACGGACTGGACATGGTGGGGGCTTTCTCCCTGTCGAGCATGAGCGATTTGCTGGTGAGCATCCTGCAGTTCGGCGGATCGCACCAGTTCGGGATCTATCTGGACACAGGCGGCTCCTGCACGGATACCTTCTTCAGTTGTTTCGACCCCGGTGGGGCTCCCACCGCTGACACCATCTACCCCGATCTCCCGGCGGGGGACTACTACCTCGTCGCGGAGGCAAACGACTCGACCAGCGCCGGAACTGCGGTGGTGACCCTCTCGGTGCACACGGAGGAATGTGGCAACGATGTCCTGGATCCGGGCGAGGAATGCGACGACGGGAACCTCCTTCCGAATGACGGATGCAACCCCATCTGCGAGATAGAACCGGGTCTGTGCATAATCGATGAGGATCTCGGCATGCTCATACCGGGGGTTACTGTAAACCGCTCCCTTGACGTGGCCGCCGCCGGCGACGAGTGGACCATCGATTGTTCCGGCTATGGCCCCGACGTGGTGCTCGAGTTCGAGACCGATCGCACGGGCAATATCCACCTGGTTTTCAACCAGAGTGGAGATCACGCTCTCGGCCTCTATCCGGACGGAACCGTGTACAGCTTCCTTTGCAAGGCGGAGGGCCCCGGCGGCGCCTGCATAGCCAAGGGCGAGGACACGCCGGGATATGTCATCTTCATGGGCAGGCCGGCGAACACCTGGTACATTACCACCGAGTCCATCGGGTTCTCGTCGGCGGGCACGGTGAACATTACTCTCTGGCTGGAGGGATGCAGCTACGACATCGATCTCGGCATTCTTCCTGCGCCCGTATCCTCAACCATGACGACGATGGACACCACTGCGGGCACCGATCTGTACCAGGCCGCCTGCGGCGGGGGCATGAGCGGGCTCGAACATGTGACCAAGTTCCACATCGACACCACCTCCCTTATTGAGTTCGAGTGGGCCAATCAGGTGGGCAACCACGTGTTCGTGCTAGCCGAAGAAGCAGGGGGAGCTTGCGACGATACTCCCGTCACGTGCACCGACACCTTCGGGCTGACGAGCGGCTCCGATCTGCTCACCACTCTGACGCCGGGGGACTACATCATCATCACCGACGCGGTGGACCCCGGGGACGAGGGAACCGTCGACCTGACAATCAACCTTTATTGACCCGCGAGAAACATCTTGGCGTTTCGTTGGTGTCGAGGAAGTCGGACAAGAGAATACAAGCCGGATCGTCGCCCTGTGGGTTGCCGGTCGCACCCCAACGTGGTATTTTTTAAATAACACATGTTTTTTTGTAAATTTACAATTCGTTCCCTGACAGGAGGACGACCCATGAGATATCTTGCACAAGCAATTGTTTTCACGTCATTGCTGTTCGTGGTGGGCAGTGCTTCGGCCCAGATTACCCTCGAACCACCCTCGGCGTATGGCACGGCTATTCATTTTACTTCTTATTCCACAATTGACTTTGCTACCACTGGAACAGTCGAGGTCGGACAACGGCCCACCATTAGCGCAACCTGGAGTTCGTGGGTTGTCTTTCACGGAATCCTCGAATTCGATATTGCTCCGGCACAAGCCGCAATTATCTCTAGTGTGCTCACCGAGTACAACTTCACCGCCAGGCTGAACAACATGGCCATCACGACCACCATCGGGGTGGGCACGGCTACGATTTACATGCACGACCTCGATGACAGCAGTGAGGACAATGCAATTACCAATGCGGATTTCAACAACACGCTGGCTGGCGGTCCAATAGCCTCCAGATCTCACCATTTTCCTCCCCCGCCGGCGGCGGGTTTCGACGACATCGATGTTACCGATGCTCTCAGGAGAGACCTTTTTGGGGCTGATCCGGGCCCCGGTGGACAACCGACAACCGGCTTCATATTCATAACCCACACGCCATACACCCTGTCCCAGCGAATCTGGTACGGCGTGAGCGATGCGGGCCCGGAAATTATCATCAACATCTCGGGAACAGACACAGACACAGACACAGACACGGATACGGACACCGACACCGACACAGACACAGACACGGATACGGACACGGATACGGACACGGATACGGATTCGGATTCGGATACGGACACCGACACCGACACGGATTCGGATACGGACTCGGACACCGATACGGATACGGGTACGGGAACCGATACGGGCGACAGTGGTGTGACCTTCGGCAATGTGGAGGGCTGCAGTTGCCGTACCACCGGTTCCGACCAGACCGCCGACCATTCGATCATCTCCATCCTCTCCTCGTTGATCATCGGCTGACATTGCATCCCAAAACCGCACTCATTACCGCGTTCGTTATCGGGGCTGTGTTGCTGCCGTCCACGGGTATTTGTTTTGGAGATGCCGCGGTGTCGCTCATCACCTCCAGGCAGTCAGTGAACCTGAAGGTCAAGGTGGCGCGAACCCCCGAAGAGTGGTCAAGGGGGCTCGAAAGAGTGGAATCCCTGGCGGAAAACGAAGCGTTGCTCTATCTCTTTCCCAGGGAAACCATCTTCGTCTTTTCAACCCGAGACGTGGGTTTTCCCATCGATGCGATCTTCCTGGACAAGACGGGACACGTCGCGAGCATAAAGGAAAATGTTCACGGCGACAGATACCACGCCTCGCCATCGCCGCACCTGGCGGTCCTGCAAACCCGCGCGGGTTTCTGCGAGAAGAACAAGGTCGAGAAGGGCAACCTGATCTTCTCCGAGGATCTCAATCTCAAACCTCGGGAGCACGCATCGGACCTGGAGGAGGTCGCCGCCGCGGCTCGCAAGCTCCTCGAGAAGTCGGCGAGAGCCCGTCCTCGGGACCCTGACGCTCAGCTCGAACTGGCCATGTTCCATTCTGGTCGCAAAGACTATCTGGAAGCCGAAAAGGCCTACAGAAAATCCCTGGACATCAAGCCCGATGCCCGGGCCGTGGTCGGGCTGGGTGATGCCCTCGCCGGCCAGGGAAAGGCCCAGGAGGCCCGGGATCAGTTTCACAAGGCTGTCGAGCTGGACCCTCTCCACTTGCCGGCCTACACACGCCTGGTCCGAATGCTGTCGGTCGCAAATACGACCGCGAAGGCCGTGGAAATGCTCGAGGAAGCTGTCGGGGCCCACCCGGATTTTCACGGGCTCCGGTTGCATCTGGCCAGGGTATACATATCCATCGGCGATCTCGACGCTGCGCAAAAAATCCTGGCGCCCAGCCTCGACGATCCCGCCGGTGGGCCGGATGCCAGGCGTGTGCTCGGCGATGTTCACCTGCGGCGCGGAGAAATGGAGAAGGCGGCGGAGTGCTACATGGAGTTTCTGACAGAGTATCCCAGCGCACCCCACGCAGCCGAGCTGAGAACCTTCATCCTTGTTCACAAGGTAAAAGTTGAACAGTCCCGCGCTTCGAGGAAGAAGGACCGATGACTGCTCACACCTTGATCCGCGGTTCCGCAGTCTTCTTCCTGGCCATTGTCGCGGCACTGCTCAATTGTGGGTGCGAGTCCTGCATGAGCAAGACAGAACCGGTTGCAAACGACGGCTCGATCCTTGTCGGGAAGGCCGCCCTTTCCCCGAACGTGCTCGTGATCACGATGGACACCACGAGGGCGGATCATCTTCGATGCTACGGCTACGACAAGATACAAACCCCCAACATCGACGCGGTGGCCGGGGAAGGCGTCCTGTTCGAGGAGGCCTTCAGCGTGCAGCCCGTGACCCTTCCGTCCCATGCCAGCATCTTCACGGGCAAGTACCCGTACAACCACGGCATCAGGGACAACAATATCTTCAAGCTGGCGGACGAGAACGTCACCCTGGCGGAGCTGCTGGCGCAGAAGGGCTACCTGACCACGGCGTTCCTGGCTTCCTACATCCTGGAGCACCAGTTCGGGCTCCATCAGGGATTCCATTACTACAACGACCGGTTCATCAAGCCCAAGCAGAAGGGGCGGCTCCCGGTGGACAGGCGAGCCTCGGAGGTCAGCCTCCTGGCCGTTGACTGGCTTCAGGAGGTGGAGGACGATCTCGAAGATCATCCTTTCTTCCTGTGGCTCCACTACTACGACCCCCACGCGGACTACGATCCGCCCCATCCGTACAAGACCGCGTACGCCAATCCCTATGACGGAGAAATCGCGTACATGGACGACTGGATCGGGTATTTCATCAACGAGTTGAAGAAACGCGACAAGTGGGACAACACAATCGTGGTTGTCGTCGCCGATCACGGTGAGGGACTCGGCGACTACGGAGAGCGGACCCACGGCATGTTCATCTACCGTCCCACCACCCATGTTCCGCTTATTGTCAGATACCCCGACAAGCTGCCGTCCGGTGTGCGTATCAAGGAGCGCGTGAGCATCGTGGATATCACGCCGACGATTCTGGGCATTCTGGGCATCGAGAGCGACGTCGATTTCGACGGGAAAAACCTTGTTCCCCTGGTGGGCAAGACGGCATCGTTTCCGAACCGGAGCATCTACAGCGAGGTGTTCATACCCAGGAGCTTCAATTGGAGCGAGTTGAAGGGTATTCGCAAGGGCGACCGCTTCTACATCGAGGGTCCGCGTCCCGAGCTTTTACCCCTTTCACCGGGGAAAAACGAGACCGGGGATCTGATCGAGAGCGAGCCCGAACGTGCAGGGGAGATGAAAGATCTGCTAGCCAAGATCCTCGCGGGGGCAAGGCCGGCCAGGATCGAGAAGGTCGCCGTCGACGACAATATGATCGAGCGCCTGCAGGCCCTCGGGTATTTCGTCGGGGGCGGTCAGGATGAGCCGGATGCGGGGCACGGTGAAACCCTTCCGGATCCCAAGGACAGGATCGCGCTGTTCAACCTGTCCCAGCGAGCAAATGCTCTATCGGCAAAAGGCATGATCGATGAGTCGATAGCGCTCCTGACCCTGCTCGCGGCTCAGGACCCGGACAATCCGAGATTCTTGATGGAGCTCGCCGATCAGCTCACCCGCAAGGAAAAGTATTCCGAAGCGGCGAAACATCTGAAGCACGCCGTCGAGATCGCTCCGACGGACTCCCGATTGCATTTCCTCCTGGGCATGTGCCAAAAAAAATGGGGCAAGCTCGATCTGGCCGTCGTGAGCCTCGAGGCGGCAATTGCTCACAACCCAAGGCATTTTCTGGCCCTTTTTCAGCTTGGCCTCATATATATCGGACAGGAAAATTGGAGCGAGGCGCAGAAGTCCTTCCTCGCGGCGCGGGAGATCAAACCGATGGACGGCGCCGTCGCCAATAACCTGGGGTTCATCGCCATCAAGGGTAACGACGATTTCGATACCGGCCTCCCGCTGATAGAAGAAGCCCTGAGGTTGTCCCCGAAGAACCCCTCCATCCTGAGCAGCCTGGGGTGGGCCTATTTCAACGCAAAGGAGTACCGCAAGGCTGCCGAGCACCTGGAAGCGGCGCTACGCCACGTTCCTGACAACCGGCAGTTCATAGACCAATTGAAAGCTGTATACGCCGCGATTGGAAATGCCGAACGGTTGAAAGCTCTCGAGGAGAGAGAGGCGCTCCTCGACAAACGCGTGGAGTAAATCGTTTCACGTTGGACCAAACTCAAATCCGCCAATCGATTTTGGTGTTAAAAATATGTTCCCATGGTTTATAGTGGTGCCCGCGAGCGGAAAAATTGCAATTACAATTCAATACGTTTCCAAGAGAGGACACGGAAATGAAATTCTTCAACGACTCAATGGCCATGCTGGAAAACACCGCGCTCATCGAGAGGTTTATCTCCTACACGAAGATTGACACCACCTCCGACAGCAGCTCCGAGAGCTGCCCCAGCACGAAAAATCAGTTCGATCTGGCCAATCTTCTGGTGAAGCAACTCGCGGAGCTGGGCCTGGCTGACGCCGCTGTCGATGAGAACTGCTACGTAACTGCGACCCTCGAGGGTAAGGGGAATGATGTCGTCGGCCTCCTCGCCCACCTGGATACGTCCTCTGCGGCGCCCGGTGTGGATGTGAAAGCCGTCTTCCACGAGAACTACGACGGCAAGCCCATCAAGCTCAAGAACGATGTGATCATCGATCCGGCCAATGACGATTATCTCGGACTCTGCGTCGGGGACACGGTCATCACGTCGGACGGCACTACGCTACTGGGCGCCGACGACAAGGCCGGTATCGCGATCATCATGAGCGCGTTGGAATACTACAAGGCCAACCCGGACGTCCCCCACCCCACCATCAAGGTGGGCTTCACACCGGACGAGGAGATCGGCCGCGGCCACGCCAAGTTCCCCATAGAGAAGTTCGGCGCCGACGTGGCCTTCACCCTGGACGGAGGGTATACGGGGGAGATAAACGTGGAGACCTTCGAGGCTTACTCGGCCTTCGTCACGGTCAACGGCGTTCCGACTCACCCGGGCATGGCCAAGGGAAAGCTGGTCAACGCCCTGCGCTTCATGGCCAAGTTCATCGATCGGTTACCCGCCGAGATCAGCCCGGAGTGCACAGAGGAGCGCGAGGGCTTCATCCACCCCTACGAGATCAGCGGCGACGCCACGAGCAGCAAGTGCCACCTGATCCTGCGGGATTTCGAGGAGGAAAAGGTCCTGGGATGGGGAGAGATAGTCAAGGACCTGGCGGCCTCCGTCGCGAAGGAAGACCCACGCCTCAAGGTGGAGGTGAAAATCGAGTTCTCCTACCCGAACATGTTCAAGTTCCTCAAGGAGAAGCCGGAGATCGCACAACGACTCGAGGAAGCCGTCCGCAAGTCGGGGATCGAAGCCAAACTGGAACCCATCCGGGGCGGGACGGACGGATCCAATCTGTCGAGGAAGGGCCTTCCAACGCCCAACATCTTTGCGGGCGGGGTGAACTTCCACGGTCCCACAGAATGGGTGTCCACCCGGGCGATGGGATACTCTCTTTGCACCGTGCTTAACCTGATGACCCTTTACGCCGGCTAGACGAGGCGCAATGACGGATTCGAGGGACGACAACGATATCACCGGCAAGATAATACCGGACAGCATCGATACAATATCGGCGCCCCCCGTGAAACGGGGAATAGCCAGGGACACCATACCGGCGGACGCCCCCGATCCGATGATCGGCACTCTTCTCGACGAACGCTACCTGTTGCTCAGCCTGCTCGGCGAAGGAGGCATGGGTCATGTCTATCGAGCCAATCACGTTCTCATGGACAAGCCCGTGGCCGTCAAGCTCATCCACGCGGAGCTCGCCCATATGGAGGACGTGGCCAAGCGCTTCGAACGAGAGGCCAAATCCTCCAGCAGGCTCACGGATCCACATTGTATAACCGTCACCGACTTCGGTCGCACGGATGACGGTACCCTCTATCTTGTAATGGAGATTCTCGAGGGAGATGAGCTGGACGTCCGACTGGAGGAGCAGGGCGCCCTCCCGGTGAACGAGGCGCTCCGGATCATCTCTCAGATCCTCAAGGGCCTGGCCCACGCCCACGAGCAGGGTGTCGTTCATCGGGATCTCAAGCCGGAAAATGTTTTCCTGGTCGAACACGGGGATGAAAAGGATTTCGTGAAGATCCTCGATTTCGGAATAGCCAAGCTGGCCACCGGCGGAAGTTCGGAGAACCTGACCAAGAGCGGCATCGTGTTCGGCACTCCAAAGTACCTCTCGCCGGAGCAGGCCCTCGGTGACAAGGTGGATCATCGCGTCGATCTCTACGCGGTGGGCATCATGCTTTACGAGCTGCTCACCGGCACACCTCCCTTCGATGCGGAGTCCGCCATGGACACCCTCTCCATGCACCTCACCAAGGATCCGCCCTCCCTGGCGGAGGTGGGCACATTTCCCAGGGGCCTGCAGGAGGTTTTCAACAAGGCGCTCGCCAAGAAACCCGAGGACCGCTACGCCAGCGCCGAGGAATTCATGGCCGCCATCGAAGCCATAGACTCAGAAGGGGATCCACCCTCGGGGGTGCAGCAGATCATCGATAAGGTATCCGATAAGGTTTCCAGAAAAACCTCCTCCGGGAAAGGCCGCGGCGGCCGTGTCGCTCGCCTCATCGTGCTGCTGGTCATCGTGGCGGCCGGAGGCCTGACTGTGTACTATTACCAGGACAGGATCCAGGACGAGATCCAAAAAATATTGAATCCGACACAGCCCATTTCTCAGAAGGTGGGTGATCTGGGCAAGAAGACCGAGACGGTGAAATCCATGCTCGACCGGGCGGACCTGCAGATCAGGAACGGCCACCCGGCGGAGGCGGTGATAACCGTCAAGGAGGTGCTCGGGATCTCTCCCGATCTAGCCCCGGCCTGTCTGCTGCTCGGTCACGGATTGTTCCTTTCGGGAGATCGGGAAGCCGCCATGGAATCATACGAGAAAGCCATCGCCTCCCAGGCGGATCTGGCCGACGACGTGCGCCTCAAGGAAAACCTTCAAGAGGCCCTCAAATGGAAGGGCCCGCGGGACAAGGCATCCCTTCTCATCGCCGGTCACGGGGACGCGGAAGGGGTGAAACTCCTGGCCGATCTGTGCAACTCGGCCCTGACCGAGGGCGAGGTCCGGCGATCCGCAAGATCCGCGCTGGTGGAGACCGCTCACGGGGACGCGGTTGACTGGCTCACCAGCCTCACCGCGGACTTCCACGAGCACACCAAGTGCAGGGCGCGCAAGGAGATCATCACCCAGATGGGGGAAACGGGGAACCCCGAGTTCCTGCCTCTTCTCAAGTCGTATCGACCGATAACTACCAAGAAAAGATGGGGCAAGAAAAAGACCAGCAACGCATGTATAGGCGACGCTGTTCTCAAGGCCATCGAGGCCATCTCCGCAGTGAAAACAGAGACCGAGAAGACAGATTGATCTTCAACGGTATCAAGCTGCTCATCGATCCGGTCGGCACCTGGACATCCGACATCACCGGGCGTCGTCATTCGGCGGCCTGGTTGCTGGGAGCTTCCCTCACGGCGGTCGTTTTCCCTGCGACAGCGGTGGTCGCAGGTCACATCGGCTCGGCGCTTCTGGGGCATGTGGATCACGATATGGCGATCCAGCGGGCCGCGGTGGGGCTGGTGGCCACGGTTGGGGGAGGCCTCGTCATGGCTCCGGCGCTCACCCTGGCCATGATCCGAATCAGCGGCGCCGCTCGCGCACAGGCCGATTCCTCGGTGGCCTGTCCGGTGGCCATGGGATTGTTGTGGCCCGCATGGGCCGCCGGGTTGGTCCTTGTGGCCCCTCCTTTGTTCGGATTGGGGCCCGAGCTCGGAGAGGCTGCGTGGCTCGTTCTGGCCACGGTCATTGTGTTCAGGACCGTGAGGCTCGGAGCGGTCAAGGGTCTGGGTGTCAGAAGGCGGTGGGCGGTCCGCTTCCTGTGGCAGAGTGTCCTGGTCTTCACGCTACTCTTCGTCGCTATTCCCGTGGGGCCGGCCATGTTCTTGCGCGCCATGATGGGTGTGGGAGGCGTGACCGTCCATGCACCCCCCGAGCCCACCGTGTGGCCTCTGCCGCCGGAACTGAACTGGTAGATTAGAGCCTATCTCAGTAGGCTCTTGGCCGTCGAGGATACTACTTTCAGGCGCTCTTTCCTCCTATTCAAAGAATTGGAACTCGGATAAACGGGTCGGGCCGCGAGCCCGATACGGTGATAACAGGTTGTTATTTTTGAATATTCGGCCTTCCGCGAAAGACTGGCATCCCTGTTGCTCAAGTAAAAACCAGGATGAACGCAGACAGCAAAGAAATGGGTCGATGGGGTCGGCCCCTTGAGATTCACAGAGTGTCGGCGGTGATCGGCTTGCTTGCGCTCGCCGTATGCGGCCAACTGTGGGGCTGCGCACCGATGACGGATGACCGGGTTGCGTCGGCGGGGATGGACGCGGGAACGGCGACTCCCCCCGATTCCGGTTCCATGGGCGATGGGATCCGAGACGAGGAAAGACCGAGCATGCCGGCGGGCACGGCCTCGAACGAAGAGACCGGCCAGGATATCGACCATATCCTTCTTCTGGGCTTCGATCGCTCGTCTCGGCTTCCGGGGCGTACCGACTCAATAATGATAGCGGCGGCACGGTACAAGACCGGAGACATGGGCGTCATGAGCATTCCTCGGGATCTGTGGGTGGATATCCCCGGGGCCGATCCGGGCCGCATCAACAAGGTGTTCAGAGTGGGAAGTATGCTTCATGGCAAGGGCGGCGGCCTCAAGCTCATGAGGAAAGTGATTCTTGACGAACTGGGCATCCGGATCGACTACACTGCCGCAGTGGATTTCAGTGGCTTCGCGCGCATTGTAGACCTCCTTGGAGGAATAGAGGTGGACGTGGCGTGTCCCATCAGGGACAACTTCGTTTCCAAAAAGGCAAAGACCGGGTACGAACACCTGTCCGTCGACGCCGGCAACCAACTCATGGACGGTAGCACGGCTCTCCTCTTCTCCAGATCCAGGCACGGAAGGACCGATCTGGACAGGGTCAGGCGCCAGCAGGCTGTTCTGGTGGGGCTCAATAAACGCATCTCAAGTATCGATATCCTCCTCAAGTTGCCATCCCTGTGGGACGAATTGAGAAAGCACATCGCTACGGATCTGGAGATATCCGCCGCCGCCCGCCTTGCGCGTCTGGCCGGCCGCGCGGAAGCGGACAGGATTCATGGGCTGGTTCTGAGCGAACCGATCGTCTACGGATGGCGCACACCCGATGGGAAATCCGTGCTTCGCCTCAACCGGGCGCTATTCGACGAGGCGCGGGGCGCCCTGTTCGACTCCCCGCCGCCGGGCGCAAAGACAACCGGAATCTGCCGCGCGCCGAACGTGGCCCTCAACTGGAAAGAACTGGCGCGCAAGCGAAAGGAGCGCCTGAAACGAAAGGCATCCAAAGCCTCCAAAACCGCAGGAACCCCGGCCGACGCCGGCCCCGCATCGACGCAGTAGCATTCGGGCAAAATTCGTGAGCCGCTTTGACTTCACATGTTGAATGCATTTGTGTGGTACTATTTTCGTCAGATAATGAAAACTATCGTTGTTTTGAACATTATTCGACGTCCAAATAACAGATACATTTGCACGAAGTAAATGTACCGAACAAAAGGACTGACCAATGAAACGCATCGCAATTTTGATGATTTTATTCTCGGCCGGCTGGCTCATCCTTTCGGGGACCGGCTGTGAGAATGATTCGGGGTATAATAGCGGCAGCGATTCCGATTCCGATTCTGATTCCGATTCCGATTCTGATTCCGATTCGGATTCCGATTCTGATTCCGATTCGGACACGGGATATACCGGACCGGCGATCCCCGAGACGTGTGCTCAGGCAGAGCAGGCCACAACCACAGTTGGGTGTCTGTTCTACGCCATCGATCTCGACTCGCACGATAGCGTGGAAGCCCAGCAGTACGCGGTGGCAATATCCAATGTCAACCAAAACGACACCGCGCACGTCATTGTGCACAAGGGTAATGCGGCTACGAGCGGTTGGGACGTTCACAGCACCGCCGACGTGGCTCCCATGGATCTGCACACATTCCCTCTGGAAGACTACCACATGGACGGATCCGGTGTGATGCTCAAGGGTTCGTACAAGATTGAATCGGACGTGCCCATCATTGCCTATCAGTTCAACCCGGTGGACGGCTCATCCTCCTACCTGTCCGACGCGTCGATGCTGATTCCCGTGCCTTCTCTGAGCGAGACCTACGACGTTATCGGCTGGCAACAGAGTTGTAGCTCCATGTGCGACGGCGACATGCGCGCATATTTCACGGTGATCGCGGTGGAGGATGGAACCACGCTGACTGTCGCACCGTCCGTGGTTCCGCTGGCAGGTGGTGTGGTCCCGGCCTCGACCACGCCGTTCACCGTCGATCTCAACGAGGGCGATGTGCTCGAAGTCCAGACCAACGGCCCCGGCGACTCCATGACCGGATCCAGAATAACCTCGAACGACAATCATCCTATAGCGGTCTTCTCTGGTCAGGAGTGCGCATTTATTCCGTTTGAAACCTATGCCTGCGACCACCTCGAAGAGCAGATGCCCGGTCTCCTCTTTTGGGGCAAGCAGTTCGTGGCGGCGCGCATGCCCGTCAGGAGCATTGCCGCCAATGCGGAGCTGGTCCTCTGGCAGATATACGCCAGCGAGAACAACACCGTCGTCACGCTCACGGCCAATCCGACCGTCCAGGGACTGCCGTCCCCCCAGCAGACCCTCGCCCAGGGCCAGATGTTGGAGTTTTACGTGAACGGACCCATAAACGATCCGGGCGACTTCTTCATCAGCTCGGACAAGCCCATCGGCGTCATGCAGTACATGATCGGTTCGGAGAACCCCGATTGCGGCAGCATTGGCGACCCCGCCATGGTGTACACAAGTCCCACGGAGCAGTTTTTACCACGGTATGTGGTGCTCGTGCCGGACACATGGATCAACGACGCGCTCATAATCACGCGGGTGGCCGGCAGCGAAGTGCTTCTCGACGACGTGGCGATACCGGACGCCCAGTTTATCGATGTCGCCGGATCGGGATTCGAGGTTGCCCGGGTGATCGTTGCCGATGGGATTCATACCCTCAGAAGCTCTGTAGAGGCCAACGGCCTGGCGGTCATCGTTGTCGGCTGGGATAGCTATGATTCTTACGCATACGCCGGCGGCATGGGTATGGGCGAGATCAACCCGATTGTCGAATAACGACGTATTATCTAGCGGTAGTCGTCGGCCTCGAGCACTTCGAATTTTACTTCACCGGCTTCGAACTTGGCCATGGCTTCCCTAACCTGCGCCTGTCGTGGGTCCTGGTAAGTGTCCAACTGCTCCGGGATGATTTCCTGCGGAGTTCCGCCGGATACCCATTGATCTAACTTCTCATCAGTGACTTCCGCTTCTTTGACAACTGGACTGAGTGCGACTCTCGCCTTCCACACGCCGGGGAATACCTTGCCGATGACATAGTATTGCTTGCCGGCCTCGAGAGTTGCTTCGAGGTAGGACCAGTTTTCGGCTCGCGCAAGGAAAAGGTGCGGGCCGGGCGCTGCCTTGTATTGAACGACCTTTTTGGCGTTGATAATACCGATGAACTGGTCACCATCCCACAGGGCGAAATTGATGGCGCCTCCGAACGAAGTTGGTCTCAAGAATGTAACCAGCGCGTAGTCCCCGCCGGGTTGGTGAACGGTTGTGGTGTTCCGCATCACTGGTGTGCCGCAACCGGCAACCAATAGAAGTGTCATCGCGATAAAGCCGACAAACACAAACTGAATCTTGCTGTTCATCTAAAACCTCCTCGGTTTTTGAGGAAAAAAACGGTTCCCCAATTCCACTCTTTGAATGAGAAAACCTAACATGAGAGAAGAAAAAGCAAACCGAAAAAGTGAGAGGGACCGTCACTCCCCGTAAATCGTCCAGAGCAAGCCCTTGTGTCGCTTGCGAAGCCTTGCCAGATAGCGCGGGTTGACCCGGCGGTTGAGGCCGAAGCACAACCAGTTCTCACGATCTTCCACCCACTTTCCAACGCGTTCCACGATAGTGTCGGCCACCGCCTCCTCGACGAAGAACAACGGTTCGAGCGCTCTGGAGGGATCGGAGGGATCCTCGGAGTCCTCTCCACCGCCGATCTTCCACATGTCGGTTCCCTTGAAAACCCGCAGGCCGATGGTCGCAATCATGGCGGTGGGGTTGATGACGTCCATATTGGCCACGGATTCCTCCATGGTCTCCATTGTCTCTCCGGGTCCGCCGAAAATCAGATTGTGACACTGCTTGATGCCCGCGGCCTCGAGCCTGCGCGAAAACTCCATCGCGCCAGATACCGTAAAACCCTTGCGCAACCGCTCGAGTATCGGATCGCTGAGAGAGTCGGTTCCCAGCTCCACCGCACCGAAGCCCGCCTTTTTGAGAAGGGACGGAAACTCGGGTAGATCGCCGTCTGGCACGAAGTACCCGGTGAGAGACATCTTCAGGTCCCGTCGGATGATCTCTTCGCAGATCTGCGCTGCGTGGGATTCGGGCCGGTTGAAGACCGCGTCGACAACAAAAATGTGATCGATCCCGGCGGCCTTGATGGATTCCATCTCGTCAACAACGGCCGAGGGATCCGTCGCCCGTACCCTGTGCCCCTCCAGCAACGGGTATGTACAGTAGATGCACTTGAGCTGACATCCGCGCTGGGTTTGCATGTTGGCCAGTCCGCCGTTGGCGTAGTACCAGCCCGCGTCGAAGATATCCCTGTCTGGGGGCAGAAACGGCGGTGCCACTCGTGGGGCGTGAATGTAGGTTTCCGGCGTGACACCCTCTTCGAGTTGGGTGAGCAGTTCAACGACCGCATTTTCGCCCTCGCCGACCACTCCGTAGTCACCTCCGAGATATTCGATGAAAGCCTCCGGCATGAGGGAGAAGCCCGAGCCGCCCAGGATCAGCGGGGCGAAAGTCGAGGCCTTGCAAATTCGCGCGATCTCCAGGTGCTCCTCGAAGTGCTTATTCACTCCGGGGAACGCGGCGTTGTCGATATTCCGAATGGACAGGAGCACGACCTCCGGCTCCACGTCCAGTATCAAAGAACGCAGAGCCATCGATGGATCGTCGTGACGCAGCACATCGAACCATGAAACCTCATGCCCGGCCTTTCGGACGGCCGTGGCGACGATGGCCGGACCGAGCGGGTACACCGGATCCGGCAGGGTCGCCATCGAACCGCTGATGACCAGAACCCTCAATTATTTCTCTCCTTCGTCGATCAACCGGTTCAACTCCCGGCGATCTACCTTGCCGGCCGCAGTGGTCGGGAATTGTTCCAGCTCATATACCACACTGGGCACCTTGTAGTCGGCCATCCTGCCTCGCACGAAGGTCCTTATCTCCTGCTCGGTAGCGCTCGCGCCCGAAGACTCCACGCAGGCCGCTATCCGCAGCTCTCCCCTCACCGGCCTGGCGAGCACAACGGCCCGCTCGACGCCGGGGCAGCTTTCTACCTCGCGCTGGATTTCATTCAGGGAAATCCTTCGACCGCCGATCTTGACCACATCGTCGGCTCGGCCGTCCAGGACGAACCCGCCGCTCACCGGGCGCACCAGATCTCCTAGCCGATAAAAGTCTTCTCTCGAGACAACCGACACCGCCGGAGATCTCACCTCCAGATGGCCGCCGTCCAGGATCCGACTCTCCACGTGAGGCTGGTACAACCACGGACCGTCGTCTTCCCTGTAGGCGACACCGCCTGCCTCCGTCGAACCGTAGAGATCGACGATGGAACAACCGGTGAGATCCTCGAAGCGCGACCGCAATCGCCCCGGGAGGTTGGCTCCGGAGCTGACGAAGCGACAATCCATCCGAGAGGGCGCGGGCTGGATATTTTCCAGGAGCCGGATCATGACCCGGTAGATGGCTGGAACCGCAACCACCAGATCCAGCGTTCCGGCCGCTGCGCGTTCGAGGACGATCTTCGGGGAGATGCCGGCGGTCAGGTCGCATACGCCTCCCTTGCGAATGGGAAGCAGGAAGGAAAGGATGAACCCGAAGATATGGCACCAGGGCACAAGGGTGGCCACCCGATGAGGTGAATGCAACAGGCCTGACAGGAATTCGTACTCCACGTTCAGGTTTTCGAAGGTCTTGGGCACCAGGGCCGGCGCGCCCGTGCTCCCGGATGTAAAAAGATACAACAACGGAGCGTCGTTCTCGATTTGCGCGGAATCGTCCTTCAGGGGCGCGGTTCCGCAATCCGGGGTGATGACCGGAACCTTGTTGACGATCTTCATGCCCTGAGATCCAGGACCGCGGATGACCGCCCCGGCCCCTGTTTCGTCGACCGCCCGATCCAGCTCGTGCCGTACCAGCGGGTCGAGGAGCACGGGCACGGATCCGGCGAGCCAGCACCCCACCAGCCCGGCCGCAAAACCGATACCCGCATCCAGGTTGACGATCACCGGTGCGCCGCTTTCGCCACCTTTTGCGATCCTTTCGGCAATGAACGATGCCCGGGACAGAACGTCCCCGCGGGTGTACGTCGCCTCCCCGGTCACGATCGCGGGCAAGTGAGGATCTTTGCGTAGATTCAGCAGGTTCAATGGATCCATCGGTCTACAACCCCATGCCGCCGTTGACGGAGATCACTTGCCCCGTCATGTATGCGGAGTCTTCCGAGCACAGGAACGAAACGACGCCCGCGACCTCCCTTGCCCGGCCGACCCTGCCCAGCGGGATCTGCGGTTCGATCTTGCTCAGGTCGAGATCGGCGGCCATCCCGACATCCAGGGGACCGGGGGAGACTGCGTTGACCAGGATGTTCCAGCGGGCCACCTCCAGGGCCAGCGCACGGGTCGCCCCGGCCAGCCCGGCCTTGCTCGCGGCGTACGCCACCTGACCGATGTTTCCACGCTCCCCGGCGAGGGATCCCACGTTCACGATCCTGCCGGATTTCTCGCCGATCATTCCCTTCAGGCAGGCGCGAGTGACCAGAAAGAACCCTCCAAGGTTTACCGACATCACCTGGTTCCACTCCCTTGCCGGCTGCATCATCATGTAGCCGTTGGCCGTCACACCCGCGTTGTTGACGAGCACGTCGAGGGGACCGTGTTCGGAGAGCATCGGTGTGAGAACCCGACTCACCTCGTCCTCGTCGGACACATCGAAGCAAACCAGTCTGCCCTTCCCGCCGGTTTCCTCTACCTCCGCGAGAAGCGCGCGGGCCTCATCCTGCGATGAATGGTAGTGTATCCATGTTTCGTATCCGTCGGCGGCGAGCCTTCTGGCGATCGCGCGACCGAGCCCCGTGCTTGCTCCGGTGACTAGTGCTTTCACAGCTTATCTTCTCCCAAGGCGGCCGACTCCAGGCGGTTGCCTTAACGATGTTATGGTGCTACTTATCCGGGCCGTAAAAGTCAATCCGGCCACGGTCGGATAGATCGATATTTCGGAGAACCGGTGATGGACAAGCTGAAGCTCGAATTGAAAGAAATGATCATCAAAGCCGCCAATCTGGAGGACGTGGATCCGAAAGAGATCGAGGACGACCAGCCGCTGTTCGTCGAAGGCCTGGGCCTGGACTCCATTGACGCGCTGGAGCTCTCCGTCGCCCTGGAGACCAATTACGGAATCAACATCTCGGACTCGGACACCGCCAAGGCCGCCTTCGTTTCCATAGACGCTCTTGCAAAGTTCGTTTCCGAGAACCGCTCCAAGTAGAAATCATCCATGGGTGCAGTCTTCGACGGGATCGTGCTTGCGCTTTATCCGGTCATCGTCTTTTTCGGGCTCAAGTACCTGAGTGTCCGCTGGACCGCGCTCCTGCTGCTTGTCCTCCTGGGGCGACGGTTCATCACGGCCATCTTCGCATCAAAGGAAACCTCTGTCCCCGCGATAATTCAACTCGCCGCCATGGGAGGGCTCATCGGCGGCGCCGGGATCTCCAGATCCGAGATCTTTCTTCGTTTCACGCCCTTTTTGATCTCCCTCGTGTTTTTCGCACAGTTCGCCATTTCCCTGCGCTCCACACCCATCATCGAGCGTTTTGCCAGGCTCAAACGACCTGATCTTCCGCCGGAACACGTCAGGTACTGTCTCGCCCTCACAAAGATCTGGCTGCTGGTCTTCGCGGGCAACTCCGTCCTCGTGCTGGCAGCCGCATTCGTTGAATCCAAGGGCATGTGGGCGGTTCTTGTGGGACCGGTGAGCTATGCCTACCTGGGAACATTCCTCGCTTCCGAATATGTTTTCAGAAAACGGCGATTTGGGGACTACAATTCCAAAAATCCCATCGACCGGATAATTCGTGCCATCTTCAAGAATCGGACACTCTGATGAAAATCTGCGCGTTGATACCAGTTTACAACAACATCGATACAATCTCCGGGGTTGTCGAACGCTGTCGCGCCGTTCTTGAGCCGGACGTGTTCGTGGTCTGTGACGGCTCCACCGACGGCAGCGGCGATGCGGCACAGGGGGCAGGCGCCAGAGTGATCCGCGTCGAGTCGAACACGGGCAAGGGAAACGCCATTCGTACCGGACTCAAACATGTGCTGGAGCTCGGTTATACTCACGTTGTAGTGGTGGACGCGGACGGTCAGCATCTCCCCGAGGAGATACCTCGTCTGATCGGCGCCGCCACGGAGGAACCGGATCGCATATGGGTGGGCGTTCGCAGAATGGAGAGCAGCGAGATCCCCGCATCGAGCAGGAGAGGGCGGTCCATCTCCAACTTCTGGGCCACCCTCAACGGCTGGCAGCGCTGTATGGACACACAGTGCGGTTTTCGCGTCTATCCGATACAGAAGACCCTCGCGCTCAACTGCAGGGAGAAGGGTTTTGCCTACGAGATGGAGGTGCTGGTCAGGGCCTCCTGGGCGGGTATGAAGATCGGCCACACGGATGTGAACGTGGTTTATCCCAACGGGGAAAACAGGGTCACTCACTTTGACATGAAGAAAGATAACCTCAATTTTACCTGGTTGAGCTTCCGGATGTTCTTCGGGATGCTGGGGCGATCGCCCGTGCTGCTCTACAAAAAACTCTTTTAAAGCAGGCCGGGATGGGGTCAGTCACTCCCCGGCGAGTACATGTGAATCTGAATGTCTGCGGCCTTGATGCGTGCGGCGCGGTAATATTGGCTGTTGGGGAACTGCCTCATGAGGGCCTTGAGCACAGAGCGGGCCTCGTCCTTCTGGTGCGCTTCCTGGTGGCTCAGGGCGAGATACCAGTACGCGTCGTCTGAGAGATTGCGATCAAGGTGCTCCTCGATCAGCCGTTGCAGCACAGCGATGGCCTCCCGTGGCTTGCCCTGCAGTCGAAGCGCGTTGGCCAGCTGGATCTTGGAGGCCTTGGCGTGACCCGCGTTCTCCTTGAACCTGAGGGACTGGCGAAACTCCTGCACCGCCTCGGGGTATTTCTGCTTTGAAACGAGATCCAGGCCCCTGGAGTAATGCTGCATCGATAGGTCGCCACGAAACTCCTCTATCCGATCCGTCAGGAGCTTTTTTTCCAGGGGGGAGAGGGTGTCGACGGCGAGCACTTCGAAGGCATCTATGGCCTCCTGATGCTGCCCATCGTGGATGAGTTCGTATATCTGCGCAATATCCTCGCCGCCGCCCTTTTTGCTTTTGCCCAGGCCCTTCTTCAACTCGGCGAGCTCCTTCCTGGCCTTGTCGGCTTCTTCCCGGGCCGCCTCCAGAGACTCCTCGATGGAAGATTGGCGGTAGTTGTAGGCGAGCTGCACACCGGCCCAGCACAAGATCGCGACGATCACGTACGTGACGACGGAGTTGAGCGAGATGTGCCTCTCATACGAGGCCTGTCGCCTGGCGATACTTCGAACCTCGGCGCTCAGGCTATTTGCCAGATTGTTGGACTTGATGATCAGCCCCCTGGCCTCGATGATCTCCTTTTTTATCTCGCGAAGTTCGTTCAAACCTTCCATGGTCGGGATAGTTACCAGAAACTTCGATTATCGTCCAACGCGGGACCTTTTGAGGATCGGTGAGACCGGATTGTCTCCGGGATTGCCCTTTTACAGAGGAAAAGCTTTAATAGAACTCCAAAATCCATTAATAATGCATGTTCGCTGAAAAACACCGTTCCTGTCAGGCCTTCACCGGCCAAAAGGAGTTCACCGTGAAAAAAATGGCGATGATGGTTCTTGTAAGTGTTCTTCTCTCGATGATGTGCGTTGTTGCGATATCTGCCGATGCCGGCCCCGACGGCAGCACTGACACCGATACTGACACCGATACTGACACCGATACGGACACCGATACGGACACCGATACGGACACCGGCCCCGACAGCGGCCCCGGTCCCGGTGACTGTGAGGACGACGCTACCCGATGTCTGAACGATACGGTCCAGAAATGCGTGGCCGGCGCCTGGTCCAACTGGGAGCATTGCGATGCCGTGGGAATGATATGCGAAGTCGTCGCAGGGCAGGCACAGTGCGTGTCCCCCGGTGTGGATGCTGGAACCGGCTCCGACGACAGCGGTTGTGGCTGCGCCGCCGTGGGTATCAGCACAGGCGCAAACGGATCCACGCTGTTGAAATTGATCTTCGCCTTGCTGGGCATTCGCTAGCCCGATCCGTTCCTTCGCTCTTTTCCAGGGAACTTTTCATCCCCGCCGAACACTAATCCTATGACCGGGCGCTGAACCTTTTGGGGAAGGTCGTCCGGAAAATGAACAGAAACAAGCCTGAAAAAGGAGGGTGCCATGAGGTCTAACCCGCACGGTGCGCCGTTGCGTCTGCTTGCATTCACTTCGACCATGTTGGCCGTCATCGCCATGTGCTTCACGGCCCACGGCAACAAGATGGAACGGCGAATGAAGATGATCGCCTCGGCGTTCGAAAGCATTCCACAAGCCGACGACAAAACTATCTCTCCATATTTCTTTGTGCTCAGCGACGATCCAAAAACGGATCGAATGCCCCTCGCGGCCAGCTATGCCACCGTCGATATCACCGGTGTGATCGCCGACGTGCAGATCGAGCAGGTTTACAAGAACGACGGAGAGACCACCCTCGAAGCAATCTATATCTTCCCTGCGTCCACTGCGGCGGCCGTGCACGGCATGAGGATGACCGTGGGCGAGCGAACCGTGGAGGCCGTGATCAAGAAGAAAAAGACGGCGAGGAAAATCTACGACAAGGCCAGGGCATCCGGCAAGACCGCGTCGTTGCTGGAACAGAAGAGGCCCAACGTGTTTCACATGAGCGTGGCCAACATCCTCCCGGGCGACGAGATCAGGGTGGAGATCTCGTATACCGAGCTCATCGTCCCATCCGATCAGACCTACGAGTTCGTCCTGCCCACGGTGGTCGGTCCGCGATACTCCAACACCCCCGTCGCCGGGGCGGACGACAGTGAAACCTGGGTGGCCAACCCATACCTGCACGAAGGAGAGGCTCCCCCATTTGAGTTCGACCTGGATCTCCACCTCGCCAGCGGGATCCCCATCGCCGGGATCTCCAGCCCGAGCCACCATGTCCATGTCGACTACGAGGGCACGCGGGAGGCCTGCATCTCCCTGGACGACCCCGGAGCGGCGAACCGGGATTTCGTGCTCAGGTACACCCTTGCCGGTGACGCCATCGAGAGCGGCCTCCTTCTCTACGAGGGCGAGGAGGAGAACTATTTCCTCCTGATGACCGAACCTCCAAAGCGGCAGACCGTCATGGAGACACTGCCGCGTGAGTACATTTTTATTCTGGATGTCTCCGGCTCCATGGGCGGCTTCCCGCTGGATGTCTCAAAACGGCTGATTGCGGACATACTGGACGATCTGGGGGCTGACGACTACTTCAACGTCCTGATGTTTGCGGGCGGAAGCCAAGTGCTCAGCGGTCACTCCCTTCGCGCGACGGTTCGGAACGTGGAGCGTGGAAAGAACTGGGTCAACTCCCATTACGGCAGCGGCGGCACCGAGCTGTTGCCG
>JAUXHN010000043.1 GCA_030621515.1 Deltaproteobacteria bacterium | reverse complement strand
CCGAGATGTCCAGCAACCACACCATGCGCACGGGCACGGCCTCGATCTCGAACTGGAATTCGTCACAGATTGCTTCACCCGTACCCGTGTCGGTGTCGCTGTCCGAGTCGCTGTCCGAGTCACTATCGGTATCGCCATCGGTGTCGGTGTCGGTGTCGGTATCGCCATCCGAATCGCTGTCCGAACTCTGAGCGTGCGGATTTGTGCTCTTCTCACAACCAAACATAATCAATGACATAGAAAATATCAGCACCAGATACTTCATCGCATACCTCCACATAAAGAAATTACTTCCATCTAATTGGACGACGACCGCGCGCAAACTTCCGATAATATTTTACATAATGCATTTTTAAATTTTAGTCATCTTGAAAAAGTTCATAGTAAAAAATGATGGTGTTTCATCCAGGCCGCGTTTGCGGTATGAAATGAAACAGTTTTCCAACAAGCAAAGGGTATGAGTCGATGACAGAGAAAGGTCCCATTTCCGCGTTCATGGACAGTCATTTTCTTCACTTCAACGCTCGGGAGATGGTTGATGCCTCGAAGGCCTATCGCACTCACCTGAAGGCCGGGGGGAAGATGCTCGTCGCCATGGCGGGCGCCATGAGCACTGCAGAGATAGGGTTAAGCCTCGCAAGGATGATCCGTGAGGACAAGGTGCACGCCGTCTCGTGCACGGCGGCGAACCTGGAGGAGGACATTTTCAACCTGATCGCCCACGACGAGTATGAATTATTGCCGAAATATCTGGATCTCTCCCCGCAGGATGAGCTCGAACTCAGGGACAGGGGGTTCAACCGGGTCACGGATACCGCAATCCCCGAAACCGTTTTTCGTCACCTGGAAAGGGAGTTCATCGGTGAATGCAAAAGGGCGCACGAAACGAAGCAGCGCCTTTTCCCGTTCGAGGTTTTCTCGAAGATCCTGCTGTCGGGACGACTGGAACAACACTATCAGATACCCGTCGAGAGATCCTGGCTGTACGCTGCATGCGAGAAGGGTATTCCGGTCTATTCTCCGGGCTGGGAGGACAGCACGCTGGGCAACATTTTCGCGGCTCGCGTCATCCAGGGAGAGTTGCCGGATCACCTCATGCTGAAGACCGGCACCGAGCAGATGGAGCACCTGGTGGGATGGTACCGGCAAAACGATCCGGGCTGCTCAATCGGGTTCTTCCAGATCGGAGGAGGGATCGCCGGCGACTTCGCCATTTGCGCGGTGCCCCTCATCCTGCAGGATCTGGAGCTGGATCATAGATTCTGGGGCTATTTCTGCCAGATAAGCGATTCCACAACGTCTTACGGTTCCTACTCCGGCGCGGTGCCCAACGAGAAGATCACCTGGTTCAAACTCGATGTGGACACCCCCAGGTTCACGATCAATTCGGACGCGTCCATCGTGGCGCCGCTGATCTTCTCCTACGTGCTCGGCGACTGACGCCCATCAATCCGTGAACAACTCCCAGAAGAGCGCCAGGGGCGATGAGGGGCCGCGCACATCCCCGGTTCTGCACCCGCAGCCGGAGGTGCCCGGCTTGAAGGTTTGAGGCCCCGCGTCATCGCCGGTGTCCGTATCGCCGTCCGAGTCCGAGTCAGTGTCGGAATCGGAATCGGTGTCGGTGTCGGTGTCGGTGTCGGAATCGGTATCCGTGTCGGTGTCGGTGTCAGTGTCGGAATCGGTATCCGTATCGCTGCCCAGCGAGATGTTCTCCACCGCGTCGAGATCGTAGCCGGCATATGCGGTGTTGAACGTACCGCTCCCGGTGTCGATGATGCGGACGAATCGGATCGAACTGAAACCGCTGCCGTCCAGATCTCCCGTAACGTCTCCGGTGCCGGCGGCGATCTGTACGAAGGACCCGTCCTGGTCGTTCGACACCCATACCTCGATGGGATCCGCGCTGCCGGTGCCGCTGACCACATTGATGTCCGGGCCGACGATGTCCGACACGAGGGTGTCCGCGCCCATGTCCAGGGTGATGGTCCCCCCCGGGCTCATGGAGTAGAACAGGTTGTCCGGAGGTCCCAGGGTGTCGGAAGTAAGGGTCTCGTTGTCGTATCCGATGAACTGGTAGACGGAGGTGGGTATCTCCTGCGGCATGGTCATCCGATTGATGGAGATGGCGTCGAAGGACCCGCCCGGGTACAGCTCGAAATCCACCTGTACCGTCCCGGTCGACGGAACCGTGATCCCGGTCAGCGTGACAGGCTGGTATCCGTTGGCCGATGCCGTGATCTCGTAAGTGCCCGGCAGTAGGATTCTGTGGAAGTCGCCCAGATCCGGGTCGGTGAAGACCGGTTCGCCCTCAGGTTCGATGGTGATGCGGGCAAAGAGCGGTACTCCGGTGTTGGCGTCGGTGACGATCCCCTCCGCTCCGACCAGCGCCCAGGCGAGGAAACCGGCGACCCCCGGGCCGTGGATGCTCCACTGTGGGCTGTTGTCGGACATGAGCTCGATGGTCCAGTCGAAGGTTCCCTGGGTCCCGAGGGACCAGTCGTTCACGTCTCCGGAGATGGCGTACCAGTCCCACCCAAAGACCACGTTGTAGGAGGAGGTTCCCGCGTAAGAGTCGCCGATATCGTCGAACAGAACATCATCGAGCGGGTAGTGGGGCTTGTAGTTCCAGGCGGCGTTAACATACGTGGCCACCGTATGGTAGGTGAGGCCCAGGTTGAAGCTGTTGTCCTGGCTCACATCTCTCAAGGCAATGGTTTCCGGTTCGGAGAACGGGTAAGGGCCGCCGGCGACCCAGCCGAACCCCAGATTGCGGTTCATGTCCACGCCGTTTGCGTTTTGCCTGCTGGAGGACCACGGAGCAGACGTGTAGGACATGTAGCCGTCCGGGTTGACGAGCGGAATGAAGAGAATCTCTGTTCCGTCAATGAGATCGTCTGCCAGGCCGCCGCTCCCGTAATCGTTTATCAGCCAATCGATTATTGACATCACGGTGGTAACGCTCATGCACTCGTTGCCGTGGATGGTTCCGATGATCCGGATCTCGGGCTCGGCGGATTCGACGCCGGGAGAAGATGAAACGCGGAGCGCCCACAGCTCACGGCCCTCGACGGATGTGCCGATGGAGAAGAAGTTGGCGATCCCCGGGTTGCTCACGGCGTACGCCTGCAGGGTGTTTCCGATGGCCGTGTGAGTCGGGAACGCCGCGCATGAAGTGAGTGACTTCTTGGGTATCTTCGCGTGGGCGGAAAAGCCGACCGCGAAGACCGTGACAACAATGCTCACCAGTAGAACGTTGCGCATGTGCTGACCTTTGTCCCGATTGAGCGATGCTCACATGGAGATAAACTATAACACAAGAATGATGTGGGTGACCACGGGGGGATCGCCCCTACTTGCCGCCGGCGGCGCGTGCCCTCGCAGCCTCGACCGTTCTTAGAAGAACGCTCTCGGTGAAACCACCCTGGTAGGGCTGGGAGTCGACGAAGAAAGTGGGGGTTCCCCTGACCTTCTTTTTCTTCGCCGCCTTCATGTCGCGTCGGATGACGCGCATCACCCGCTCGAAACCCATGCACCTCTCGAACACGGTCATGTCCAGACCTATGCGGGCCGCAAGGTGGTCGACGTTCACGTCGGACGTTCGCACCGAGTCCTGGATGGAAAACAGGGCGTCGTTCATCTCCCAGAACTTGTCCTGTTCCGCGGCGCATTCGGCGGCCTTGGAGAACTCGCACGCCCTCTTGTGGAAGGTGCGTTTGACGTCCGGGTTACAGGCCTTGTCCAGGGGCATATGTTGGTGCATCAGGCGGACCGTGTCGGGGAACTTGGCGGTCATCCCGCGGGCGTTCCTGTGGGCCCTTCGGCAGAACGGGCACTCGTAGTCGGTGAATTCCGTCACCGTCACCAGCGGTTCCACCGCGCCTATCCAGTGAATACCGTCCTCATCCACACCCGTGGGGAGATCTGGAAGCTCTTTCCACCCGATGTGTTGCCAGTAAGGAGGTATGAGCAGCTGTGCGCCGAGGATGGCGCCGCCGCCGAGCACGGCGAGCGTGACGAGAACCACGGGCCTCGAAAAGAGCGCCTTCAAATCGGCGATCAGGGCGGCGAAAGGGTTCACGCGGCTTACCCTCGCGAGGATCAATCCCAGTACAAACAGCGCGGTGTTTATCCCGTACAGGATCATGCAAAAGATGCACATGGAGGTGATGAGAAAAAACGAGACCCACGCCAGCGTCGCAGAGGCGAGAAAAGCTGCGGTGAACATTGCAAACATGATGCCCCGGGGCCAGAGACCATGCAGCCGGCGGGAGATCAGCCCCCACAACGCGAGCACTCCCATCACCGTGTAGGCGAGCAACCCCCAGATAGATATGGGAAGGCCGGCAAAGACGGAAAAGGGCGACATGGCGACGGACTCACAGTTGATCTTGGCGTTCACCGCGCAAACAGAGTGATAGGACGGATCCGTGTGGGTGAAATAATGGATTCTGGTGAGCTCGACGGCGACACCCAGACCGGCCATGGCCAGCAACAGGATGACGACGATGAGGACGCGTCCCCGGGTCGGATTATGGGTTATTTCGTCTTGCACACGGGACATTATTCAACTCTCGTTTTTCTCGGCGTTTGCCAAAATGTTCCCTATCATTCTTTTATTGTTATTATAATCATCGAATTGAAAAGTATGATTTTGATCAACATAGACAAAAACAAATTTCGGGAGGATCTCGCCGAGCGCATCGGGTACCTGTTCGTCAACGAGGATCTGGCACTGGAGTCCGTGACCCATCGCTCTTACCAGAACGAGCACCCGGATGATCGGGGGCACAACGAGCGGCTCGAGTTTCTGGGAGACGCGGTGCTCGATCTGATCGTGGCCGAGGCTCTCATGGAACGGCTCGAGGACGCGCCGGAGGGACAACTGACCAGGCGAAGGGCGGCGCTGGTAAACGAAGAGAGTCTGGCCAGGGTTGCCCGCCAGCTGGATCTGGGCCCGGTTCTTCGGCTCGGTCGGGGGGAGGAGCAGAATAACGGACGACAGAAAACGTCCATCCTTGCAGATGCTATTGAGGCAGTAGTTGCCGCGATCTATCTGGACGGCGGCTACGATGCCGCCAGGGATACTGTGATGGCCTGGTATGGGATCCTGCTCGGCGACATTGCGAAAGGCGATTCTCCCCAGGACCCCAAGACCGTGCTGCAGGAGAAGTTTCAGGCCCAGGGCGGCGGTATGCCTTCGTACAACGTGGTCGGGTCCAGCGGGCCGGACCATGACAAGATGTTCGAGGTGGAGGTGATGGTGGCGCAAGGCAGGATCGCGACGGGTACCGGGAAGAGCAAGAAAGAAGCGGAGAAGGACGCAGCAGAAAAAGCGCTGGCCACGAAAGGGAACTGGTTAAAAAAATGACGCGGCGAAAATCCATCATGATGCTTGTCCTGGCGGTGGCGGTCATGTTCTGCTCGCCGGTCCGCGCGGAATCGAAGAAGGAGTACCAGCAGCGGTTTCAGATGATGCTCGACTACGCGGTCCGTTCCAACGAGTATATTCGCCGGCATCTCGGGGACCGGGGATTGTGCGCCTACGCCGACGAGATGGCAATGAAGAACGCCGACGCCGCCGAACAGATGACCCCGCCGCCCTTGTATGCCGACCTGCATCCCCATTTCCTCCTGGTGCTCGAAAACATCGAAAGGGCCTTCTATTACGCATCGAAAGGCAAACTGGAACGGTACAGGCATCACCAGAAGATCGTGCGCAAGGAGCTGCGGATCCTGGAGGCCATGGCCGAGAAGGAACGCCTTCAGCTCTATCTCTGGGACAGGGATTGGTAGCCCCGTATGAACCCGCGCCTGCTTGAATTCTCCACTGGTATAGAGGGCATCGACAACTTCTATCTTCCGCCGTATTTCACCATGCTGTCCCTGGGGTTCATCCTGGCCATCTTCCTGGCGTACAGATGGGCGGGCGGTCACGGGATGAACAAGGGGCGCATGATCGACTTCGGGATCTGGATGGTCCTGTGGGGCATGGTGGGGTCCAAGATCCTCCACATCGTCGCCGACGGGCATTTCATGGACTACGTCAATGTCTGCCTGGATCCCTCGAAAGTAGACTGGCTCGTGGACGCCCGGGAGTGCTCCGCGCTTGCGGGAATATGGGACGCCGCAGCCGGCGTGTGCCACCCGGCGAAGTCCAACTGCCTGGCATGGCTCAGCGGCAGCGGGTTTGCGTACTACGGCGGTCTCATCGCCGCGGCGCTTTTCAGTGTGTACTTCATCAGGAAGCAGGGCTGGTCGGTGGGCAGGATGTGCGACATGGGCGGATGGACGATCTCCCTGGGCCTGGTCTGGGGCAGGATGGGCTGCCTGCTCGCCGGGTGCTGCTTCGGAGCGCGGAGCGACTCGCCCATGGCAGTGATCTTCCCGGGCGGCTCGGCGGCGTCGCGGTACCAGTGGAAGGAGGGCCTCCTCGATTCCTATCGCCTTGAATCCTTGCCGGTCCATCCGACCCAGGCCTACGAGTCGCTTGCCGCCCTCGTGATCGCTGCATTCGCCTACTTCATTGTCCGGCCGAACAAGCGTTTCGACGGGCAGGTCTTCGTGGTGACCATGGTGATGTACGCCGTCGCGCGATTCGCGATCGAGTTCGTCAGGCGTGACGAGCGGGGAGCGTTCGCAGGGCTTTCAACCAGCCAGATCATCGCCGCCGCCATCGTCGTGGTCTGCGCCTACCTGTGGTCTTATTTCAAAAAGAAATCGGCGCTGGTTGATCCCGGCTCCGTCACCGCGGGGTGAACCCCACGGCAACGATGCGCCAAGCACAAGCTCTCACGAGCTATCGATCGGACGTCAAGTTGCTGTCCACTCGGTCCACATTCCAAACCACCCGTCCGGAGCACGCTGTGTCAAACGAGCTGGGAGAGGAGCGTGACGGCAGGGACCTTGATGGGCTCGCTGTGCGAAAAACAGTCCTCGTCGATATAGTCGGCGTCCAAAATGATCTGGAAGGCATGCGCGGTCCCGAGAAGAGCATGATAGTACCTCAGGCTCTTGGAGAGGCGACCGGAGGCAGATGTCTTGACCTCGGCGAGGAACCACGGGACCCCGTCTCTTGTCACCAGAAAATCCACTTCTCGCTTCGTCGAGTCCCGTAAAAAATGAAGACCGAAGTTGCCGAGCCCCGCGTCTGTCCAGAACTCGACGGCCTTGAGCAGATGAGAGGCAACCAAATTCTCGGCACGGGATCCGGGATCGGTGACCAGCGACCAATCCCAAAGATAGATTTTGGGCTGCTTTCTCAGAGACTTCGGGACATTGCGAAACCAGGGACGCAATATATAGCAGAAGTAAACGGACTCCAACGTGGATACCCAGCGAGAGATTGTATCGACCGACATCCCCGTCTGACCCGCCAGAGAACTGAGGTTCACGAGCTGCCCCACCTGATGCGTCAACAGCTCGGCGAGCACCTCGAGTTGCTTTACCTCCTGGATGTTTGTGAGATCACGGATGTCTTCGTTGAACAATTGCTCGGAGCGCAACCTGCGCCAGCGGTTATAGAAACGGATGTTCGATTTCAGAAACGGCTCGGGAAATCCCCCAAACTGCAACAAACTCTTCAGAATGCTCGGCTCCGGACGAACGGGCTTTTTCACCATGTCTTCGACGAACGCCACGCTGCCGATTTCACCCACGGTCAATGGGTGCATGCGATAGAGGAAATACCTCCCCATCAGGCTATCCCCACCCTTCTTGTAGATGTTCAGTCGAGCGCTGCCGGTGACGGCGACACGGACCCTTTGCCCATAAGTATCGAAGAAACCTTTCAAAAACAGTTTCCACTGCGGGTACTTGTGAATCTCGTCGAAGATTACAGAACCGGGGTTACCTGCGATCATGTCGAGCCCGAGTCGCTCGACGAGGCCGCTCCCCTCACCAACGATGAGCGCCCGGTCTGTAGTTCGGTCCCAGTTGAGGTAGGCACTCTCCGGCATCCCATCCCGCACCGTTGTTGTCTTCCCCACCTGCCTCGGACCGCTCAGGAACGCCATCTGTCGATTTTCCTCGAAGTGTTCGCGCAAAACTCCGGTGTATATCCGCTCCATGTCGCCTCCATCTCATTGCAAAGGCCTAATCTGCATAATTCGCCAGCCTGCCTATAAAATGAAGATAGCCCACCGCAAAGCGATTGAAAAGGAATATTTTACGACCCTTCGTATATATTTCTGGATTTTTTTACGATGCACCGGAAATATTACCGGATTTGAATGATCAGTCCGGCTGGTTGATGGGGCGCATGAGGATATCGTGGATTTCCACATGGGGCGGCGTCTTGAGAATGTAGAGCACTGCCTGGGCGATGTCCTCCGGATCCATCTGTCGATATTCCGGCGCCCGTTTGCCGGCCTCCGATCTGCCGAGCATTCGCTCCATGAACTCCGTTTCCGTGTCGCCGGGGCTCACGGCCGTGACGCGAATCGAGCTGCCCGCCTCGCGGAGCTCCCGGCGAAGCCCCTCGGTCATGGCGCGGACCGCGTGCTTGGTGGCGGCGTACATGCCGGCGCCCGTCTGGACACGGTAGGCCGACATGGACGAGATGTGAATGATCTGGCCGGCCGTCTTGTTGGATTGCATGTTCTTGACGGCCTCCCGCGTGATGACGGAGAGGGCGAGCACGTTCACCTCGAGCATCTCGCGAAAGTGCTCGGTACTGCCGCTGGAGAGAGGTGCGTCGTGCCCGAGCCCCGCGCTGTTTATCAGCACATCCACCCCGCCCCACTCGCGGCCGATGGCTTCGAACGCAAAAAGGATCTGGGATTCGTCTTTCAGGTCCACCGCCAGTGGAAACGCCCGTCCACCGTAGCTCTCGATCTGCGCCTTGAGCGCTATGAGCTTGTCGAGGTTTCTGGCCACGATCGCCAGGCGCATGCCCTCCTTCGCCAGGGCGAGGGATATAGCCCGTCCGATGCCGGACGAGGCTCCGGTGACCATGACCACCTTGTCTTGCAGTTCTTTTTTATCGTTCATTTAACCCCATCCCGGCCACTTTAACCCCATCCCGGCCGCTT
The DNA here is from genome assembly GCA_030621515.1 of Deltaproteobacteria bacterium. Classification (GTDB taxonomy): domain Bacteria; phylum Myxococcota_A; class Polyangia; order JAAYKL01; family JAAYKL01; genus JAUVAN01. Next base: position 17,228 of record JAUXHN010000043.1, on the reverse strand, counting down.
TAACCGATCAATTTCTTGACGGCGGATACGTCTTCCGGTCGATTGATGTTCTTGAAGCACTTGTGATTCACAGGATCGATTGGAATCCACCGCACGGATGCTTCGTCCAGCAGGTGCGTCACCTTGCGCACGTTCCCCGCTATCAGCTCGTCGATCCGGGGTACCAGGTCGCGTCGATAGGCAGCGTGTAGGGGTTCGTATTTGTCGTCCAGGCACGGTACGACAGCGCTGACGTCCGGGCCCACGCCGTCGATAACCGCTGCTACCAGCCTGCGATCTACGAGCGGCATGTCGGCGGCGACCACGAAGATCCATTCGGTCCGCGCGGCCTCGAATCCCGCCCGGATACCGGCCAGGGGGCCGAAACCTTCCACCGAATCCTGAACCACACGAACGCCTTCGAGGTCTTCGAACCGCCCGGGCCCGCCACCGGCCACCAGGACTTCCCCGAACATCGGAGCAACCACGTCCATCACCCGCATGATGAGAGGGCGTCCGCCGATCTCGAGGACGGTCTTGTCCACGCCGTTCATGCGACTGGACTTGCCCCCGGCCAGGATCACGGCGGTGACATCCTTCGGTCTGGTCCGATCGTTCATGATGAAGGCTTCGCACAAGCTCCCCTGTACCGCAAGCCTTGATCGGGCGCCACTGCAGAACCCCGCATCAACGGTACATTTGATATTCTTGTCGCATTTCAATGAAACGCTTCTCGTCGGCAATCCAAGTCTCGACGAGATCCGACAGGCCCGCGCCCTGCTCTATTCCCTCCCTCACCTCGGCGGAACCGGTCAGCAGATCGATCGCGGGGATGTCCGTCACGAACTCATACGGGTCGATTCTCCATTCGAGGCGATTCTCCAGGATTCCGTCGAGCGCGACCAGCGCGGCGATGCCGGTTCGGTAGGGAAGAAATGATTTCCGATCGACCACGTGCACCTGAACACCGCCACAGATCCGACCAGCGTGCTTGTGGAAAGAGGGTTTGAAGGAAAGCGGCCTGAAGCGTACCCCCGGCAGGTTCATGTCGGTCAATATACGAGCGAGCGCGCCTCCGTCGATCCCCGGGGCGCCGAAGATCTCGAACGGCCGGGTGGTCCCACGTCCCTCGGATACCGTCGTTCCTTCCAGCAGGCACATCCCGGGGTACACGATCGCCGTATCCACGGTGGGCATGTTGGGGGAGGGAAGGACCCATGGAAGACCGGTGTCCCCGTGATGCATCCGGCGTTCCCAGCCTTCCATCGGGACGATGGTCAGGCCGTCGGTCAGGCCCTCGCGGTCGGCGACCATTCGCACCAGCTCCGCAACGGTCAACCCGTGACGGTTCGCCACCGGGACCAGCCCGACGAAGGAAGTGAACCCTGGTTTTTGCAAGCCGCCCTCCACCGTTTCACCGCCGATGGGGTTCGGCCGATCGGTGAGGATCATCTCCACTCCCGCCCGGTGACATACCCTCAGGCACAGAACGGAGGTCCACACGAAGGTGTAGTATCGGGAACCCACATCGGCCAGATCGACGACCAGCGCATCCAGACCGGAGATCTGATCTGCGGTGGGTGCGAGAGTCGATTCCGTCGCGCCGTAAAGACTGCGAAGGGGCAATCCATGTAGACGCACGCCGTCCACCGGCTCCATGTCCTGAGCCTCGCCCGCAAATCCATGCTCCGGGCCGAAGAGTACCTCAATCATTGCGCCGACGCCCTCAAGGACATCAAGGGTGTGCTCGAAAGACGAAGTAACGCTGGCGGGGTGTGCGACGAGGCCGATGCGCCTGCCGGTGACCAGTTTTCGCTGGCTATTTTTCAACTTTTCCACACCGACAACGGTCCTTTTCATTGTTTTTCCACCTTTTTTCTCAAAATGATATCGTAACATGAGGTTGCTACGGTAATCTAAAAGTATGCTTATGTGTTGTTTCTACAGCTCACATGAAAGTGAGCATTTTCCTGATTGCCATGATCGGGCAAGGGAGGTTGCGGTATGTGGAAGAAGTTTGTGATTCCGATAATCATGCTGGTCTGCGTCTGCGCCTGCGAGGATAGCGGTGGGAACTCTCTTATTCTCGATGGCGGGACGGACACGGATACCGATTCGGATTCGGATTCGGATTCCGACAGTGATTCGGATTCCGATTCCGACAGCGATTCGGATTCCGATGGCGATACAGATCCTTCCTGCGCGGACATCCCGTGGGAGGTGATGTACAACCCTATCAACATGCTTATCCTGCTCGATAGGTCCAAATCGATGGCCGATAACGAGATAAATCCCAACCCGCCCTCGGACGACACCTATGCCGCCGTTACCGCAACCGCCATCGAGGACGTGGTTGCCGCCAACGTGGGTTCCGGGCTGATAAACTTCGGGCTGGCGGTCTTCCCGTCAATGTCGTGTCCCGCAGATGATCCGGGAGGTCATGCCAACTCTTGCAGGCCCTCGGCAGCGGAAGCGGACGATCCCGGGTACGCCTCGCCGGAGGTCGAACTGCCGGGCACCCTTGCAGAAATACAGACATCGCTCGACGCAGTGGGCGGCGTGGGACAGTGCGGCGGAACTCCCATCTGCGAATCGCTCCAGTGGGCGCTCTCGTACCTCAACTGGACCGGCCCCACCGCCGCGTACCCGACAAACCCGCTCGATATTTCGGTGGCAATGAACCAGAACTTCGTCCTCCTCGCTACGGACGGCGCTCCCAACTGCAACGCCGCCCACGATCTGCCCTGCACCTCGTCCGAGGTGGGGGATCCGGTTTATTTCCCGACCCAGTGCCTCGACGATCTGTGCACGTTCAATGCGGCGCTGCAGCTGGCCGCCGCAGGCATCAAGGTCTTCGTCATCGGCGTGGGCAGCAGCCTGTCGACCTGGGACGCGGTGATGGACGACATCGCAAGCTGGGGCGGCACGGGGCAATACTACGCCGCGACGGACGCGACCGATCTTCAGATCGCGCTCACGGCGATCACGGGGGAGGCCATCAATTGCCTCTACACGGTCGACTGGGATTCGATCCCGGATGTGAGCCCGGATCCGCCCTTCCATCCGGTGGACAAGGGCTGCGACAAGGTGTGGATCTACGGTGTTCCGGCCAATTCGTCCCTGGCGGATGTGCCCCTGGAGTACATGCCCGACACCAATTGCACCGGAGAGGATCCCGGCAACGACATTTACGGATGGAGATGGCAGGGGATCAGCGCGAGCGCGGCGGATCTGGGTAGCTATGATACGACCCAGTGCACCGAGATCGAGTTGTGCCCGGAAGCCTGTCAGAAGCTCAAGGACTTCGAGTGGGATACCATCACCGCCAAGTTCGGCTGTGAGATCCTCATCGACTGATCCTGCCGATCCACCTGGCCCTGGTCCCCGCCATAAGGTCTGCAAAAGTCCTGTCCGGCCACAAAAAGATCACCGAAAAGACCTCCACCCCGGCGACGATTGCAAACGCGACGGGCACAGGCATCAACAGGCCCATCGCCGCCCCGCCGACCAGCGGCAGCGATCGAACCACCGATGCCGCCGCCGCCTTCTTGCCCGGTTGACGGCCCCTGACCACCCCGCAGATACGGTCGACGAAATTGAACCCGCGCAGGGTGCGCGGCCGATCCCGCAGAAACCAGAAGAGGATGAACAACGCCCACAAGGGCATGGCAATTATTCGCGAGAAGAAGCCGGCCGATCCGCCACCGCTCAAGGAGCCAATCACCAGCACCGGGAGAATGCAGTCGATGACCCGCGCAGCGATAACACGACCGCCGAGGGATGCGCGAACCGCTCGCCGGGGGTTCTCCGCACGGTGACCTATTGCGTATCCGAGGGACGCCGGGACGAGGCTGACCAGGGTCGCCAGCGTCCATCGCCCGTCCCCTGGAGCGAGGACGGAAAACAATGGGCCCGCTGCGCAGGATCTCCAGCTGCGGCCGGCCGCTCGCGCGATTGGGGGCAAAATGAACGAGATAGCCGCCGATGATCCGCCGGCGATCATCCAGGCCCACGCTGTGGAACGGAACGACATGATCGACCCGGCCATGAGCTCCTGGAAGAAGCGATTCTCAATCACGACATCGGGAAGGACGAGGCCCATGAACCACGAGAGCAGTCCGCCCACCAGCGCGCCCACCGTTCCCGCGCCGAGGAAGGCCGCACCGATCCATCGGAAGACGCGTGTCAGGCGAAACCCGATGAGGGCGATCCACATGAGAATGAACAGAGAAAAGACGCCCGCCGAATCGGTAAAACTCACCAGGCGGCCGACCGATGCGCGCACCGGGATGAGCAACAGCTCCAGTTTTTGAAGAGGCCTGTCCAGGGAGAACTCCCGGGGTACGGCCGACTCGATGCTCCCGCGGATCACGCTCTCCATCAACCGCCCACCCGGGGTTCGCGCCACGACGATGTTGACGGCCGTCTGCCGAAAATCGGACAGGTTCACGGAAGCCTGGAGATGCTCGCGGCGCCCGGCGATGTAGGCCGGAACCTGGGACGCAATTTCCACCGCCGTCGCGTCGATTGTCCGGGCCAGGGCGCGATTGAGCTCGTCCATGGCTCCCCGGGCGCTTTCGTCGCCCTGCAGGTAGCCCATGATGTGGGGCGGCAGGAGATCTTCCAGCTTGACCAGGCCTCCGGCGGCGAGCTGCCCGAGACCCCAATCCTTTACTACGCGTGCGCAGACGGCCTCGTCCGTGAGACCGCGAACCAGATTGCCCGTCAGGCCCCAGAGAGGCGCCGCCAGTGAAAACGCCGCCACGAGCACGATCAGAACCAGGCTGCGAAAAACGGCCCTTACGATCTTGCCGACCTTGGAAGAATGCTTCATGAAGCTTTCGCGTTATAAGGTTTTTCCTGCCGGATCAATGTTAGACTAATCCCACGTATAAGGCGAAAGGGTTTGGGGATGAGGCTCGCGCTGTTGATTATGTCGGCAATCGTGATGGTGCTCGGTTGTCATCGCGTCGGCAACCTGAATGGAGATGCCGGCCCGGATACCGACACGGATACCGACACGGATACCGACACGGATGCTGACACCGATGCCGACACGGATACTGACACCGATGCCGACACCGATGCCGACACCGGACCGGTCGAGTGCAATCTGGGAGAGTACAGCGGCCTTTTCATAATCGGTACGCAATCGGATCTTTCAACCCTCGCGGGATACACCTCTATCTCGGGATACCTGTATATCAATTGCCTATCGTGCACCGACTTGAGCGAGTTGATGTGCCTTACCTCGGTGGACGGGGACCTGCACATTTATGGAAACGACGCCCTCACCAACCTGGACGGGCTGAGCAACGTCACCTCGGTGGGTGGGGAATTGAGCATAGGAGTTTATGACCATGGCAACCTCGCACTCACTAACCTGGACGGGCTGAGCGGGATTACCTCGGTTGGCGCGGGTTTGGGAATCTACAACAACTACATCCTCACCAACCTGGATGGGCTGAGCGGGATTACCTTGGTGGTCGGGTACTTGGGAATCTACAACAACTTCGCCCTCACCAACCTGGATAGGCTGAGCGGGATTACCTCGGTGGTCGGGAACTTGGGAATCTACAACAACTACATTCTCACCAACCTGGACGGGCTGAGCAACATCACCTCGGTGGGCGGAAGACTGCTTATTGGCCTTTCCGCCTATTATGGCGGTGGTAACTTCGCCCTCACAAATCTCGACGGCCTGAGTGGAATCACCTCGGTGGGTGGATACTTGGAAATCGCCGGCAACGACGCCTTGACGAGCCTGGACGGGCTGAGCGGGATTATCTCGGTAGGCACGGACCTGCGGATTACAAACAACACCGCCCTCACCAATCTGGACGGGCTGAGTGGGATCACCTCAGTAAGCAGGGACTTGTGGATTATGTTGAACGCAACCCTCACCAACCTGGACGGACTGAGCGGCATCACTTCGGTGAGTAAGGACTTGCGGATAACCTACAACTCTACCCTGACAAACCTGAACGGGCTGAGCGCCATCACCTCTGTGGGCGAGGAATTGGGGATTACCCAAAACGCCGCCCTCACCAGCCTGAACGGCCTGAGCAACATCACCCACGTGGGTGAGGACTTGGTTATAACCAGCAACACTTTTCTTCCCGATTGCGAGGCGTGCGATATTCTGGACCAGCTCGCTACCACCCCCACTTCAATAGTTGTCAACACCAACCTCGACGATTCTTGCACGCCGGTGCCAGACAACTGCCCGTGAGGATATTTACTGAGTCCAGTCTAGAAATACATATATCCGCTGAAGAACCCGTAGATGAACAGCAGGGTGGCGAAGAAGGCGGCGCCGGCGCCCAGGAGAACCTTCAGCACGCCGAAGCCCGGAGCCCGCATGCGAACGCGGTTGATATTACTGAGGACGAGGAAGAGAGACATTGCCACCTGTGCCATGTTGGCGAATAACCCCGCGATGATGGGGAAGGGGAAGTCGGCAATGAAACGAAGGCCGGTCAGACTCCCGAACAACCCCCAGGTTCCCTCGAGCGCGGCGCCACCGAAGACGACCAGCCCGATGATTCCCCAGACCAGCATACCGGTGCTCTTCTCACCCTCCGCCGGAGGTGTCTTGAAGAGTTTCACGTCGATGATCGCCAGTATTCCCAGGTGCAACAACCATATTCCGCCAAAATTTCCCATGCCCATGCCCATGTTCATGACCTTCCTTTCACATTCTCAAGTAAGGGTGGAGAATAGTCGATTATGAGGAAAGTCACCACTTGTGATGCGACAATTCGCAGGCAGTCCCTTGCCTTTGAAGCAAATGAACATACATTTACAACGCACGCGGTGCTGACAAATGCTCTCGCTCAGGTTTTTGGGAACTCGAATCATGGCGTATAGACAACCCAGACGCGGCTCCGGTCGCAAACAGAATTCCGTCGCATTTGCGATTTCGATATTCCTGCACCTTCTTGTCATCGGGATCATTTCTTTTGAGTTCACTCTGTTCGAGCAAGAGCCCGACAACTCTTTCGAGGTGGCGTTGATGGAAGTGGAGCCCCCCGAGGGGGCGGTTGACATTGTTCCCCAGACGGCTCCCCTGCCCCCAGATGAGATAGCAAGCAAGGAAACCGACCCGGTCGAGCTGACTCAGGTTGTTCAAGAAAAAGAAAAGGCGACAGACAAGGTTGCGGTGAGGCGCGTCGAACAGCGCCCGGAAAAGACCGCCGAAACGGCCCGAAAACAAGTTTTGCACGATCCGGAGCTGAAGGTGCCGCCGGAGAGCGGCGAGGTTCCGGTGCAGGCGGTGCAAAAACCTTCGATGCCGACGAGTACCCGATCGCTTGCCGCAGCCGCCTCCGACCTCAAGAAGAAAGAGGAAAAGAAAGAAAAGTATTCGGGCAAGTACCAGGGTTGGGAGGCAGTCGAGAAGTTTCCGGCAAGGGTGCGCCGCGCGCTTTTATCCAGGTCTTCCTTCGTCAGGCCTGAAACCACGCGTGAGTTAAGCGAGCGCAAGCGAGAGATCTTTCACCGGTACTTCGTCGGCATTCACGCACACTCCATCCACCCTATTTTTGCCGATACATTCCTCCGGTCGCTCAACGATCGGCCGCCGCGGGACCCCATCAACAACGCCAACTTGCGAATGTTCGCGGAGTTCGAGATTGCAAGAGACGGCACGGTCGAACGCGTCAGGGTGGTTCGACCTTCGGGCAACTGGGAGTTCGATGCCGGCGCTGTCGACGCGCTGTACAAGGCATCGCCGTTCCCGAAGCCGCCGAGGGCCATCTGGTCGTGGAACAAGCGTGTTTACACAAAATGGGGGTTCTACCGGAACAACCGCAAGTGCGGAGTGTTCAATGCGGAACCGTACATTTTGGAAAAACCCAAGAAAAGAAGAACTATCGCCGCGCTGGGATCAACTAACCCATTGGCACTCCGGTGGTGAGGTCGAGAAAACGTGCTAGGATATCGTTGGTCATCGACGATCGAATAAGAGAGGCTTCGATATGATTGCAAGAAAACTGACCATGGCGCTCGTCGCGATTTTTATACTGGCCATTCCCGGAGTGAGCCTGGCGGAAACATGGAGCGTGCCCGGAGATTTTGCGACCATTCAAAAGGCCATCAACAGCTCAGACGTTGTCGACGGCGATGAGATCGAGGTCGGGCCGGGATACTTTTATGGAGCGCGCATTACCAAGTCCGTAACCCTCAGGGGCTCGGGACGAACGTACATCACCAATGGACCCAGGCCCTGGCGCGGTCGAGATCTGAACGCCGGTTTCCTGTTTCGCGGAAAAAAGGCCGAAAACGGTAGCGACGCAAAGATCTTCGACTTTGTTTTTCAGGGAGTCGATTTTCCAGTTTTCGCGAGCCAGTGGAGCGCGGTGGTCAGCAGCGTGACGGTTCAAAACTGCACCATGGAAAACGCGGTGCAGGCCATTACCATGTGGCACGCGGACGATTGGGATGTTCAGTACAACAAGATTGTCGACCTCGAAGCGATCAACGGTGGGGGAATCGGCATTGTGGTGGGATCGTACTCTGGAGACGACGCGTTCGAGAACCTGATCGCCAACAACGAGATCACCGGCACGGTATACGTCGATCCCGATGACGGGGGCGGCTACAACGCGGCGGGGATACTCCTGGTGTCGGACAATCGGGGCAAGAGACGCGGCGGACTCGTGGAGGGAAACCTGGTTCAGCGCAATCGAATCGCCCTGGTGAGCGACACCCCCGGGGTCGTTCCCGTGGTTGGAGTTGAACTCACCGATACCAGAGGCTGGGTGCGATCGTCCTCGGTCACCGACAACGAAGTTACCGACAACGACCTCTCGGGCACTGCGGACGACGTGCTCCTCGAGCCGCTCAAGCTCGACGACGTCAACACCGTGCAGTAAGCACCCCCTCTCCCGACCTCCTGTAGTGACCCTCTGAAAGCAAGGATGGTGCGTGGGTGAAAGATCTGTACAATGCACCCGGTGAAAAAGATCAAGACCACAGCACTGGCCAAAATGCCCGGATCTCCGGAGGGGGCGGAAGCGTTCCTCAAGAGGTTGCGCGACGCGGACGATCCGTTGGCGATGGTGGACAATCTCGCTCCCCACGATCTCCTGATTCTGCATCGGGAGGCGGACGACGAGCAGAGGGCGGATCTCCTGACCATGGCCCGAAAGGACCAGATCGAAGGCGTTGTCGATCTCGCCTGCTGGAAGGGGGATATTCCCGATCTGAACGCCATAGAGGAGTTCGTGAAGCCCCTCGTGTCGACCGGGCTCAAGGGAGCACAGGCCGCCTACGACAAACTCGGAGACGAGCTCAAAACCCTTCTTCTCAAACGACACGTGATTGTTCACCTGAGGGAAGACAAGGACGACGAGGTTCCAGCAGCAGAGGGGTCCGATCTGATTGCGTGTCCCGACAATTATTATTTCATCGAGATACCGGACCCGGACGGTGTGCCGGATATGGTAAGGCAGATCGTGGCGGGTTTGATCAACAAGCCGTTCGAGGAGTACCAGGCCGAACTCGAGTGCGTCCGGCACGATCTCCCATCGGATCTGCAGGAGACGGCGTTCAAGTGGCGCGGCGGAAGACTGGCGGATCTCGGATTCGGCAGTCTGGAGGACGGGCTCGCGATTCTGAGCCCCAGGGATCCCGAACAGGTCAAGCGCATGTTGGTCTCGGCCATGGACCCGCAGTACCTCACCACCCCGGATTTCCAGACGTCGGCCATCGTGTCGGAAAATCTCGGCGGCAACGACCTTCTGGAGCGGTCGTTTGAATTCCTCCAGCAGTCCGACGATCCGGTGTTTCAGGCCAAATCCAAGCGACTCCCGGCGGACCTCGGCGCCATGACAAGCCTGTTTCTGACGGGCACTCATTGCGATCTGGGTGACACGGAGGAGGTAGCGCGCTGCGCGCGATGGGCAAGGGACATCCTCGCCCTGGGTCTCTGGATGGTGGCAGGGGACGACATCGCGGCGGGTGCGAAGGCCCTTGCCTACCTGGCGCCCGCCACGATACTCCAGGCCGGAATGGGAATGTTGATTCCGTTGCGACAGCGCGCGAGGAAGGTGCTGGCGGACAAGCGGCTCGATACAAAAACGGCGCAGGGGTTGCGTATGGATCCGCCGCTGGAGGTGATTCTGCAATCCCTTGCCCGGAACATTCCCCTGAGGTGGCCGCCTCTGGACGAGGGACGCGATCTCTCACCGGTGCCCATGGATCCTCTCCCCGGCGAGCTTGTCGCCTTTGCGGATCTCACGCAACTCGGCCGCGCCGAGTCGTTGCTCGAGGAGGCTGAGCAGCTGGCCGATCTCGCCTGCGACAGGCTAGGGTGGGATCCGTGCGCCGTCGATGACGGTAGAGAAATATGGGGAAACACACTGGTGATGACCGCGCTGGCCAATGCTACGAATGGAAAGGAACCCCGTGCGGTTCCAGTGACGCCCGATGAAGCGGCGGCTTTCAGGGACCGGGTGATCAACAGCGGTGAAGAAGACTTCCTTCTGGAATCGGTTTCGGACTTGAGTCGTGTTCTACCGGTGAACGCGAACGGCCCACTTCATCCGGCGCTGGAGCGCGATCCCCTGCGGCGTCTGATCCTGAGGCTCATACACCTTGGACGAGCCAGGTTGGCGTCCGGCGATCCAACGATAATTCTCGTGGATTGAGCACCATGAAGAGGGAGAGCATCTACATCAAGGGTGCGAGGGAACACAACCTCAGGATCGAGGAGCTGCGTATCCCCAAGAAACGGCTCATCGTGTTCACCGGAGTCTCCGGGTCGGGGAAATCGTCCCTCGCGTTCGATACGCTTTACGCGGAGGGACAGCGTCGTTACGTCGAATCCCTGTCATCTTACGCGAGGCAGTTTCTCGGGCAACTCGAGAAACCGCGCTACGACAAGCTCAGCGGGTTGTCGCCGACCATCGCCATCGAACAAAAGGCGGCCTCGGCCAACCCGCGCTCCACCGTGGGGACCATCACGGAAGTGTACGATTACATGCGAGTGCTCTGGGCCCGCGCCGGAGTGCAGCACTGTCACCTCTGTGGAAGGAAGGTGGCGGCGTTCACCTCACAGCAGCTTGTGGACGAGATAAACCAACTCAAGGGAGGGGTCCGGGCGAGCTTGCTGGCGCCACTGGTCAGCAACCGGAAGGGCACGCACAGGGAGGTCTTCGAGAGGTCGAAAGAGCGCGGCTTCGTCAGGATCAGAGTGGACGGCGAGGAGCGAAGGCTCGACGAAGCGTTTCCGAATCTGGCAAAGAACAGGAAGCACAACCTGGAGCTCATCGTCGATCGGTTCGTCATGGGCAAGACCGATCTGTCGCGGCTGGCGGACTCGGTGGAAACGGCCCTTCGGGAATCCGACGGAGAGATTGTCGTGGCGATCGAGGGTGCCGGCGAGCGGCGTTTTTCTTCCAGACGTCACTGCGCGGATTGCGGCGTCGGTTTTCCCGAGCTGTCCCCACAATCGTTCTCGTTCAACACGCCGCTCGGCGCGTGCGAGTCCTGCAACGGTCTCGGCACGAGGCTGGAGATGGATCCCGATCTGGTCGTTCCCGACAAGAATCTGTCTATTTGGGAAGGCGCCATCGCTCCGTTTGCGAGCCAGATCCAGCGTGATCAAGGCTGGAACGCGCGGATCTTCGAGGCCCTGGAGCGGGATATGGGCGTGGATCTCGAAATGCCGTGGAAGAAGTTGCCCGCGCGAGTGCGCAGCCTGGTTCTCTACGGCTCGGGAAACGCGGAGATCAGGGTTCACTGGAGCACTACCAGGACCGATTTCCGTCACTCGATGCAGTTCGAGGGCGTTTCAAACACCCTGATGCGCCGCCTCCAGCAGACAACCTCGCCCAAGATGCGAGAGTACTACCAGCGATTCCTGTCCAACGTCCCATGCAGCGATTGTGAGGGCACCAGGCTTCGCCCCCAATCCAGGTCCGTGATGGTGGGTGGCATGCCGATCAATGAGATCACGTCAATGAGCGTGCAGGACACGGCGAAGTGGTTTGACGGACTCCACCTCGAAGGTGCGCGCAAGGTCGTCGCGCAGGAATTGACCAAGGAAATACGCGCGCGACTCGATTTCCTGACGAACGTCGGGTTGTCGTATCTCAGCCTCGATCGACTGGGGCCGACCCTCTCGGGTGGCGAGGCACAGCGCATTCGCCTGGCGAGCCAGCTGGGATCGGAGCTGTCAGGGGTGTTGTACGTGCTCGACGAGCCGTCCATCGGACTGCACCCCGGGGATGGGCAAAGGTTGCTCGACGCCCTGGAGGGACTGCGAGATCTCGGCAATACAGTGATCGTTGTGGAGCATGACAGGGGCACCATCGAGCGCGCGGACCACGTGGTGGATTTCGGGCCGGGAGCCGGCCCCGAGGGTGGACTCGTCGTTTGCCAGGGGACGCCGGCCAAAATCGCTCGGTGTGCGCAATCCATCACGGGCTCCTATCTCAGAGGCTCCGCGAAGATTCCCATACCCCCGGAACGGCGCAGACCCAGAGGCTGGATCGAGCTGAGGGGCGCCACGCTGAACAACCTCAAGAATATCGACGTCAAGATCCCCCTGGGGGAGCTAGTGGTCTTCACGGGTGTTTCCGGGGCGGGAAAGAGCTCGGCCCTCTCAATGACCCTCCTGCCCGCGCTGCAAAGGAAGCTTCACCGCGCCATGGTTCAGCCCGGACCGTATCGCGAGCTGACGGGTGTCGAGCAGCTGGACAAGGTGATTCACATCGACCAGAAACCCATCGGGCGCACGCCCCGCTCGAACACCGCCACATACACCAAGGCCTTCGACGAGATCCGCAAGGTGATGTCCATGACACCGGAGGCCAGGGCCTTCGGTTACAATCCCGGAAGGTTCAGCTTCAACGTTCGAGGCGGGCGCTGTGAGGCTTGCGGCGGCGCCGGAGTGGTCAAGGTGGAGATGCACTTTCTCGCGGATGTGTACGTGCAGTGCGAGGCGTGCGGATCCCGGAGGTACAACGACGCCACGCTCCGTGTGCGGTACAAGAGCCGTAACATCAAGGAGATCCTGGATCTTACGGTGTCCGAAACGCTGGAGATGTTTTCCGCGCACCGTCGACTGGCGAAAATTCTCAAAACACTGGAGGACGTCGGGATGGGCTACGTCAGGATCGGGCAGCCGGCCACCACCCTCTCCGGTGGAGAGGCGCAGCGGATCAAGCTGTCGAGAGAACTGGCCAAACGAGATACGGGCAGGACCTTCTACGTGCTGGACGAGCCGACGACCGGGCTGCATTTCGACGACACGAAGAAGCTCCTGGAGGTGCTACACCGGCTCGTGGATCAGGGAAATACGGTGGTTGTCATCGAGCATAACCTCGATGTGGTAAAATGCGCCGATTGGGTAATAGATCTCGGCCCCGGAGGGGGTGAGAGAGGGGGCAAGATCGTGGCCTGCGGCACACCGGAGAAGCTGGCTCGCACCAAACGATCGCTCACCGGGCGCTACCTCGATCAATTCCTGAAATAACCACCCTTTTCATTTTCATAAGAAAAAATCGGAAAGATGGCATGCCAGTCACTTCTAAGTAGAAGTGGGAGCTAAATGATAAGAATGTCATTTCATTACATTCAGAATGCGTTTTTTTGATTCTGGGTATAAAATGATGGGTTCCAGAGGCCAAGCCAAGGAGACAAGCATGCATCGTCCATTCAAGAGTATCTTCACAACATTACTCGGAGCAATTTCACTGGCGGTTTTTCTGTGCGCAGGAACGCTTTTTGCTCAGGCGATCAAGCCGAGAATAATGATCATATTTGATACCTCGGGATCCATGGCGTGGATTCTCGCCAATCCAACGAGTAGCGCTGACACCTATGGTGACGGTTCGAATGACCAGTGGAATGCGGCCGGAACCGCGTTCTGTTGTCCGGGTAACGGCGATCCATCCAGGATGTACGCAGCCAAGAACGCCATGACCGCCATGCTGTACTCCACGGGTGAGATAGAATTCGGACTCCTCAAATTCGACCAGGACTATTCGACTTCGCAGGCTGGAGGTTGGAGCGCAAACCAATACTACTACAATCAGAATGCCGGCCTCGCCGACATTCTCAGATACAACGGCGCTATCGGTTTCACTGACTGGCGCGATTATCTCAGTGTCGGTTTCGGCGATCCCGACGGAACCGCAACGCTCGTGTACGGCAGGGATGTTAACAGCGAAAACAATCGCGCCGAGGTGGTCTCATGGATGGATCACCACGAATACAGCCAGTACGACGGTTCTCTTCCTTGTGGCGCCTATCCAAACGAGGGATATCCCGGTTGCCCCAACTGGGGACAGGCCGACTGGTCACCTTTCGAGGGTCCCTGGAATGATAATCGTGAGCAGGAGCTCCGCGCGGACGGAGGCACGCCCCTCGGCGCGGCGATCACAGCTGCCTACAACTACCTCGCCAGCGTAAAAGCGCTGGATACCGATGACGATTGCCGCCCCTATTCCGTGATAGTTCTCACGGACGGCGTGGCTTCAGATGATCCGGTGGCCCCTACCGGGAATCTGTATACCAATCTGGACATTGATACGTGGGTCATCGGGCTGTCGTTCAACTCGTCCACTCTCGACAACATGGCGGCGGCAGGCGGTGGTCATTTTGATCCCGACAACCCCGGACATGCGTTTACCGCACACTCCGAGGCATCTCTTTCTGCTGCTCTCTACTACATCGTTTCTCAATCGATATTGATCGAGAAATGCGACTACATCGACAATGATTGCGACTGCACGGATGACAACGGCGACAACTGGGATTGCGGGCCGGAAGATACGAACGTCGATGAGAATCAGGCCCTCTTCTATTGTGACCGCCACGGCATCTTCGACGGAACCATCGACGACCCGGCGATGTCTTTCCCGGGGCCCGGATCATGGGATCTGACCGATTATCACGACCGGCAAATCTACTGCAACGATCCAGGCGAGAACGTTTGCGACGGACAGGACGACAACTGCGACGGTCAGACCGATGAGATCCCCGTCGGCGGGTGGGTTGCCGCGCTGAATCCCATCCTGGGGACCAGCTGCGGGACCGACGTCGGAGAATGCAACTCTGGAACCTGGACCTGCGTGGGTACGGGCGATACGGACGGTACCTTCGACGGGCGCATGTGTCTCGGCGGATACGACGGAATGCCGGAGCTGTGCGACGGCCTCGACAACGACTGCGATGGTGTTGATGACAATGGCGTAAACACTACCGATCCGCTCATGGGACAGCCGTGCGGTGTTTCTTCCACCCCACCTTGTTCGATGGGCATCTGGCAATGCGATACGATCCTCGGACTCCCCTACTGTTTCGGGGCTATCGATCCTGATCCAACAGAAGACGCCGCGGGGCTGTGCAACGGCATCGATGAGGACTGTGACGGTCTGACCGATGAGGGCTTCTCGCAGACATGTGGCGGCGATCCTCCCAACAACTACGGCGAGTGCCAGGAGGGAACCCAGGTGTGCAACACATCCGGCGGTGGGTGGGACACTTGCGTGGGTTCAATCACACCGACCCCGGAGGTTTGTGACGGGTTCGATAACAATTGCGATAACAATATTGACGAAGGATTCGGCACGACGACCTGCGGGCTCGGAGTTTGTGCTCATACCGTCGACAACTGCGACGGCGGCGCAACGCAGACCTGCAATCCCTTCGAAGGAGCGGGACCCGAGGCCTGCAACGGCGTGGATGACGACTGCGACGGCCTCACGGATGAGGGGTTGTACATATTGTGCGGCGGCGCACCGACAGGAGATCCAAATGAAGGTCTTTGCCAGGAAGGCCGGCAATACTGCGATTCTGCGACAGCGACCATCACAACACCCGCGTGGTTGCCGACATGTGTAGGCGAGATTACTCCTCAATCGGAGCAGTGCGATTTACTCGACAACGACTGTGACGGCTACACGGATGAAGATGCGCTGGTTCCGACCGATCCACTTACCGCCGGCGTTTGCCAGGTGGGAACCGGAGAGTGTGACGACGGCGAGTGGCGATGCCTCGACGACGGCATGGGTGGAGCGAGCTACCAGTGTTGCAATACCGCGATCACCGCTATCTGCTCGACGCCACAGGGACCGGTGGGAGAGGATGTGAATCCTTGCAACAGCCTGGATGACAACTGCAACGGGACGATCGATGAAGGATTGTTCCAGAGTTGTGGAACTGGTCCGACTCTGGGCCTGTGCCAGCACGGACAACAAAGCTGTCAGGACACCGGCGCGGGTGTTTACGATTGGGGCGCGGACCTCGGTTCCGGCTGGGCTGCCGGCGATTGCGCGGGTGAAATTTTGCCCACGGCGGAGCTATGCAACGGAGAGGACGACAACTGCAACGGCACGGACGACGAGCTTTACGGAACGGCGGCGGAGGTGGCGGCCGGCATCGGCGGATTGATAGACAACCAGATGGATTCGTGGGTGGACCTGCCGTGCGGAACGTGCGGAGGAGTCTGGGAGTGCACGCCTGCAGGCACGCTGAACTGCAATGGAGGAACGGCGACGACAGAAGTGTGCGACGCGCAGGACAACAACTGCAACTGCCCGGGGGACACCAACCTGGACTCGGTGGTGTGCGGTCCCGGCGACCAGGGAGTGGACGAGGGGTTGTTCGAATTCTGCGGCGGCTGCGACCCGGCGATTTATCCACCGTCGACCTACGAGTGTTTACCTGGATTCCCGAACGAGGGAGTGTGTCAGCAGGGAATCAGCCTTTGCGTGGCGACGACAGTGCCCATCCCGGCATGGACGGCGTGCTCCGGCAGCATAGGCCCGGATGATTACGAGACGTGTGACGGATTGGACAACGACTGCGACGGCCTGACGGACGAGGACATTGATATCCTGCTGGTGGGGACAATCTGTCAGGAGGCTCAGGGAGTATGTCCCGCAGGCGAGTACCGATGCGAGGACGACGGTCTCGGCGGCTGGACGCTCCTTTGCTGCGAGGTGTTGGTATACCCGTGCGTCCCGCCGATGACACCTGGCATAGAGGTGTGCAACGGTCTGGACGACGACTGCGACGGCATCGTGGACGACGGGATTCCGACGGTGGGATTGACGTGCGGATCGAGCCTGGGGCTCTGCGATCCAGGCACGTGGCAGTGTATCGAGGTAACGCCGGGCAACTGGTCCATCGAGTGTGTTGGAGAAACTACGGGCATACCCGAGGTATGCAATAACATTGACGACGACTGCGACGGGTTGACGGACGAGAACCTGACCAACGGAGTGACGTGCTCC
>JAUXHN010000067.1 GCA_030621515.1 Deltaproteobacteria bacterium | reverse complement strand
GGCTTCGGATCCGGCTTCGGCTTCGGATCCGGCTTCGGCTTCGGATCCGGCTTCGGCTTCGGATCCGCCTTCGGCTTCGGATCCGCCTTCGGCTTCGGTTTCGGTTTGGGATCCGCCTTCGGCTTCGGCTCCGGTTTCTCGATCTCCGTCAGCGCCACATCGATGACCAGCGAGTATGTTCCATCCTTGAAGGTCCAGTCATCTTCAGTCGCTTTGCCCGTACGATCCTCGTATCCCGGCCTCTTGAACTCGTAGACGAACTCCGGCCCGAGGCTCCGCTTGGAAATTGTTCGCGGCGTCTTTGCCAGCCAATCGCCCTCGGAAGAAACCGATGCACCCTTCGGTTCGCTTTTCAGTTCGATCTCGATTTTGGCTTTCTCCATCTTGAGTGCCACATCGACCGCTTTTTCCTCACCGGGCGTCACCTTCTGCGACTGCGGCAGATACCCGAACAGGCGCGTCTCGACTTCCACCTCCACGCCGGCGATGAGGTCCTCGACATCCATGGGAGTCACGCCGTCCCTCTGTACACCGTTGATGAAAATCTTTGCCCCAACCGGTCTCGAAACGATCTTGATCTTGCCGGTTTTCACCTTCACTTCTTCGGCGACGGGCTCCTTGTCTTCCACTTCTTCCGCGACCTTGGGCTCCTCGTCCCTGGTCACATCGACGTCCACCGGCTCCGCCTTTGCGGTCTCATCCCCAGCCTCCGTGCCGTCCTTGTGGAAACCGAAATAGTAGATTGCCCCGGCTGCGAGCAGGAGCAGGAAGATGATCAGTCCGACAGGTGTGCCGCCGGGTTCCCTGGAATCCACGCCTACTCTCACCGGCTGCTGGATCGCCGTAATGTCATCTTCATCTTCCTTGGGCGCAGCATCGGACTTGATCTCGACATCCGACTTGCCGTCCGCCGCCGCAGCGTCGGCCGGTTTCTCATCTTTGGAGTCCTTCGTCTCGGCGACCTTCTCTTCTTCCGTTTCATCGCCCTCGAGAGCGTCATCGATTGCGGAAGAAATATCCGTGAGGAAATCGGTACCGACGGCTTTTCCCTCGGGCTTCTCTTCGGATTTCTCCTCGGATTTCTCTTCGGATTCCTCCTCGGGCTTCTCTTCGGGCTTCTCTTCGGCTTTTTCCTCCGACGCTTCTGCAACCGGCTCATCGACTGCGGTCGGCCGATCGTCATCATCATCATCCTGGGGTGAGGGGGAAGGCCCCATGCCCATGCCGATGATTGTCCCCTTCGCTCCTTGCGGAACGGACTGCGGCTGCACCGGCGAAATCGGCTCCGGCGCCTGCGACGGCACCTTGTCCATGGTTTCCACCGTTGGAGCATCCGCAGGTGCGACATCGTCGCCGATTACCCGCTCCCTGATGATGTGATCGAGGTTCTCACGGCTCGCCTCGTCCAGCTTGATGAACTTGATGCCCATCCCGGCCGGCTGATTGTCGTCTATTGGTTCATCGCGTCGCCATACCACGCGGCCGACACCCTGGATCAGAGAGCGCTCGTCCGAAAGTCTGAAATCAAACTTGATGAGCGTTCCGGCCGGCATGGGCCTGTCGGTCCTGATGAAAACACCGCCCTTACTTACATCCCGCGAGTGCTGCTCGAGAAACTCACTTACAGTCGCGCTCTTGTATCTGATCTTGATGCCCATGGGCACCCGTTCATCACGACGTCCATTTTTCATTTTACAACCTCCAAGCTTCCACTACTGCCTGGTCACCGTCATGGTGTATTTGACTCTGTTTTTCTTATCGTCGTTCAGAATCCCCGAACCGCTTCCCTTGTACTTGCCCGGGCCCTTGGCTCTCATGCAGGTGTTTACCTGTAGCTTCTGTCCGGAGAAACCGTACTTCCCGTCGAGCTTGAAGCCGGAGAGCTTGGTCTCCGTGACGGCGAAACCGCCCCGCTGTCCGTTGGGGGCGAGCCTGAATTTACCGTTGCCGGTGGACACGATACGACACCCGAACGCCGGCGGCTTGAAGCCGAACGGAAGACCCTTGATATCCAGGTTGCACATGTAGTTACCCACCAGTTCGTCGCCGGGAGTGTCCGGCCCCGGAAGCTTGCATACGCCCGTCTTACCGCCGGTCTTGGGCTTGCCCGGGTTGGGATCGTCCCCTATCGGAATGAGCGGTGTATCCGGCGGAGGCGGCGTGGTATCGACCACTGCGACCGGGGGCACACCCACGGGGGGCGCCAGGGGAGGCGCGACCGGGGGCGCTACCGGGGGCGCTACCGGGGGGGCCAGAGCCGGCGGCTGCATCGCCGGTGGGAGCGGCATGTCGAGCTTGTTGTCGCAACCCGCCAGGGCGATCATCATCATTCCGAAAAAGACCAATCCCAAAAGGATATTTTTACTCACGGTTTCCTCCTCGATTTGAAGAATGCCTTCAATACCATACAGAAAAATCATGATGATGTCGAAATCACTTCTTTGAAAGAAAAAAATGCTGTTGCAAAATCCTGACGGGTCACGATTTTGCCGGACGGGATTTCTCACTCCGCCTCGCGAAGACTATTGCGGCCAACCCCAGGACAGCCCAGACGATCACCGCCACCTGGCTCGTGGAAAGCCTGTCAGAGAAAAAAAATCCCCGATCCGCGTCGCCGCGCCAGAATTCGATGACAAACCGAAAAACGGAGTACAACACGGCCACGACGCCGAAGACCGTTCCGGGGCGTCGCGCGAACAATTTACGATAAGCAACGTACCCGACGGCGAAGACCGCAACATTCGCGAGGGACAAGTACAACTGGACGGGGTGAAGCGCCGTCTCTCTCATTGCAGCCGGAACCAGGCTGGCCGCATCCCGAAAAACCACACCCCAGGGCAACTCCCCGGCGGGCTTCCCGTAATCGCACCCGGCGAAGAAACACCCCCAACGCCCGATTGCCAGGGCGATCGCTCCGGCGAGGGATGCCAGATCGAGCACCGTCCACAGGGGCATGCGACCCCGAACCGCGTACATGGCAGCCGCTGCGTGCATGCCCATGAGGCTGCCGGTCGAGACGAGGCCCCCTTCCCAGAATCGGATGGCCCTGACCGGATCGTCCGCGATATATTGAAAATTGACGATCACGTAGAGCAGACGCCCGCCGACGAGCGAGCCGACTGTCGCCCAGGCGATGTTCCACTTGGCTCCGACCGGATCCAGCTCGAGGCGACGGGCCTCGCGCACCAGGAACGCGACCATCACCCAGTATCCGAAAACGGTGATCACACCATAGGTTTCGATGTCGACAGATCCGATTTTGAAGAGAATTGGGTACATCGGGCCAAAAGCCTATCCCAAGGGAAATCAGTGCCAGTAGCCGCCGCCCGGCGGCGGTTTCTTGTTTTTCTTGCCGCCCTCTACCACCGTGAGCTTTCTCCTGAGCCACATGTAACGCGCTCGATTGTACAGGCGCGAGGGCCGCCAGTAACCGGTGACGAGCAGGGCGCCGATGGCCAGTCCCCCCAGGTGGGCGGAATGGCTCACACCGCTGCCTCGCATGAGAAAATCGACCAGTGCGTACCCGATGGGAAAGAGCGCGAAGTACTTTCCCTTGATTGGGAAGAGGCCGAAGAAGTAGATGACCCGGTCGGGGAAAACGATGGCCCAGGCCACCACCAGGCCGTATATGGCTCCCGAAGCGCCGACCGTGGCCAGATCCGGATGAAAGATGGAGCCGATCACGAAGACGACGAACCCGGCTCCGATCCCGCAGGTCAGGTAGAACCTGGTGAATGCCCTCGTGCCCCACGCTTGTTCCAGCGCCCCTCCGAACATCCAGAGGAACAAACTGTTGAACAGGATGTGTGAGAAGTCGGCGGTGGAATGGAGCCACATGTACGTAAACAGCTGCCACAGCTCCAGGCCCGGATAGACACGCTCAGGGGTAAGCGCCAGGTGATCGTGCAGCGCGAGGGCGTCCATCCAGTTGACGGAGATGACGAGCACGAGCCATACCGCGCCGTTGACGATCAGAAACCGTTTCACTGCGGGCGTCATGGGCCAGGCGGCAAATGACATGCGACTTCTCATGGGCGAGAACTTACCAGATGTCCATGCCGGGTCAAAGAAGAGCTGTCGTGGGATATGCTAACGGCACTCGCCCCGGGAGGCGTCCTTCTTGAGCTTTTTGAACTTGGGTTTTTTCTTGGCCGTCTGAAGCTTCTTGAAATAGGTCTTCATGTTCGGGAAATTGCCACGGGCCAGGAGACCCCTGGGGGTAGACTTGTAGCCCTTCTTCTTGAGGCACTCCATCCGGGCCGCCGTGCGGGCGACCCGCTCCGTGGCGTAGTCACCTGTTTCGAGCTCCTGCGCCGACATCCGGAAGAATTCGTTTGCCGGATCGGTAGAGGCGGCCTGCTTGAAGTACTCGAGGGCGTTGTCAGTCGATCCGTTGTAGAGCGCGGTGACGCCGAGCAACCCGAGCGCCTCGGCCCGTACACGATTCTCGGAACTCACCTCCAGGGCCTTCTTCGCCGCCTTCTCGACCTCTTCGAATTTCTCGAGGCGGGTGAGCATGAGCGCCTGCTTGACATGCGCTGCCCCGTACTCGGGCATCCCATCGGAGGCTTTGCGATACGAAGTGAGTGCGTCGTCGAATTTCCACTTGCCGAACAGCTCGTCCCCGGCCTCCATTGACTTGACGACGCCCTTGATCTTCTCGGCTTCCGGCGCGAGGAACTCCCGAATTTGTACGCTCGCCAGAACGATTGTCTTCAGCGTCCGACCGTACCAGTTCTCCTCGACAAGCTCGATCACCACGTCGCCGTCCATGAAGCGCACGAATTTGCGCCCCAGAAAATCCTTGCCGCTGTCCACGTTGTCCCCGAACACCTCCACCAGCATCTTCTCGCCGACGTCTTTCCCCTCGGTGTCGCGGTACTTCAGTCTCACCTCGAACAGACGATCCCCGACGAACGCAAACTCCATGGACGGGCCGCGCCGGTTTGCCTTACCGGTGGGGAACACCTCGATGAGGCCGCCGCCCTTCACCTCGTCCAGCCCGCCGGGGCCCACCACCGGAAGATCTCCGAACGCCGCCGCCACCACAGAGGGGGCCCTGCCGAAGATTGCGCAGACACTATTCACGCCCAGCTTATCGGCCACCGAGAACAGCTTGTCACGCCAGACGATCTCCGGGTATTGATCCAGCGGGCGACATGTCCCACCCGGATCCGGAACCATTCCGGACGGTTTCCCCACGGCGGTATCCGCGACCGGTTCCGGCCCGGGAGTTTTTGCCTCCGGCTCGGCCTTCCCGTCTCCGGACTCGACCTTCCCGTCTCCGGGCTCGGCCTTCTCGCCAGTGGATCCTCCCACCTGCGGCAGTTCCGAAATCTCCTGCTCGTCGCCTCCTGAAACAGCCAATATGACTATCAGCAAAAAGAGCGAGAACAGAGCGGCGCCCGCGCCGATCAGGTAGAGATATTTTACCTTGCCCAGAACCTTGACCAGGATCGCGGGCCATTTCTTTTCTTCCAGATTATCGAGCGCAGTGTCCGAAAAAACATATCTAAACAGGAAGCTGCCTGTCTCTTCTTCCTCGTCTTCCCCTTCCACCTCGATGTCGTCATCATCGTGGACATCGGTCAGTGAAATCCCCAGATCGCCATCGATCTCCATAACCGAGGAGTCGTCGGGATCCAGCTCGAGCAACATCGAATGGTCACCCAACGCGTCGGTCTCCGGGATCCAGGCGCTTGCGATATCTTTTTCGGGGGTCAGATCCTCGAGGTCCAGTTGAAGATCGGCGTCGGGTACCGACGGCCGCGAAATGGGCGGCGGCGGCATGGTATTTCGCTCGGGCCTCAGAGGCGCTGTCCCCGGTTTTCCCGTTCCTGCCGATCTCTGGGGCAGGTCAGCCACACCCATCATCATCGTCTTCTTGGCGCTGCGGGCCGGTTTAGGGGGCAGGTCAGCCACACCCATCATCATCGTCTTCTTGGCGCTGCGGGTCGGTTTAGGGGGCAGGTCCGCCTCACCTATCATCATCGTTTTCTTGAGGCTGCGGGAAGGGGCCGGTGCAGGTTTTCTCGACGGTGGAGGGGGTGGCGGCACGCTGCTCATCCGCACCATGGGTGCCTGGCCGGGATCCTTCTCTTTATCTTCTTGCGCCTCCATCGGCTTGTTGGAGAGCTTGAATCCGCAATACTTGCAACGCGCCGCAAGGATGGGCAGTTCCTTTTGGCAGGCAGGGCATCTCTTTGTCTTGCTCATCGCTTATCTGAACTCCTTACATGTCTCCAAGCCGGCAGAGGATATCAGACCACGTCATCCGACTCAACCACCCGAAATGATAATCATACATCAATTGCCCGAATTCGCGTAAGAGCTTTCCGATGATCCGGGTGGATTGTCTTGCGCACCCCGTTTGTCCATGCTATCGAATTTTGCCCTTGCGGCGCCGCGCTCAAC
Source organism: Deltaproteobacteria bacterium (assembly GCA_030621515.1). GTDB lineage: Bacteria > Myxococcota_A > Polyangia > JAAYKL01 > JAAYKL01 > JAUVAN01. The sequence goes on along the minus strand of JAUXHN010000067.1, from coordinate 14,537 downwards.
GTCGGGCTCGGAAGTAAGGAGATCAAAATGGTAAAATTAACACCCCTGCAGGAAATCAAGGAACGCTTCGGCTCGAAGGACAAGCTGGTCAAGGAGCTGAAGGCACTGTTCGACAAGGGCGAGCTTTTCGCGGAACGCCTCAACCCGGACAAGGGCATAGCCCACGTGGCGAACCGCAAGCTCCTGAAGCTCTACGATGTGGGCAACGAGATCAAGGAGCGCTTCTCCACCCGGGCAAAGCTCACCGAGGACCTCCTCAAAATGCTCAAGAGAGAGAAGGACACCGGCCTCAAGGAGCGCTTCGACAAGTGGGGACTTCCGCGCCTGTGGGACCACTACAAGTCCGTCGCCAAGAGCGTCACCAAAAAGAAAGACTAGCGCGTTCATCCAAAACGCGTTTGCCGTACAAACACCCAACCCATTACACGGAAACTTTACTTTTCTTTCTACTTTTCTTTCGTTCCGGTGGCGTCCCCGCCCAATAGTGGTTATACCCATCGTGGACCCGGTGGGTCCGCCCAAAAAAGGAGCTCGAGATGGCCTGGAATTATACGGATCTGGTCAAGCAGCATTTCTTTAAACCAAATAACGTGGGGGTGCTCGACAACGCGGACGGCACCGGCAAGGTCGGCTCCATCGCCTGCGGTGACGCGCTCAAGCTCACAATCAAGGTAGATAAAGAAAACGACACCATAGAGGACTCCAGATTTCAGACCTTCGGCTGCGGCAGCGCCATCGCGTCCTCATCCATCCTGACCGGCATGATCAAGGGCAAGACCCTCGAAGAGGCGCTCAAGATCACCAACCAGGAGATCGCGGCTGCCCTCGGCGGCCTGCCTCCGGAAAAAATGCACTGCTCCGTGATGGGTCGTGAGGCCCTCGAGGCAGCCATTGCGGATTACCGGGGGGAGAAGGCCGGGCCGGAGGTGGAGGAGGACGAAGGAAGGATCGTCTGCAATTGCTTCGGCATCACCGAGGGGAAGATCCGCAAGGTCGTGGCGGAGAACAACCTGCGCACGGTCGAGGACATAACGAATTACACCAAGGCGGGGGGAGGCTGCGGCTCGTGTATCGACGAGATCGAGACCATCCTCGAGGAGTTCAGTGACGCCAGACCCGAGCAGACTCAGGAGAAGAAGAAACCCAAGTCCCCCAAGCTCACCAACCTCCAGCGAATCGCATTGATCCAGGAGATCCTGGACAACGAGGTGCGGCCGATCCTGCAAAAGGACAACGGCGATCTGGAGTTGGTGGATATCGACGGGCTTGCCGTGTCGATAAGGATGGTCGGTCAGTGCTCCGGTTGCCGGGCCGCCGGATTGACCACCAGCTGGATCGAGGACAAACTCAAGGAAATAGTCGACTCGTCGATCACTCTGAACGTGGTGGAGGAGGGGGCGTAATGCATATCATCTACCTGGACAACAACGCCACGACCGCCGTAGATCCACTGGTGGTAGAGGCGATGATGCCCTTTCTCGTGGAACACTACGGCAACCCGTCGAGCATGCACGAATTCGGCGGCAACGTGGCCAATGCCATCGAGAATGCTCGCGAACAGGTGGCCTCCAGCCTTGGCGCCGCGCACCCAACCGAGATTGTCTTCACGAGCTGCGGCACAGAGTCGGACAACACCGCCATCCGCTCCGCGTTGAGATCCAGGAAGAGCCGCCGCAGGCTCATCACCACGCGGGTAGAGCATCCGGCGGTGCTCACCCTGGCCAGGCATCTGGAGCGGGAGGGCTACGACGTGACGTACCTTCCCGTCGACGGTAACGGCAACGTATCCCTCGACCTGCTCGAGGAGGAAATGGACGAGGACGTAGCCCTTGTCAGCATGATGGCCGCAAATAACGAAACCGGTGTGATCTTTCCGGTCGAGAAGGCCGGGCGCATAGCCCACGAACACGGCGCCCTGTTTCACACCGATGCGGTTCAGACAATGGGCAAGGTACCCCTGGATCTGAGCGGTGGAAACATCGATCTCCTGTCAATATCCGGCCACAAGATCCACGCCCCCAAGGGTATCGGCGCTCTCTACGTCAGGCGAGGATGCCGGTTCCGCCCGTTCCTGCTCGGCGGTCATCAGGAGCGTGGCCGCCGGGGCGGCACGGAGAATGTCCCGGGAATCGTGGCGCTGGGCAAGGCCGCAGAGCTGTCACAGGCCCACATGGACGAGGAGAGGACACGGGTGCGCGCCCTTCGCGACCGCCTCGAGAAAAGCCTCCTGGCCATGCCGGACACCCGGCTCAACGGCGACGTGGACCGGCGTCTTCCGGGAACAACAAACATCAGCTTCAAGAACGTGGAGGGTGAGGCGCTGCTTCTCATGCTCGACAGAAAAGGAATCTGCGCATCCTCCGGCTCCGCCTGCACCTCGGGCACCCTGGAGCCGTCCCACGTGCTGCGCGCCATGGGTGTGCCCTTCCACTTCGCCCACGGCTCCCTGAGGTTCTCTCTTTGCCGCGTGAACACCGACGAGGAAGTGGACCTGGTCATCGAGGCCTTGCCGCCGATCATCGAGCGGCTCCGGGAAATCTCCGTGTTCAAGGACTGATGAAGACATCCGGAAAAAAAGGCGCAATAGACTTCGACCTGAGGCAGCTCGAGGTGTTCTGCAAGGTAGTTGAGCTCGGGAGCTTCTCGAAAGCGGCAAAGGCCGTCCACCTGGCCCAGGCATCGGTCTCCGAGCGCGTGGCCACACTCGAGCGCATGGTGGGAACGAAGCTCCTGGATCGGATCGACCGGACGATCGTGCCGAACAAGGTGGGCAAGCTACTCTACCGGCGCGCAATCAAGCAACTGGAGATGAAACGCCGTACTTGCCTGGAGATCGAGGAGCTCATGGGGATCTCTCGTGGCGAGATAGCGATCGGAGGAAGCACAATCCCCGGAGAGTGCATCCTGCCCGGAGTTATCAGACGCTTCACGAAACGCTATCGGGAGGTCACGGTCCGGCTCGGCATCGGGGGATCGGACGAGATATCGAACGGGGTGTCGGAAGGGACGTTCGAGCTGGGTTTCGTGGGATCCAGGGCAACTTTGAAAGGCCTGGTCCACGACGAGGTCTGGAAAGACAAAATGGTTCTGGTCGTTTCCTCTTCACACCGTTGGCGCAAAAAGAAATCGATATCGATCGAGGATCTTCGCAAGGAGCCCTTCATCTTGAGAGAGACCGGATCGGGAACACGGAGCATGCTCGATCATGGCCTTTCGGAACTGTATTCGATCGGCCTGGACGCCTTCACCATCGTTGCGCAGCTCGGAAGCCCCGCTGCGGTCAAGGAGGGAATCAAGCATGACCTGGGAGTGTCGATCATGTCGCTTCGGGCGGTCGAGACGGAGGTGGCGGCGGGCAGCCTCGCGATTGTCCCGGTGAAAGGGTTGTCGCTTCCCAGAAAGTTTTTTCTGATCCGCGACAAGCGACGAACCCTCTCGCCCCTGTGCCGGGCCTTCGCTGATTTCGTGGTCGCTGAAATCCCCAAAGTCTGATCCGGACAATCCATCGGATTTTCCGAATAAAACGCCGCCTTCTATCGTATTTTCCAGTTTGATCTATCGGCAATCACGATACTACACTCGGTTTTGGGCAACCGGAGCCCACCGGTGTGGGTCAGGCACAAAGGAGCAAGTAAAGTGACACAGGATTATCGTCCGATGTGGGAGAAGCTCGGGCTCGACCTCGATGCGCACGACGCGCTTCTCGAGATGCTTGGACAGCTCTACGGGCAGACCTTCATGAGCCAGAGAAACCGCCCAAAGGGCATGGAGTACTTCGATTTCGTCATGAGCGAGGTGCACGGGTTGAGAATCAAGGAAATCGTGGACGCAAAAGAAGAGGGGCGCAAGGTGTTCGGCTCGTTCTGCGTCTTCGTGCCCGAGGAGATTGTGCTTGCCGTGGACGGAATTCTGGTGGGGCTGTGCGCCGGCGCGGAGTTCGCCCTCGACGAGGCCGAGAATCTGCTGCCGCGCAACACATGCTCGCTGATCAAGGGCGCGTTCGGTTTCACCCTGAGCAATGTCTGTCCATATATCAAGGCCGCCGACATGGTCATCGGAGAAAACACCTGCGACGGAAAGAAAAAGTCGTATGAGATTTTCCGCGATCTGGTGAGTGACCTGTACGTGATGGACATGCCGCAGATGAAGAACGAGGTGGACCGCGACTTCCTCAGGCACGAGTACAGGCGGTTCGCCGCGCGGGTAGAGGAATTATCGGGCAGGAAGATCGAAGTCGATGCGCTCAGAAAGGCTATCGGCACGGTCAATGCCAAGCGCGGAGCCATGCATCGTCTGGCCGGGCTCCGGGCCGCCGACCCGGCGCCGATCTCCGGCCTGGACGCCCTGCTCGCCAACCAGGTGTACTTCTACGACGATCCGGTCCGATTCACCGAGTCGTCAAATCAGCTCTGCAATGAAATCGAGGAACGGATCGGCAAGGGCGAGGGCGTATTCGACAAGGGAGCGCCGCGCATTCTGATCTCCGGGTGTCCCATGGCCGTGCCCAACTGGAAGCTTCCCACGATCATCGAAGGCGCGAACGCGGTCATCGTGGGCGAGGAATCGTGCGTGGGCGAGCGGGGAACCCGGCACCTCACCGACGATACGGGCGAGACCGTCGAGCAGCTGATCGACAATATTGTCGATCGCTACTTCAAGATCGATTGCGCCGTGTTCACTCCCAATACTGTGCGCCTCGAGCACATCGTGGAAATGGCGAAGAGCTACAAGGCCGACGGCGTGATCCACTACGGATTGCAGTTCTGTGCCCCCTACCAGATAGAGGCCGGCCCTGTGGAAAAGGCGCTGGAGGCGGACAATATTCCGACCCTGCGCATCGATACGGATTACTCGATGGAAGACGTGGAGCAGATAAGAACTCGTGTCGAGGCGTTCATCGAGAGACTCAAAGGGTGAGCGCGCTCCACGTCGGCATCGACATAGGATCGCGAACTATCAAGCAGGTGGTGATGGAGGGAGACCGAACCGTCTCCTCGCACATCACCGATACGACCTTCGCCCCCTTGACAGTTTGCTCGGAGCTCATGAGGGATCTTCCCGGGGCGAGGATAGTCGCGACCGGTTACGGGCGCCACCTGTTCGCCAGGCACTGGAAATGCGAAGTCGTCACCGAGATCAAGGCCGTGGCAATGGGCGCGCGGGCCCTGCTTCCGTCCTGTCGAACGATCATCGACGTGGGCGGTCAGGATACCAAGGCAATAACCATTACGGCCGAGGGCAAGCTGCACAAGTTCGCCATGAACGACAAGTGCGCAGCCGGCACCGGTCGATTCCTGGAGGTAATGGCCGACGCGCTTTCGTTTTCTCGCGAGGAGTTCGCGCGAAAGGCCCTGTCCGCAGTCCGGGCCGAGAAGCTGAGCAGCATGTGTACGGTCTTTGCCGAGTCAGAGGTGATCTCGCTGGTTGCGAGGGGCTCCGCCCGTCAGGAGATAGCGCTGGGAATCCACCAGGCGATCTCCTCCCGCATCCTGTCCCTGGTCAAGGGGGTACAGATAGAGGACGATATCCTGTTCGCGGGTGGAGGAGCGCTCAACGCGTGCCTGCGCCACCTGATCGAGGCCGGTCTTGACAGGAAGCTGCACCTCCCGGACCAGCCACAGATCGCGGCGGCCCTGGGTTGCGCTCTCCACGGCGATTTGCATTGATTCCCGGGAGTTCGACTTGCCAAATGACGGCTATTTGGGAAATGTACTCATAAGAAGGAGTGGAAGAATGACCGAAGTGAAAAAGATAGACATGCGCGGCAAGGCGTGCCCGCAACCGGTGGTTGAAACGCGCAAGGCGCTCTTTCTTCCCGATACCGAAGAACTCTCAGTGATCGTGGACAACCAGGCCTCGTCGCAGAACGTGAAGAGGATGGCCGCAAGCATGGGCTGGGAGGTGGATGTCGAAGAGGACGACGGCGGAAATTTCACCGTGATCATTGTCAAGGGCGAGAGCAAAGGAGCGCGTGAACCCGACAGTGATGAATCCTGTCCAGCTTGTGAGATCGGTCCCGCGCCTCCGCGTGTGGTCGTATTCATTGCATCGGACTTATTTGGAGAAGGCGAAAAGGAGCTGGGCAGCATCCTGATGCGCTCCTTTGTGAAGACGCTCAAGCAGCTCGACCCGCTGCCGGAATGCATTGTTTTCGCCAACAGCGGAGTGAAACTCACCACGGAAGGCTCGGATCTGGTAGCCGATATCAAGGATCTCGAAAGCTCGGGCGTACAAATTCTCTCCTGCGGAACTTGCATTGACTACTACCATCTCAAGGGCAAGCTTCAAGCTGGGTACGAATCCAACATGTTCGAAATCGCAACCATACTGGCGTCGGCGGACCGCCTGGTCCGTCCCTGAGTAACATGATCTATCTGGACAACGCGGCCACGTCCCATCCCAAGCCTCCGGAGGTGATTTCGGCCGTGCAGCATTTCATGGTCCACGTGGGAGCCAACCCCGGCCGATCTGGTCACCGTCTCTCCGCGCAGGCCGCGCGCATTGTTTTCGACACCAGGCAGAGCCTTGCCGAGTTGTTTGGGGTATCGGATTCGAGACAGATCGTCTTCACGTCCAACGCCACTGCCGGCCTGAACATCGCTCTTCATGGAATGCTCGGCCCGCGAGATCACGTGGTCACCACATCCATGGAGCACAACTCTGTCATGCGCACGCTCCAACATCTCGAGCAAGAGCGCGGTGTTCGGATCACCGTGGTTCAGGCAGACCAGCAAGGCAGGGTGGATCCGGCCGCGATCCGAGAAGCGCTCGAACCGAAGACTCGACTGGTCGCGATCAACCACGGCTCCAACGTGGTGGGCTATGTTCAGCCCATCGCCCAGATAAAGGAGGCCATCGGAAAGGTACCGTTGCTCGTGGACGCGGCCCAGACCGCAGGCAGCTATCCCATTTCGATCGAGAGGGACGGCGTCGATCTGCTGGCGTTCTCGGGGCACAAGTCCCTGCTGGGTCCTCAGGGGATCGGCGGGCTTTACGTCCATCCCGAGCTGGACCTTCCACCGCTTGTGCGCGGGGGCACCGGCTCGCGCTCCGAGTCGGACCGACAGCCCGATTTCCTGCCGGACAAATACGAAAGCGGCACCCTCAACACCTGCGGAATAGCCGGCCTGGGCGCCGGCGTGCGTTTCATTCTCGAGCGGGGGGTTACGACAATCCACAATCGCGAGATGGATCTGCTGGAGGTGTTTTTGGAAGGGCTCCGCCGTATCGCGGGTGTCGTACTGTACGGCCCGAGCTCCACGAAGACGCGGTTGCCCACGGTCTCGCTAAATGTTGAAGGCAAGAGCCCTTCGCAGGTCGGCGGGTTGCTGGACAAACGTCATGACATCATGGTGCGGGTGGGCCTGCATTGCGCTCCGAATGCACACCGGACCATCGGAACTTTCCCGGACGGCACGGTGCGTTTCTCGGCCGGCGCGATGAGCTCAAGGGACGAGATGGAGCAAGCCGTGGCGGCCATCGAGGAAATTGCCCGATCATGAGCAAGCATGTTGTCCTGGCCTTCGATTCCATCCACGACGTGATCAAGGCGGAGAAGATAATCGTGCGGCATGGAATATGGTGCGACCTCGTTCCCACGCCGAGAGAGTTAAGCTCCGACTGCGGGATGTCGATAGAATGCCGAAACGAGGACCTCCCCGACCTGGAATCCCTGCGCGAAAACGGCGCGTTGACGTGGAGAGACATCTACCGGACCTAGTGGGGAAAAATCAGCTGAAATCGGCGGGATCGAGGGTGGCGCTCATCATGTGGAAATCGATGGCCATGGTGCCCGTGGAGACCGGGCAGCCGGCCCCGCCGCAGGGATCTTCGATTGTGTCGATAGTGATCGTTCCGCCCACGGCGTAGGCTCTGAGTTCGGCGGCATCGATCTCCCCGAATGGCGTCAGTTCGAAACGATAAAGCTTGGCGATGAAAGCCCCGGGATCCGATCCCAGATCCAGGGTGCTTCCGACCGTGAAATTGGCGTACGGGATAGCTATCACCAAACGATAAAGCTTGGGGAAAAAGCCGCCGATGTTGACCTTGGATTGTATCAGCACATACTCGGTTTCATCCCACGGTCCCGCGTCAGGACCCGCATCGGGTGTGGTCGTGCCGCCGTCAGCCAGGGCGAGCTCCGACAATACCTGTTGACCCCAGCCCGAAGTGAAGCCGAGGGTCTGACAGTTCCAGCTCTCCCCGATGGGAAAGACATGGTAATCGTCGGAAACGACGGCGTCGCCGGCGGGTACAACGTTCACCTCCCAATTGGCCTTGAACTGACCCAGAGGCATGCACGCCTTGATGGTCCCGGCGGGATTGAAATCGATGCATTCGCTTGCGCTGCCCTCGCAGAAACACCCGGCGGGATCGGAACATGTTCCCGCATCCACCCCCGCATCCGGCGAAACAAAGGGAGTGTCCGCGCACCCGACGTAGCAGAAATGGCCGACGATATTGTCGCTCGTCGTGTACATGTCCCACAAAGTTTCGGCACACTGGTTCTCGGTGTCACAGTCGTTCACACCGATCTCGCACTCGTTACCGGCTCCGGCGATGGGATTGGTGCAGTCGAGGTCAATGACAAAAGGAGGACCAGTGTCCGTATCGGTGTCCGTATCGGTGTCCGTATCGGTATCGGTGTCGGTATCCGAATCGGTGTCGGTATCCGAATCGGTGTCGGTATCCGTATCCGTATCCGAATCGGTATCCGTATCACCATCCGTGGACGCGTCCAGCGTATCGTCCTTTTCCTTGCTTTCGCTACACCCGATCGTCGCTCCGACGATTGCCGTTGCCAGCAGGGTGCTCAAAAGTATCAATGTGTTCTTTCTCATGTTCCATCCCTCCACTTTGATCGAACCTCAAACCATGAAGTGCATCGTACACGACAATTTGGATGTCCATTAAACATCACAATTTCATCAGAATTACGAAAACCTCATTATAATAAAGGATTGAACGACAAAATACCGCAAAATCGAGTGTTAGCCTGCTTAATGCGCCAAATGCCGAAGTAAAATTGTGAAGACCGTGACCGGATTTGGGCGAGCGGAGAATCGAAGGAGGCAGGCGCATCATCGATGCGTCGACGACTGAGAGTCGAGCACGACCGAAGACGGCGCGGGATACGCGATTTTACCGGCAGGCTGGCGAATTATGCAGGTTAACGACAGCGCTTGACAAACCGTTTCTACACGTGTTTTGTCCGGTGTATTCAGCGGTGGAGTTCCACGCGGGAACTCGATGAGAACGGAGAATAACCATGAACCTACCTGCCGATTTCGATGCGGCCTCCATGAAAGCGAAACATGAGGTCGTCGCAATTCTGAAGCACAAACCCGGCGCCATCGACAAGGGGTATACGATGAAATACCTGAGGGTGGACATCGGCGCCGGCGACATTCAGGTGCGCGACGTGACCGAGGAGATGGTCGACCTGTTCATCGGCGGCAAGGGATTCGATCTCAGGTTGATGTGGGACGAGGTGAACAGCGACACCAGGTGGGACAGCCCCGAAAACGCGATATGTATCGCGTCGGGTCCCCTGGGGGGCACCACCTCGTTTTCCGGATCGGGAAAGTCCCTCGTCACTTCCATCTCCCCTACTACAGGCGCTCCCATCGACAGCAACGTGGGAGGCTACTTCGGACCGTTTCTCAAGTTCTGCGGGTTCGACGCGCTGGTGGTGGTGGGAAAGGCGCGCGAAGAGCGCATTCTGATCATCGACGGCGCCAGGGGCGAGATCCGCATAGAGAAGGCCCCCGACGAGGCGGTGGACAGCCACGTACTGGCGGAACAGCTCACAGCCATGTACTCGGACAGCCGGGACGACAGGGACAATGTGTCGGTGGTCTCGGCGGGCAAGGGAGCGAATCACGCTCTGATCGGGTGCCTCAACTTCTCCTGGTTCGACTGGCGTCGAGGCGGCGTGCGCCTCAAGCAGGCCGGGCGCGGCGGCATCGGCAGCGTCTTTCGCAACAAGAAGATCAAGGCAATCGTCGCACATACTGCAACCTGGCGTCCCAAGTGGCGGGTCACGGTAAACTCCTAGGAGGCGCAAAAATGGATGTCGCAAAAATCGACACGATTCTAAGAAAATACAACGGCGACAGTGATTTCCTTATCGAGATCTTGCAGGACGTTCAGGCCGAATGGCGCTACCTGCCCGTGGATCTGATGCGCCACCTGGCCGACGAACTCGGTGTTCCTCTGGCGCGGGTGAGTCACATCGCAACGTTCTACAAGGCGTTCAGCCTCGAGCCTCGCGGCGAGCACGAGATCCAGGTGTGCATGGGCACGGCCTGTCACGTGAAGGGCGCGTCCCGTGTGCTCGACGCCATGTCCCGCGAGCTCGGAATCGGGGAGGGGCAAACTACCGCCGACAAGCAGTACACCCTCGAAGCGGTCCGCTGCGTGGGCGCCTGCGGCGTTGCCCCGGTGGTCGTCATCGACGATGAGTACCACGGCGATCTCATGCCGGACGCGAGCGCCAAACTGATTGCCCGGCACATGAAGGAGGGCGCCAAATGACACAGATCAATTTCTCAAATCTCGGCGCCGCCGCGACGGCGGAGCAAAAACGACTGGCCGGATACAAGGCGATGCTCATGGTCTGCACGGGCACCGGATGCGTCTCCGCCAAGGCTTTCTCCTTGCTGGACAACCTGAAAGAAGAGATTTCAAAGCGCGATCTCGACAAGGACTTCCTGGTAGTGGGAACCGGCTGCAACGGCTTCTGCGGACAGGGACCCATCCTGGTGGTTCAGCCCGAGGGGGTATTCTACCAGCGGCTCAAAAAGACGGATATGGCCCGCATTGTGGAAGAGCATCTGATCGGCGGAAAGCCCGTTGAAGATCTGATGCACCGGGATCTCTCGTCCAACAAACCAATCCACAAGATGGACGACATCCCCTTCTTCTCCAAGCAAAAACTCATCGCCCTGCGCAACAAGGGGCTCGTCGATCCCGAGAACATCGACTCGTACTTCGCCCGAAACGGCTACATGGCGCTCAAGGAAGCCCTCGAAAAAGGGAGCCCCAAGAGCGTGCTGGACGAGGTGAAAACCTCCGCCCTTCGCGGGCGTGGCGGCGGCGGCTTTCCGGCGGGGGTCAAGTGGGCCTCCTGCATGGCCGCGGTCGAAAAGACCGGCAAAGAGCCGGTGGTGGTTTGCAACGCGGACGAGGGCGATCCGGGCGCATTCATGGACCGCTCGATCATCGAGACCGACCCCCACACGGTGTTGGAGGGGATGTGCCTGGGCGCGTACGCCATCGGCGCGAAAGAGGGCTTCGTCTATATCCGCAAGGAGTACCCACTCGCCGTGACCCGTCTCGAAAAGGCCATCTCGCAAGCGAGGGACCGCGGGCTCCTCGGCGACGGGATCATGGGCTCCGACTTCTCCTTCGACATCATCATCCACCGAGGCGCCGGCGCCTTCGTGTGCGGTGAGTCAACGGCGCTCATGGCCTCCATGGAAGGAAGAGCCGGCGAGCCGAGCCCCAAGTACATTCACAACGTCGAGTCGGGTTACAAGGATCGCCCGACGGTTCTCAACAATGTGGAAACCTGGGCCAACATCCCCGTCATCGTGGACAAGGGCGGAAAGTGGTTTGCGGCCATCGGCACCGGCGATGTATCGAAGGATCCCTGGGGCGGCTCCTCGGGCACCAAGGTGTTCTCCCTGGTGGGAAATATCAACAACACCGGCCTGGTGGAGGTGCCCATGGGCATCACTATGCGGGAGATCATCTTCGACGTGGGCGGCGGGATCCCCGACGGCCGCGAGTTCAAGGCCGTACAGACGGGCGGACCTTCCGGCGGCTGCCTCCCGGCATCCCTCCTCGACGAACCCGTCGACTTCGATACCCTGACCAGGGCGGGTTCCATGATGGGCTCCGGCGGCATGATTGTCATGGACGATCACACCTGCATGGTGGATGTGGCCAAGTACTTCATGGAGTTCTTGAAGGACGAGTCCTGCGGCAAGTGCAACCCCTGCCGCGAGGGCACGGTCACCCTCTACGGGATCCTCGACCGCATCACCAGTGGCAAGGGCGTTAAGGGGGACATCGACGAACTGGAGAGGATCTCTCGAGTCATGGAGGCCGGCTCTTTGTGTCAACTCGGCGCCACCGCCTGCAACCCGGTGCTCTCAACGCTGCGTTATTTCCGCGAGGAGTACGACGCCCACATCGACGAGAAGCGCTGTCCAGGCAAGGTCTGCAAGGACCTGATCACGTTCACAATCAACGACGAATGCAACGGCTGCATGGTCTGTGCAAAGCGCTGTCCGACCAACGCCATCAGCGGCGAGAAGAAAGCGAAGCACACGATCGACCAGAAAGAGTGCATCAAGTGCGGTATCTGCAACGACGTCTGCAAGTACGACGCCGTGAATGTAGAGTAGGAGGAAGCCCATGATTTCGATCGCGATTGACGGAAAAACAATTGAAGTCGAAGAGGGGACATTCCTTCTGGATGCCGCGCGAGGTGCGGAAATCCCCATCCCCACGCTGTGTCACCACAAGGCGCTCACATCGGACGGCAACTGCCGCCTGTGCCTGACGGAGATCAAGGTGGGCGGCAAGACCAAAATGGTCACCGCGTGCAACTACCCCATCCGCGAAAAGATCGAAGCCTCCACGACGTCGGACAAGGTCATGGAGTTCCGCAAGGATCTCCTGACCATGATGCTCGCTCGCTGGCCCAACGTGCCAATCCTCAAAACGTACGCCAAGCAGTACGGCGCAACCGAGCCCTCGTACAAGCACCCCAATCGAAACGAGGCGGAGGACGCCTGCATCCTTTGCACACGCTGCACACGCGCCTGCACGGAGGTAGCCTGGGAAAACATCATCGGCTTCGAGGGGCGAGGCGCGAACCGCCACGTAACGATGCCTTTCGGCGAGCAGTACCACCGATGTATCGGCTGCGCCATGTGCTCCAACGTGTGCCCCACCGGCGCCCTGAAGGTCTATGACGAGGCAAACAACCCGGTGGATTCCGCCCAGGTCAAGAAGTACGGGGCCAAGCTCGGCGAGGAGATGACTCTCCTCGACGACGATCAGTGCAAGATGCGCCGGGTGGGAACAGCGCACCTCGTGGAGATCATGGACACCTACGATCTGCTTCCAACCCACAACTACAAGTTCGGCGGGCACGAGGAATCCCACAAGATCGCCTCGCCCATCTGGACAAAGATGGTCACCCAGAATACGCCGGACGGGTGCTGGGCGGGCTGCATGATGGCGTGCGCCAAGTGCATCGAGGGGTTCGAGCTAAAGACCGGCCCGTACAAGGGCGACAAGGTCCTTGTGGACGGACCCGAGTATGAAACCGCCGCCGGATGCGGTTCCAACATGGGCATCTTCGATCCCTTCGCCGTGGCGGAGATCAACTTCTACTGCGACACCTACGGCATCGACACCATCAGCTTCGGCACGTGCATGGCGTTCGTCATGGAATGCTACGAGAACGGCGTCATCGACAAGGACAAGACCGGCGGGCTGGAGCTCAGTTTCGGCGCGGCGGACGACTCCCTGGAAATACTTCATCAGATGGCTCGCGGCGAGGGTTTCGGCGTGACGGTCGGGCAGGGTGTCCGCAAGATGAAGAAAAAGTTCGTCGAGGAGTTCTTTGCCAACGCCGAGTTCCTGCAAGACATTGGAATGGAGTGCAAGGGTCTGGAGTACTCCGAGTACGTGACCAAGGAGTCCCTCGCGCAGCAGGGCGGGTTTGCGCTCGCCTCCAAGGGGCCGCAGCACGACGAGGCATGGCTCATCTTCATGGATATGGTCAACAAGCAGATCCCCACATTCGAGGACAAGGCCGAGGCGCTGCACTTCTTCCCCAATTTCCGAACGTGGTTCGGCCTGATGGGACTGTGCAAACTCCCCTGGAACGACGTCGAACCGACTAATAACGCCGAGTACGACGAGCCTCACAAGGTGCCGGGTCACCTGGAGGGTTACTACAACTTCTACGAGGGGGTCACGGGCAAGAAGCTCGACGAGGGCAAGATGATCACCATGTCGGAGCGGGTGTACAACTTCCAGCGTGTGTTCAACCTGCGCATGGGGTTCGGCACGCGCGAGCACGACTACGGCCCCTACCGCGCAATGGGCCCGGTCACCAACGAGGAGTACGAGTCCCGCGCCGAACGTTACGACGAACAGCTAAAGAATGTCGTCGGCCAGGATCCCGCCGGCATGAGCACCTCCGACAAGAAGGCAGCGTTGCGCAAGTTCCGCGAAACGCAATACGACAAACTCGTGGACGCGGTCTACAAGCGCCGGGGCTGGACCGACAACGGCGTGCCCACCGTGGAGAAGCTCAAGAGCCTCGGCATGGACATGCCCTGGTTGCTGGATGTCGTCGCGAAGCATAAGGAATAAAGGCGTCGCGTTTTGTGTCTATAATGAAAACGCAGTAACAAGGTGCAATCATGAAATCAGAAAGCATTATTAAATTACTTGTCATTCTGTTGTTTCTGACCGGATGTGAAGGAAACTCCGTGGAGACCGGGAACTCG
>JAUXHN010000305.1 GCA_030621515.1 Deltaproteobacteria bacterium | reverse complement strand
GGCCTACGAAAAGACATTTCAGAAAAAGCCATTAGGGCTCTTTGTGCTTCAGGGCGAAGCCCTTTCCGACACGAAGTGGCGCATTTCTGGCCGCGGAATTTATTTCCGCGGTGCTGGCGCAGGGAGTGCCGACAACATTGGACTATTGTGGCGTTGAATATTGCACATGAGAGGATGCGATCAATCTTCAGTGCAGGCATCGCCCCTACGATCTTGATAAGGGCAGACACCCGCCGTCGCATGGCTATGGCGGGCCAGGCTCCGGTCTGCCCCTACTACCCGGGTTGGCCGGGGGTCTCGTTGAGGGCCGTTCGGATACGCGTCACGAGATCCTCTGGTGAGAACGGCTTGTCCAGCCACAGGTCCACGGGAAGATGTTTCTCGTCCGGCGTGAACCGATACGGAATCTTTTTCACCTCGTGGATCGCGCTCATCACTATTATTGGAAGCTCCACAAGCCCCAGATCCTCCCGAATGGCGCGCGCGACGTCAAAACCCTCAAAACCGTCCGGCATCATTATATCGAGCACCACCAGATCCGGTTTTTCGGAGGCGACGAGATCGATCCCCTCGTCGGGCCCGAGCGCGGAAACCACCTTGAAACCGTGTTGCTCCAATATGCCTCTGAACAAATCCTGAAGATCTTTGTCGTCGTCGATAATCAGTACCTTTGCCATGACTTACTCCTCCTCCTTGTGCAACAGAGCGTTCTGGAGGGCCATCTCGGCGGCATCCACTGTCTGATAGGTCAAAGGCGAACTCGTGAGACAGGGATGCGTGCCGATCTGGAAGGCTGCTATATCGTCGATGGTCATCTTCTTCTGGATGCACGCGCTCATCATGTTCACCATTTCTCCCACGGAACTACTACCCATGAACTGGCTACCGAGGATCACCCCGTTGCGCTTCTCGAACACGAGCTTCACCTTTATCATTTCCATTCCCGGCATGCACGCGGGGTGACGATTCGGCCCCTCTGCGACCCCCGTCACGCAGTCGTATCCCGTCGCGATCGCCGCCTGCTCCGTCAATCCGGCGCAGGCAAAGGATGTGCCTCCGATTCTGGTCCCCAGCGCTCCTATGGTCCCGATGTTCTCCCGGCGCACTCCGAAGAGGTTGGCGCCGGCGATACGTCCTTCGCTGCAGGATATGGACGCCAACTTGATTGGCGAGGGCCTCCCGCCGAAGAATGAGACCTTCTCGGCGCAGTCGCCGCATGCGAAGATGCGCTCGTTGGCGGTCCTCATGTATCGGTTGACCGAGATGGCTCCGGTGGGTCCCAGAGCAAGCCCGGCCTTTTTGGCAAGGTCTGTGTTTGCGACCGAACCCACGCACATGATCACTGCGTCCGCAGGCACCACATCCCCGTCTTCCAGTACGACCTCCTTGACCTCGGCGTTGCCACCCATCCTGGTCACGTTGACGCCGGTCTTGACCGCGATGCCGTTGTTTTTTAAGATAGCTTCTGCCTTTTGCGCAAACTCCTCATCGAACCACAAACCCAGGCAGTGCGCCTGGTCCTCGACGATGGTGATCCTCTTCACTCCGGCTTTCCGGCATTCATCCGCGACCTCCGCGCCGATGAATCCACCGCCGATCACAACCAGGTCCCGTGAATTGCGTAGCTTCTGCTTCAGCTCCAACAACACGGACATCTCCTTGGATATGGTGAAGACGCCGGACCGTTCGAAACCGGGCGCCGGCAACATGGCCGGGCGGGAACCCGTGGCGATCACGAGGCGCTCGTAGCCGATCTGGTCGTGGCCATCCACCTCGACCATGAAATTCGACACGTCGATCTTGGTGGCATCGCCTACCACCAGCTTGATGCCGTTATCTTCAAGAAGAGAGTTCGGGATAACGATGTCACCCAGAGATGAGATGGTTCCAAAAACATAAGGAATCCCACAGGAAACAAGCGTCTGTTTCTCCTTTCGCAACAAGGTAACGCTCTTATTGGGATGTTGCCGTTTGGCCGTTATCGCAGCGCTCAGGCCGGCGGAGCTGCCGCCTATCACCAGAACATCGGAATGATGTAGAAACATTGAGACACCTCCTTGCTATCGTCGGGGGAGTGATGAACATCCCGCCTCAGTTTTATGGTTGAGCAAATCATGTGCCACAATATCGATGCCTCCTGTCATGTTGAAAACAGGTCCCCGGCCAAGGAAATAGGCGGGTGCTCCGCGTGACGCGCGGCCGCGAGAGGCTCTGCCCGGGTGTATGGATCGCCCGTGGGAGAATCGTGCTCACGCCATAATCAATTTCGTACGCGCCGGCTCGAAGAAAAACCACCGCCCGCATGCCGCGCCCGATGTAAAAATTCTGTCTCCGGGGAATTCTTTGTTTCCATCGGTCGTCTACCTGTTTAAGCTCGCGGCGAACTAACCCATATGGAGGTATTGACCATGAAACGGTTCATGCTCGCATTCACGCTGGCAACTCTCGCGATTGCGTCTTTTACGTCCGACGCACAGGAATGCACAAAAGTCACCATGCCCCTCGAACGCTGGGAGAGCATGCGCCTCGAGATCGAGCGCGACATCGAGCCCGACCCGCCGGCGTTCCCGGTGGCGCGAATCGAACGGAAGATCGAGGGGAGCTTCACCAAGGGGTTGTTCAGCGGCACCCTCACCGAGGTGTTCGAAGTCATCGATACCCGTGGGCACGTGAGAGTTCCCCTGCTCGACGGGGAGGTCTCCTTAGGAGAGGTGTTGCTCGACGGCAAGAGGACGTCGCTCCTGCGCGAGGGGAGCATGTACACCCTGGGCATCGACGAGCCCGGTGAGCATCGGGTGCGGCTCGACTTCTACGCGGGCGAGGACCAGGATCGGTTCGCGCGACGCCTCAAGTTCTCCTTGCCCAGAGGCGGCATCACTCACGTCTCGGTACTCCTCCCGGAAACGGAGATCGAGCCCAGACTCGCGAACGGCGCCCTGACGAGAGTCGAGCCTCGTGAAAAATCGACGCTCCTCGTGGGCAACCTGGATTCCTCCGGGCAGTTCGACCTGTCGTGGACCCGCCGTGTCACCCACAAGGGCGATCAGGCGGTTGTGATGGAGGCGGTCACGAGCACTCTCTTCACCGTCGGAGAGTCGGTGATCGCCGGAAAGACCTCCCTCGACCTGTCCGTCGTGGAAGGCGAGACCGACCTGGTAGAGCTGCAGCTGCGCGAGGGCATCGAAATTATCGACGTCGAGGGTGACGCGGTGCTCCAGTGGCAAACAGACGCCAGGGACGGTGGCCGACTGACTGTGCTGCTGCGGTACCTGGTCTCCGACCGGATCGGGATGGTGATCCGCTTTCAGACCCCGGCGGACGCCACCGGCCCCATATCTCTCCTCATGCCCTGGCCGGCGAAGGGCACTCCCACAGACGGAACCGCCGGAGTGCTTGGCCCCTCCGGCCTCAAGATAGACGTAGTTTCCACCGAGTCGGCCACCTGCTTAAGCGCCCTCGATATGCCCGTCGAGCTCACCGAACTCACCGCCAACCCTCTGATGTTCGGATTCAGCTTCACCGAACCGCCCACCATCGAGATCTCGGTCTCACGCCATGAGCAGGTCACCCTGACGAGCACCCTCGTCGAGGAGATCCAGGCATCGACCGTCCTTTCACAGGACGGGACCGAGGTCACCAAATTGAAGATTCGTATTCGCAACAACACCCGGGAGTATCTCACCGTTCACCTGCCCGAGGGAACCGTGCTGACGCATTCGCTGATCGACGGGCAACCGATTCGCCCGGCCGTCGCGATGGTGGGCGGCGTGGAGGTTCTCCTCGTGCCCCTGCGCCAGAGCGAGCGGCTGAAGCAGGGCGAAGCGCGGCTCCACACGGTTCGCCAGGGCGAAACCCTCAGCGACATCTCAAATTTCTACTACTCGGATCCCAGCCGCTGGCAAATGATCCTCGCCTCCAACCCGGACACTCTGTACTCGGCGGACAGCGTCACTGCGGGACAGAGCCT
>JAUXHN010000012.1 GCA_030621515.1 Deltaproteobacteria bacterium | reverse complement strand
GAGGCGGGATGCTCAACAGCAACACCTCCCCCACAATCTCCAATTGCACATTCGCCGGCAACCATGGTTTTTTCGGGGGCGCAATAGAGAACATTTCCGACACGGAGCCCCAGAGCAGCCCGACCATCATCGATTGCATCTTCCAGGACAACAGCGCGAATCGATTCGGCGGCGCCATCGACAACGACCACTCATCCCCCGCTATCACCGGCTGCACCTTTCTGGACAACATGGCCGAATGGGGGGGCGGCGCGGTCAACAACCTCCAGGGGGCGCCCACGGTCGACTCGTGTGTCTTCCAGGGCAACTCCACCGACACAGAGATCGACTCCAACGGTGGCGCGTTCCTCACCTACGGCGCGGAGGCCACCGTCTTGAACTCCTCCTTCACGCAGAACGCGGCGTGGCTCGGAGGGGCCGTCAGCAATGAGAGCGCGTCGATTGTCCTCGATGGCTGCCTGTTCCGGGAAAACACCGCAGTCACCAACGGCGGAGCGATGCACAACATCGCCAGCTCTCCCGATATCAGCGGCAGCGTTTTTTACCTGAACTCGGCAGGGGATTCCCTCAACGCCGGACAGGGGGGCGCCATATTCAGCGAGGATGCCAGCTCCCCCAACATCGATCAGTGCAGCTTCGTTTCCAACACGGCCAGCGACACGGGCGGGGCCGTGATCTCGTACCAGAGCGGTGTCAATGTCATCGGCTCCGTCTTCGCCGGAAACCAGGCTAACCGGGGTGGTGGCCTCTCGGTGATGGAGGCCATCGGATCCGTCTCGGTGGCCGGCAGCTGGTTTTACGGCAACACCGCGATACAGTCGGGTGGCGGGATGGACACCATGTCGTGCAATTCCCAGATCTCCGCGTGCATCTTTGCTGACAACACGGCCATCAACGGCGGGGCCGTCTCCGTGAGGGGCGACGGCGACGTGACCATACAGGCGAGCCTGATTGCCGGAAACCACGCGGTGGATACAGGCGCCACGGGCGCAGGAGTGAATGCAGCCGGCGAGGGGCAAACCAGCTTCATCAACTGCACCTTCGCAAGCAACGATGCGGAGACGAGCGGCGGGGCAATAGAAGACACCGGGACGCAGGCGATCTCGGTGGTGAACAGTATCCTCTGGGGAGATGCGCCGTCCGAGATCAGCCCCGCGCCGGCGTCCGATCAGGTGACCTACAGCGTCTACCAGGGGGGAACCACGGGTGTGGGCAACCTCAACCAGGACCCCCAGTTCGAGGGGATCCCGGCCCACATCGGCACCTGGAATTCAGTTTCGTACGATGATGCCACCGTCATGACCACCATGACCCGTGTCGATGACGACTGGGAGGACGACGCCCTTGTGGGCAAAATCGTTCGGGTGCTGGGCACCGAAGAGCGCTGGTACCTGATCGCCGGGAACACCGAAGATTCGATCAGCGTCTGGGGTGATGTGACCGATGTCGTAGCGGAGGGGGACTCCTTCTTCGTCGACGATTACCGCCTGTCCCAGGACTCGCCATGCACCGATGCGGCAGACGGCTCATCCGCGCCGGAGGAAGATCTGTTGTCTATTCCGAGGGTGGACGACCCGGATACGGCCAACACCGGAAACGGACCCCCATGGGCCGACATTGGAGCCTACGAGTATTACCCCGATAACATGTTCGGCCCGGGAGAATATGGCGACTTCGGGTATATCGGTTTGTGGGACGCGGATCTCTCTATCTGCCCAAATCTCACCGGTACGGGCATCGCCGTCTCCCTGCCGTCCAGCGCCTCGCTGGAGGTTTCCCTCATCTCCACCTTCAGCTTCTACGGTGTGGACAGAACCTCCGTATTTATCAACGAGAACGGGGCCATGACCTTCGAAACGGAGCTGGTCAATCCCGGAGTCACCGCCGAGCTCCCCTACAACAATATCCCTCTTGTCGCCGTCTACTGGGACGAGCTGGAAATGGACACTTCGGGAGACAACGGCATCTACTACCTGGACGACGGCTTATTCTTTCACGTGCAGTGGAAGATCCCCAACTGGAACGAGACCTCCGCGTACGATATCCGCGCGGCCCTCGACATGGCAACAGGGGTGATACATTACTGCTACGTGAACACCAATATCGGCGCCGAGGCCAACGGTTCGGACGCCGTGGCGGGGATCCAGGGGGACGTGGACAACGGCCTCACCTACTCCAACTCGGCGCCCAACCTGATCACCGGCAGGCATGTGCGGATAGTGCCTCCGGCAAGCTGAAAACTCGGGCATCGTCCAGGTCCGTATCAGGCCGCTGCATTCTTTTTCGCAACATTGCAAGTTAACACGCCGAAACCCGTGCTAAACTGATCTCTTTGGTTTTGTTCGCCAGGAGCACAAAGGAGCCTGCATTGGGCGATGGTCGCGACAAGATAATCTCAGCCACCGCCGTGGCGGAAGAGCTGGAGATGCTCGACAAGGTGCAGAAGTGCCTGGACAGGTACGGTCGTGTCGTGTCCTCTTACTCGGACTACGACGCAGAGTTGATTTCACTGAGAGACGCCATCGGCGAGGCCAAGGGCGAGGACATTCCTCCCCTGGTAGAGCACATGACCCGCATTCAAGCCCTCGCTGCCCAGCGAGGCAAGGGAGAAGAGATCCCGGTGGACAGGGCGAGTCCCTATTTTGGACATCTGCGGCTGCGCGAAGATACGGAATCCAGGGATGTGTTGCTGGGCAAGCGAACCTTTCTCGTTCCTGACGCCGATATCCGTATCGTGGATTGGCGAAACGCTCCGGTCAGCCGGATGTACTACTGCTACGAAGTGGGCGACGATTACGAGGAGGAGTTCGGAGGCCGGACCAGGCGAGGCCTCATCACGGCACGGCGTTCGGTGACCGTTACCGAGGGAGCACTCAAGCGCGTTGCCGATCAGGAGGGAGTCTTCGTCAGGCGAATGGGAGAATGGATACGGCTCGAGGGCGACGGTCCGCGGCTTGCGGGAGGGCAGGGGGTTGCCGTAAGAGCCGAGACCCTGACGTCGGTCAGAGGGAAGCTCGGCGTGGACGCACAGGGCTTGGCGCGCACTGACAAGCACCTGCCGGAGATATCTTCGCTCCTCGACAGGGAGCAGTTCGAGCTCATCTCCAGCCCGGCCTCCGGCCTGATCGTGGTGCAGGGGAGCGCCGGTTCTGGCAAGACCACCGTCGGTTTGCACCGGATCGCCTACCTCGCATTCCAGCGAACGAAGCAATTTCGGCCGCATCGTATGTTGGTGGTGGTGTTCAACCATGGGCTCGCGTCGTATGTCTCCGGGGTTCTTCCCGCTCTGGGGGTCAACGGCGTCAAGGTAATAACTTTCGAAAACTGGGCGTCCGAGCAGAGGCGCAGGCACATCGTCGGATTGCCCAGAGCGTACAGCGAGTGGACGCCCTCGGTCGTGACCAGGTTCAAGAAGCACCCGGCGATGCTGCGAATCCTCGATGATATCGTCGATTGCCAGGACGAGGAACTGACCGCCGGGTTGTACGATGCCGTTGCGGGAACTGCGGACGAGAAGCGGATTCGCGAGGCGTGGAAGACCCTGCGCAACATGCCTCTGGATTCCAGGCGCAAGCGTATGCTCAGGTGGCTCGATGGTGAGGTACGCATAGGACGGGATAGAGGAGATGCCCTGAATTCGCGCACGGGAATGGTGACCGAGCTGGAGTTGAACAGAATGGCGGCCCGGACGCAGGACGTGGTTTCAGACTGGGCCGATCTGCTCACCGACCGCAAGGCGATAGGAAGCGCGCTCGATGCATACGCCCCGGCAGAGTTCACCGATGCAGAGATAGATCGGGTTCACCAGTGGTGTGTGCGGATGTACTCGAGGATCGACGAGGCCTCCGTTTCGGGCAGTGGCGATGACGAACCTCCTGCGCTCGATCGCGAGGACGACGCGCTGTTGCTCAGGCTCCACCAGCTCAAGAGGGGATGGCTGCGCGGTCGGAACGGACGCCTGGACTACGATCATCTCATGGTAGATGAAGTGCAGGACTTCAGCGCGCTGGAGGTTGGAGTGCTCATGGATACGGTCGGCCGCGATCGTCCGGTGACACTTGCGGGCGACACGGCTCAGCGGATTGTTCGCGAGAGCGGTTTCGAGGACTGGGATGGCTTCCTGAGTGACCTGGGTGTGCGCGGCGCGAGGATCGAGCCGTTGAAGATCGCCTACAGGTCCACCATAGAGATCATGAAGGTGGCTCGCGATGTTCTCGGGCCGCTCTGTGGGGAGGAATCCGAGGCGTATCGCCACGGCGCCGAGGTGGAGGTGCACCAGTTCTCGGATCCGGGCCAGGCCGTGGATTTCATCGGCACCGCGTTGCGCGACCTCGCTGCGCGCGAGCCGCTTGCAAACGTGGCGGTAGTGGCCAGGCACCAGGCTCAGGCAAAACTCTATTTCGACGGGTTACAAAAATCGGAGGTGCCCCGGCTGGAGCTCATTACGGATCAGGACTTCTCCTTCGCGCCCGGAGTCGAGGTGACCGACGTGAGGCAGGTCAAGGGGCTGGAGTTCGATTACGTCATCATGGTGGAGGTCAACGCCGACTCCTACCCCGACAACGAAGAGGCCAGGCATCTTCTCCACGTCGGCATCACCCGTGCGGCCCACCAGATCTGGCTGATCACAACCACCAAGCCCTCACCCCTCATCCCCGACAGACTCGTTTCTGATGTGTAGTAGATGTCCTTGTCGTTCTACGGTTTTCAAAATAGAGTTGCCGCATGTTCGATCGCAGGCTATTGCTCGCAGCGGTTGCAGGAGCCTTGCTCTTTTCGTGCGCGTGCGGTGGCGAAGAGGCGCAGCCCGAGCTGGATCTGGTGGGAAAGCACCACCCTGAACCCGGCGACGAGGGGCAGGTGGCACAGGCGCCCGATCCCGGAACGATTCATCATGAAGTATTTTCCATCGACCTGATCCAGGACCTTGTGTTCAGGAAGAGGCGCGACGGATGGACCCTCACGACGCCGGGTGCTCACGTCAACCTGGACAAGCTCCGGCAAGGCGGTCTCAACCTGATATTTTCGGCCGTACAGATCGAGCCGGGCAAGAAGCCGTCTCTTTCGCTCGAGGAGGGCATTGTCGAGGCAACGGATCTGGTCGCGCAGACCGCGGGGGAAGCTTCGATCGTATTGAGCCTGGCGCAGGCCCAGGCAGCGCGTGAAAAGGGCGTGATGCCCGTCATGTTGCTGATCGAGGGAGCGGACGGCCTGGAGGAATCCGCGAGCTTTCTTTACGACCTGCGGCGTCGCGGCGTCGCCATCATCGGGTTGGTTGCGGGGAAGAGTAACGTCTTTGCGGAAGCGGCGGTCACCCCCTGTGACCCGGGCGGCCTGACATCGAGGGGAGCCCGGCTGGTTCAAATCTGTCGAGATCAGGGGATCCTGGTGGATCTGACCCATGCGTCCCAGAAGACGTTCTGGGACGTGCTGGTGGAGCAGGGTAACCTTGTGGCGGTGACCCACACGGCGGCTGCCGCCCTGAGAGAACATCCCCGAAACCTGAACGACGTACAGATCCTCGCCCTCGCCCGGTACGGCGGGGTGATGGGTATCGTGTTCAATCCGGATTTCCTGGTGGCCGGGGAGGATCCGGTTGCATCCATCGACGACGTGGTGAGGCACATGCTCCACGTAAAAAAGATCGGCGCCCTCGATTCCCTCGCCATCGGGACGGATTACGGGGGAGTGCGACCGCCGAAGGGGCTCGAGGATGTGTCTCGCCTGCCCGCGCTCACGGCGGCTCTTCTCAGGGCCGGGTTCAGCGCGCGGGAGTCAGGTCTTGTGCTCGGCGGCAACGCGCAACGCCTGTTGGTCGAAGTGGAGGCCAGGCAGGGATCGGCCGAGGCCGGTCGCTCCGAGCCGCTTCGTCCCATCGAAGTGGAGTGCGAGTCGGTGACCGGGGGGATGTCGGGCCAGGTTTCCGGGGCCTGCGACGGATATCTCCTCAAGACCGGGCCCATGCTCGAAGCGGCGACCCGGTTGAGGTTGAGGATCCAGGACATGCAACGGACCCCGGTTCGTGTGGAGATATTCGGTGAGCCGAATACTCCCTGGCAGGTGGAGGCACAGAACCTGGCGGGCAAGGTGCTGATGAGGAGGGGGGTTGCGTTGGACGAAGACGGCAGAGGGGTTCTTCCGCTGCCCAAGGGGCGCAACATGGCGCGTGTGTTTCTGTCGCCGACGCGTCCTTCGATATTGTGGGAGGCAGTCTTGTGGGGTCGCTGACAGGCGGAATAATGGAGGTATGGAGATGAGAGTTGCGATCGTGACAGGCGGTTCCGCCGGGCTCGGCGTTGAGTTCGTGCGCCGAATCGACCGGTGGTTCGACGTGGATGAAATATGGATGGTGGCGAGGAGAGAGGAGCCCATGCAGGAGCTGGCATCTACTCTCGAGGGGATTGTGGGAGTGCCGGTGGTGGCCGATCTCGCAACGGACGAGGGGGTGGGTGTGTTGATCGACCGGATGGAGCGGGAGCGACCGGACCTGAAGCTCCTGGTGAACAACGCGGGCTTCGGCCACAACGGTCGTTTCGGTGAGATGGAAGACGCGCGCGTTTCGCAGATGCTGGATCTCAACGTCAAGTCGCTCGCCCGGCTGACGCTCGCCGGGTTGAAATGGATGAACAGGGGAGCGTCGATCATCCAGGTAGCTTCGGTGCTCGGATTCATCCCCGCGTCCGGATGGAGTCTCTATTCGGCTTCCAAGGCATTTGTGATCAGCTTCTCCTGCGGGTTGTCCGGGGAGCTGAGGTCCCGGGGGATCGGGTGCACGGTATGTTGCCCCGGCCCCATGAAGACCGAGTTCTACGACGTCGCCGGCGACGTGCCTGACATACCCTTCATGCTGAAGCCCGGCGCGGTTGCAGATCTCGCCCTCAGGCACGCCAAAAAAAGAAAGATGATCTCGGTGAAGGGCATCATGATGAAACTCACCGCGTTCCTTTTCTCAAAGATCCTCCCGCGCGGCCTGTTTGTCTGGGCCACCCGCAGAGCCCTGGAAAAAACGGCTGGTTAATGGACGACGACGCGAGACGCATGGTTCCCAAGCCCGCGTGGGTGCTCAGATTCGAGTCCGGGATAGCAGGTCTGGTGCCCCTGCATCCGAACGTGCTCTCCGCTTCCAAGCTCGTTGTCATATTTCCGCTTGTGGCCGCGCTCAAACAGGTGGACGGACTCCCCGGGAGGCCCTGGCTTGTCATCGGTCTGTTCGTCCTCTTCGCGGCGCTCGACTATCTCGACGGTGTAGTCGCCCGCCAGAAGGACAAGGCCACCGGGTTCGGCAGAATCTTCGACCGCGTAACCGACTACCCCATCCTCGCGGTGCTGTCGTACTTCTGTGTGGACATCTTGCCCCTGGAGTTGCTCGGCGCGAAGCTGGCCATCGATTTTTTGCTGATGGTTCTATTCATCGTGGGGAAAGGCAGCACTGAAAATCGCCTTCGAACCGCCATGAGTTATACGACGTTGCTTTCGCTGCTTCTCGTAAGCCAGGGGTGGGCCCCAAGGTTGGCAACGCCCGAGCTTGTGGGATACCTGCTCATCACCAACGTGACTTTTTCATCGGTGGTGGCCCTGTACAACCTCGGCGCGCTACAGAAACGCTTTCTCGCGGACGCTCTTTCCGCAGCGAACCTGTTGTGCGGTGTTTTCTCGATGCTGTTTGCGAGGAAGGGGCGGTTCGACCTGAGCCTGCTTTTCCTGATGCTGGGCGCCGCGTTCGACGGTTTTGACGGCGCTGCTGCCAGAAAGTATGGCGGAACCAGGTTCGGTGTCTACTCGGACGACATCGCCGACGGAGTCAATTACGGAGTGGCGCCGGGTGTGGCGTTGTACTTCGCCGTGGGCGGTATGGAGGGTGTCGTGCTGGGTGCTTTTTACAGCATGTTTACCATCAGCAGGCTCGTCTATTTCACTCTCAACAAGGCCTACTCCGATCCGGCCTATTTTTGTGGCGTGCCGAGCACTATCGGGGCGCTTGTCACTCTTTGCTCCATAATCCTCTTTCCCGATAACCAGGTGATTCTGGGATTCATGGTTGGGATTGCATGCATGCAGATGCTGTCTTTCGACACGCTCTACAAGCACATGGGCAGGGCGCTCGCTTCCAACCGTCGCATCATCTACGGCATGCCGGTTCTCGTGCTGGCACTCCTGGCCGGTCATCTTTTTTGGAAAAAAGAGGTCACCTTCATGGTTATTTTGGGGGTGAGTCTGCTCTACGGATTCCTTCCGACCTTTTCCCATTTCATATCGGTAATCAGGCGCAAGAAACCGACTGCCTGATGTTGTGTTGATAGGGTGCCAGACACATTTGTTTGGTGTAATCTTATTCCTGTGTAACCAGGGGATTCGCTTGTAATATCAGAGCTATAATGGATTATCTTTAAGGAAGAGCTTCGAGGTGCTTCTGGAGGTGCCAGTCACTTTTTTTCTGGGAAGGTCACCTCAACAAGTCATTAGCCCGCATCCGAACCGGAATCGTTTCCCGCGTCAGGATCTACACCTGTATCGGTATCAGTATCGGTGTCCGTATCGATATCAGTATCGGTGTCAGTATCTGTATCTATGTCAGTGTCCGTATCGGTATCGTTGTCGGAATCGATATCCGGACCGATGCCTCCGCAATCAAATTCTTCACATGCGTGAGAAGCGATGAGCATCCCACCTACCATCGCTGCAGTCGCTACAGTTCTTGCGAAACGTCGATTTTTCGACCGTCCGGGATCGATGGAGCGGATCATCACCTCGAGGGTTTCCGGTGACAGGGCGGCCAGCATTGCGTTCTCCGAGTCCGAAAGTCGAAACCCGGCGCGTGCGATTGCCTGTTCACGGTTTGCAATCAGGCTCTCCTTGAAATCCGGGTTTTGCGCAGCCTCGATCATGACGCGCTCCCAATTGACCGGAATATCAATGCTGGAGCCTCCGCTGTGTCGCTTCCACGATCCAACCAACTCCTGGCACTCGCCGCTCCGTTCTTTCTTGGGTTTCTTCATCGTCGGCCCCCTATTCGGTATCGGTGTCGGTATCGGGTCCCACGCCGGCGTCGGCATATGGGCCACCGGTGTCCGTATCGACAGTATCTGAATCAGTATCGGTTTCAGTACTGGTTTCAGTATCGGTGTCGCCGCTGTCTACGCTCCCGTCTATGTCTTCATCTGCGGTAGACCCCTTGACCACAGACTGAGCATCGCATCCGCTTGCGACGAGCACCGTACCCGCTGCAAGAGATGTTGCCGCTGCGGCGACGAGGCTCATGAATTTCCGTTTTCGCGGATTGGTGGGAACTATTCTGGCGATCATCGCTTCGAGGGCGTTATCCGTCGCCACGGAGAGCATCGCGCGTTCCGAGGGTCGCAAATTCACCGCGCTCTTTTCGATTGCGGCGTCGCGATCCGCCAGGAGCAACTTCTTGAAGCTCGTGTCACGGGCAGCGTGAAAGAGGATCTTTTCCAGCCCCACGGGCACCTGGATTTTGTCTCCGGAGTTATGGCGTTTACCGGGTTGTCCACCCACGATGGTGAGATCCGGTTTGTTCATCTTGTCACTCATGTCTCCCCCACTGTGCTCTGCCTCTGTTCCAATTCTACACCATATTCGAGCCGCGAGCGCCTATTCTGATATACTCCCCGGGTCGACGAGAAGGATGGATGTACGAGATGCCCGTGGACGAGACCCTGAAGCAGAGGCTGCACGAGAAGAGCGCGCCGGTGACCTTCAAGAAGGCCATGGGACTCATGGCGTCCACCACCCTGGGGGTCGGCGCCCTGATGGGTGCGGGACTCTACGTGCTCGTGGGGATCGCGTCGGCGCAGGCGGGTCCCGGGCTTCCAATCGCGTACGGTATCTGCGGCATGCTCACCTTCCTGTCGGTGATCATGTTTGCCGACCTGTCCCGTCGCCTCCCAATCTCCGGAGGTGGTTACGCTTACGCTTACAACCAGCTGGGCAGCTTCTGGGGATTCATGGTCGGGTGGCACCTCGCGGTGGGGAGCGTCTTCGCCTGCGCCCTGTACGCCCACGGCTTCGCCACCTACTCTGCGTCGTTCCTTCCCGAGCGGTACGTCTCCGATGGGTTGTACAAGGTCATCGCCGGTTTCCTTGTGATCACGTTCATCGTGATGAGCATGCGCGCGGGCAAGGGCGGAGACAGGGTGCAGCAGATCTTCACCTGGGGCAACCTCGCGGTGCTGGTAATCCTTGCCGCAGTAGCGGCTCCCCTCATCTCCGGTGATAATTTCGTTCCGGTCTTCCCAAAGGGTGTGGGCGGTGTGGGGGCCGCAATCTCGCTCATCTACATCTCGTTCTTCGGCTACCAGCTCATCGCCAACAGCGCCGAGGAGATAAGGGACGCGGAGCGCACCGTTCCGAGGGCGATGGGGATCTCCATGAGTATCGCGCTGCTGTTCTACGTGATCGTGGCGGCAGTCGCGGTGGGGGCCGTGAACTGGAAGGATCTGGCGACCAGCGACGCGCCCCTCGTGCTGCTGGCATCGAGGGCGGTGGGACCGTGGGGCGCCTGGCTAATCGGCGTCGGAGGAATCCTGGCGTCCGCAGCGGCGCTCAACAGCACGCTCTCCAGCCAGGGCAGGCAGATCTTCGCCATGGGGAGGGACCGGTTGCTGCCGGGTTTGCTGGGTTCGGTCCGGGGGAAGTCCGGAGTTCCTGCGCCGGCGCTCCTGGCGGGGGCGGGGGCTACCATCGTGGTGATCCTCCTGGCCGATCTGGAGTTTATCGCCAAGGCGGCAAACTTCGCCCTGTTGTTCTCCATGCTCCCCATCTCGGTGGCCCTGCACAGGCTCTACCGCAGTGAGGAGAAGGCCGGGGGGGCGAGATTGCCCGTATGGCGCAAGGCTGTTCCGTGGGCGGCCATGGTTGCGAACGCGAGTCTGCTGCTTACCCTGGACTGGCAGTCGATGATGTTCGGGGGAATGATCGTCGGCGTGGGATGCGCGGTGTTCCTGAGCTACTCCCATGCATCGGAGAAGCGGGGCAGGGCCGGCTTCAGCGTGGACCTCGCCGATCGGGAGGGGCATTCGCTCAACTTCCTCAGGAAAGGGGAGCGGATCCTTGTGCCCATGGCCAATCCTGACACGCTCGAGTCCCTGTTTTCACTGTCGAGGGCTCTGTTGCCCCCCGACGGAGGGGAGGTGGTCGCCCTGCGGGTCGTCAAGACGGCGCAGGGAAAGAGCCCGCGTGAAGCCCTGTTGAGCACAGCCGGCACCGCCGATGCCCTGGAGGCCACGGAGATGGCCAACCAGCTGGCGAACGTGAAGGGGTTCAACGTGAGACCCGTCGTGAGAGCGGCTAATGATCTGGCCGACGGGATAATTCACGCGTCAATAGAGGAGCGGGTTCGGATGATCATCATGGGGTGGTCGTCCGTGCCGGGGGCAGGCCCGTCGGAGCTGGTCGAGAAGATCGCCACGAAGGTGCGCAACGACCTGGTCTTCCTCCAGCTCACTCACGACGTGACCCCCAGGAGGATAGGGGTGGCCCTGGGCGGTCAGGGGAACCTGCCGTTGATGGTGAAGGTGGCCATGACCATTGCGGAGGATTTCCAGGGTGAGGTCACGTACCTGAATGTGGTACCCGAGCAATTCGAGACCGAACACCTGGCCCACTCCAGGCACATCCAGATGGCCGCCATCGAGCGTCACACCAGCCTGGTGCCGTTCAACACGGAGCTACTGAGGTCGGACAACCCACTCGATGTGCTGGTGAAGCGGTCGGCGGATCTGGACATGCTGGTGGTGGGCACGTCGGAGAGCACTTTCATGGACGACTCGATCGGGGCGTTCTCCGCCATGATAGCCGAACAGGCCAAGTGTTCGGTTGTGATCGTGCGCCAAGGAACGACGACCGTCCTGAAATAGCTTGCGGTGAGATCCGGACCGTTTGTTTGGTTATCGTTTATTCGCCCGCATCCGAACCGGCGTCCTCATCAGTATCAGTATCAGTGTCGGTATCGCCGTCGGTGTCGGAGTCGATATCTGGTCCACAGCCGTCATCACAAGAGGAAGAAACAGCGCATGATGCGATGAGCATCCCACCCGCCATGGCTGCCGCCGTGACGTTCTTGAGGAACCGTTGGTTTCGCTGTTGTTGGGGTTTGAACCGCGAGATCATTGTCTCGAGCGCTTGTTGGGACATCGCACTGAACACGGCCTGTTCGGACGGAGTGAAGACGATCCCGCTCCTTGAAAGCGCCTGGTCGCGATTGTCGTACAACAGCGTGCGGAACTGCTCGTCCTGCGCAGCCATGATCAGGATCCGCTCCAGATTGACAGGCACCTTGGTGTCAATCGTCAACCCTCGTCGTTTCCATGAGCCCTTGATAGGGCCGCTTCGCCCTCCTCGTTTCATCTCGTCACTCATGTCTTCGCCCTCTTTTCCAGTGCTTTTCACACCCTGGGAGAATGCGCGCCGCAGGAGTCGAGATCTCTCAGCTCCCGGTCGGCCCTGGTATAAAAGCCGTGCTCCTGCAAGATCTGCAGTTTGGGTCGGATGTTCTCGTCCACGTCGAGGAGGAAGAAGCCGGGGAAGAGATCCTTGTGCTCCTTTATGAAATCGAAAATCGGCGCGTGCCTGGGTTGAATGGATACCGATCCCACCTCGCACACCTCGTGACCCGTGATGACGTACTCGGGCAAGAGTTCCTCGCAGAACTCCAGATTCCGCAACCTCTCCTCGCCCAGATCCATGTACATCTGGGTTTGCGGCAAGAGACACAGAAGCGAGGGAAGAATCCGGGCGCCCATCAGGCGAAACGAGATCATCTGAAACAGCGATTTGTAGAAGTCGTCCATCGACTCGTCCGGATAGGCCCAGATAAAGAACGTATCCACCCGGGGGAAGATTTGTGTGGCCCTGGAAACCACATCGACTGCCATCTCCGGAGTGAACCCTTTCAAGGTCCTCTCCAGCATCGCCTGGGAACCGGTCTCGATGCCGAATCGGATCTCAAGGCATCCGGTTCTCGCCATCGCGTCCATCATCTCGTCGTCTGCGAGATCCACACGCGCGAAGGCCTTCCACTTCACGTCCAGGCCGCTCTTTTCCAGAGCGTTGCAGAATCGGATGACCGCCTGCTTGGAGGAAACAAAGAACTCGTCCTGAAATAAAAACAGCTCCACGCCCACCGCTTCGTGAAGCTCCTTCATCTCGGCCACAACATCTTCGGGCGAACGAAAATAGCATTTGTGATTCCAGATGGGAGCGACCGAACAGAACGTGCATTTGTATGGACATCCTCTGGAAGAGACCATGCCGTACGCGTCATATGCGTTCAGGTCCACGCGGTGATAGGCGGGCCTGGGAATCGTGTCGAGGTCTTCTATCCTCGCAGGGGGCTCGTTGCACGCCACGGTCCCGCCCGCCGTTTTGAAAAACACCCCGGGAACACCGGTCAAATCTCCACCGTTCTTGAGCGCCTCGATGAGCGGGATGATCGAGTTCTCTGCCTCTCCATGGGCAACGACATCGATCCAGGGAAATCTCTGAAGAACCTTTTCCTCCACCGCCTTCGCGCCCACCCCGCCGAGCACGATCGTTGTGTCCGGATAGCGCTCCTTGAGCCTCTTTGCCGCAAGTATGGTGAACGGAAGAAGGTTGGCCATGCACGACAATCCGATGATCGGCGCCGGATCCGAGCAGAACTCGACGAAGGTATCCATATCGAACGGATCGTCGGATTCGCAGGTCTGATAGTCGCGGAGGTCCACTTCGTAACCCGCGTTCTCGAGCACGCTCGTGAGGTAGAGCAAACCGAGCGGCAGGTGGAGTTCCTTGTCGTACGCATCGGAATAGCGAACGAAGAGCATGTTCAGGTTGATGAATGTAATGTCCGCCATTTAGTTAGTTGTCCCCGCCGTCGTTTCCGGCGTCCGGTTCGGTATCGGTGTCCGTATCTGTGTCCGTATCCGTATCGCCGTCGCTGTCGGAGTCGATATCCGGCCCGACGCCACCACAGGCAATCGCATCGTCGGGATTGTCGCAAGAAGCGATGAGCAATCCACCCACCATTGCCGCCGTTGCGACGTTCTTGAGGAACCGTCGGTTGCGCTGCCTGGCCGGTTTGAACCGCGATATCATCGCCTCCAGCATTTGTTGCGGCATCGCACTGAACACGGCCTCTTCAGACGGAGTGAAGACGATACCGCTCCTCGAAAGTGCCTCATTGCGATTGTCGTACAATAGCTCGCGGAACTGCTCGTCCTGCGCAGCCATGATCAGGATCCGCTCCAGATTTACAGGCACCTCGGCGTCGTTCGAAACCCCACGTCGTTTCCATGAGCCCTTGATAGGGCCGTTTCGACCTGCTCGCTTTGTCTCGTCACTCATGTTTTTCGTGTCCTTTTTATCGCTCACGCCTAAGGCCCGGAATCCATATTGGTGTCGGTGTCCGGTCTGATGCCGTCAAAATCTGTTTCGGTATCTACATCCACAGTATCGGTATCCCCGCTGTCGTCCCCGGCATCCTGTTCCGTGTCGGTGTCCGTGTCGGTATCAATATCCGAGCCGGTCCCGGCATCCACACCGTATTCCTTGTTGTCGGCCGAGACATTATCACAGCCGCCGGCAATCACGGCCGTACCCGCAGCAAGAGACGTGGCCGCCGCCGCGACCAGGCCCATGAATTTCCTTTTCTTCGGATTGGATGGATTGATCTTGGCGATCATCACCTCGAGGGCGTCGTCCGTCGCCACGGAGAGCATCGCGCGTTCCGAGGGTCGCAAGCCCACACCGCTCTTCTCGATTGCGGCGTCTCGATCCGCCAGAAGCAACTTCTTGAAACTAGTGTCACGAGCCGCGTGGAAGAGGATCTTTTCCAATCCCACCGGCACCTGAACCTTGGCCGACTGTCTCTTTCTTTTACTGGGCTGACCGCCGACGATGGTGAGATCCGGTTCGTTAGTCATGTCATCGTTGTCCATGAGTCACCTCAATAAGTAATCTACCCGCCGTCCGGCCCGGCGTCGGTTCCCGCGTCGGGGTCTGTATCCGTATCGGTGTCCGTATCCGTTTCTGTATCCGTATCCGTTTCTGTATCCGTATCCGTTTCTGTATCGGTGTCTGTATCGCAGTCGATGTCGCAACCACCTGCGTCAGCATAGTCATACTTGGTATCGACCTCGTCGCAGCCAATCACCGCTGTCCCCGCAGCCAGAGACGCGGCCGCGGCCGCTACCAGACCCATGAATCTGCGCCGTTTGGGGTTTCTGGTGACTATTCTATCGATCATTGCATCCAGAGCGTCGTCGGAGACGGATTTCAGAACCGCTTCCTCCGACTTCCGAAGCCGCACGTTCGTGCTCGTGATCGCCGCTTCCCTGTCTTCCAGCAGCAGTTGCTTGAACTCATCGTCATCAGCAGCGTGGTATAGAATCTTCTCCAAGCCCACCGGAACCTTGACCCTGTCCACCGGGCCGTGTCGCCGCTTTGGGTTTCTCTTTATCTTGGGTTCCATGACTATTCCTCAACTATATCGTATCCACTGGCGATAAAGTAAGAATTGTTAGCCGATGGCGGATTTCCATATCTTCTCGACTTTTTCAAAGACCGCGCGCCAGGTGAACGGCGCGAGGCTTGTACTGAAAGCGACGGAGGCAGTATCGACAGGGGGCGCATTCAGAGCTGCGTCCAGTGTGTCCGTCAGCTCCTCCACGAACGCCGGGAGGTCTCTTTCCAGCGGTATATCCGCGTCTTTGAGCCTCGGCATCGAGACGAGATCCAGGGCGGCCCCAAGGGAAGGTGCGAGACCGTCCTCCACGCCGGTCAGGCGGGTGGATACGATCCGGCAGCCGCACGCGAATGCCTCGACAAGCGCCAGGGGGAGTCCTTCATGGAACGAGGGCAGCACGCAGAGCTTGCAGCGTCTCATGAGATCCGCGAGAGCTATATGGGTGAGCTGCCCGTGGAGCACGACTGTGGGCGACATGGAGATCATCCGCTCGCGGAGAACCTCCGATTGGGCGCCGGCGCCGCTCCCCGCAACGTGGAGGGTGAGGCCGGAGTGCTTTTGAGCCAGGCTATTCACCGCGTCGAGCAGCCACGGGAGCCCCTTTGCCCGACTGAACTTGCCTGCGTATATGATGTTCTTGTCCCTGGAGTCGGATCGACCTTCGGAGTGAAAGACCCTTTCGTCGTATCCCGCGCCGACGAGGTGAATCCTGTGCGCCGGGAGGTGGAGCACCTCGGCGAGCTTCTCCGCGTGCTCTCTATGTAACACGGCGAACTGTTCGTTCCTCGAACAACCCCGCGCTACACGATCGACCAGGTGCGGGCAGAGGGTCATCTGGCGCAGGCCGGTCGCGTGGCAGTGTGTGATCACCGGTGTGTGAGGCGCCACGTCCTTGATGATGGAACTCAGCAGCCAGATGTGATGTGAGTGGATGATATCGGGCTGGAAGCGATCGATGACTCCGTCGAGGTGGCGTCGCCAGGAGTCTTCGTACACTTTCAGCCGGGCCTCGGGCATCGAGGAGAAGCGGGTGCTGGGGTAGGGCATGACGTCGCTCATCCCGGGGATCGGGAAATTCAGCGGTGAGCTGTCGAACAGGAGAGGGCTGATGCTGCCGTGCGGAAGCCCTCCGACGTTGGGAGCGGGATTGGAGGCGGGAGATCCGACGACGGCGTGTTGATCCCATCCGGCCTCGCGGGCGATGTCGACCATCGAATCGAGAGTGATCCCGCTGCCGGTCATCGAGGGTTGCTGGGACAGAACGTGTAGCACTTTGCCCGCCATGAAGGGGAGCGTACCAGACATGAATTTCCATTGTAAGCGAGCAGCGTCGAGCATGGGTGATGTGGGCGGTCAGGATTGACATCCATCACTCTGTAAGTGAGACTGGAAACTACTAGAGACGGAGGTAACAATGAATAAGAAGGTCGTAGGCACCCTGGTGTTCGTAGGCGCGATAATCGCGATCAACGCTCTGAGCTACTTTCTTGATTGGCCGTTCTGGATTTATTGATCTGACTGCGGTTGTTCATTAATGAACGGATAGGCAACCTCCTGATCGGGGGCTCCGTTATCTCGTGGGCTGTCCTCGGCGTGCTCAATGCCGAAGGATCCTTCATGTTGTCGCCGGTTCGTTTGTCCATTTCAGCACTCAATCTCTGCGTGGGCGTGTTGTTCATCTTTCGATCGAAGGTGAGACGCCACGGAGGATTGCGCCTCGCGCTGATCTGCCTCCCCGCCCTGGCCGTCGCCGGGTGGGCCTTGAAGTCCGCCCCTGAGCCGGGGGATTGGCCTGTTCATGCGCAGGTCGTCTTTGTCGTCGGGGCGGCTATTGCTATTACGTCCTTTCTCTTTCTCTCGCGCAACTTCGCCATATTGCCGGCTGTCCGAGACATTGTGGTCAGAGGGCCTTACGCCGTGGTCAGGCATCCGGCCTACGCGGGTGAGTTGCTCATGATCGGAGCTTGTTGCCTCTGTGCGCCCGGGTTTGATACCGCGTTGCCGCTCGCGGCCGCTCTTCCGATGGTGATGATACGGGTGACGGCCGAGGAGCGCGTGCTGGCGAGCGAGCTGGAGTACAAGCGATACTCGAAAAAAGTCAGATGGAGAGTCCTGCCGTTTATCTGGTGACGGCCTCGTTCAGGAAGCGTTGACGATTTCCAGGAACACCTTGACCACACTGGGATCGAACTGGGACCCCGAGGCTTTCGTGATCTCGTCGATGGCCGTCTCGACGGATAGCGCGGCGCGGTAGGGTCGGGTGGAGGTCATGGCGTCATACGTGTCCGCCACGGCAATGATCCTGGAAGCGAGCGGGATCTCGGTTTCCTTGCGCCCATCAGGGTACCCGGTGCCGTCCCAGCGCTCATGGTGGAACCTCACGTATTTGCGGATATCGCCCAAAAACTTGAGCGGCCTCAGGATGGTGTTGCCGAATGACGGGTGCTGTTCGATGATTGTGCGTTCATCAACGGTCAGTTTTCTCGGCGCGAGGAGGACCTCGTCCCGAATGCCGATCTTGCCGATGTCGTGAAGCAAGGCCGCGTTGTGGATCTTTTCCACATCATCTGTGCGCAAGTCGAGCTTGACGGCGATTTCCTTGGACATTTTGGCCACGCGCTCCGAGTGACCACGCGTGTAGTCGTCACGGGCTTCGAGTGCGCCAGCGAGGGACTTCAGGGTTTCGTAATAGACGCGCTGCGTGTTCTCGAACAGTCGGGCGTTCTCTATGGCGATGGCCGCCTGTGACGCCATGGTCTCGAGCATCTGCCTCTCGTCGTCGTCGAGGGCGTCCCTGGCTTCGCGGACAAGCTCGAACACGCCGATGGTCTTGTCACCGATGCGGAGGGGGAGATCCAGCACGGATCTGGGGCCGCTACCCTCCATCAGCTTGCCCTCCTCGGCCTTTATCCGCAGCTCCTTTGTTTCCTCGTCGATGAGCTTGATGGCGCCCGCGGTGGAGCCGATGATCTTGGAGGTCATGGAGAGGATAGTGTGCAGCGTGGTGTCCAGGTCGAGACTCGACGTTATTGTTCGCCCTGCCTCATGGAGCGTGGTGAGCTGCAGGATCTGCCGCTCCAGGTTCACGTTTGCTTCGGAGATCTGAGCGGCGTAGTTTTCGAGTTCCTTGTTGAGTCGATTGGTTTCGGCAACGGTTTCGCCGAGCATCCTGTTGGCGTCCTCCAGCCCCTTGATGAGCCGCGCATTGTGGATGGCCACGGCCGCCTGGGCCGCGAAGGCCTTGAAGATATCCGCGTCCTGCTCGTCGAAGGCGTTCGGATGGGGGCTCTTGGTATAGAAGACCCCAATGGTCTCATCCAGGATGATGAGCGGGGACGCCAGCTCGCTTCGAGCCGGATCCTTTCCCTCATCCTTGATGTAGCTCTCTTCCTCCAACGTGTCGTTGATGAGGATGGTCTCGCCGGTCTGGGCAGCGCGGCCGGTGATGCCCTCTCCCAGGGGAACGTGGGTGCCCAGGGCGTAGCCGTATCCGATGGCCGCGTGGAGGATCAGGTCATTGTCGTCCGGGTCTGTGAGCAACAGGGCGCACTGATCGATGTCCAGAGCTGCGCATGCGGTTTCGAGGATCTTGTCGAGGATCTCGGTGGGATCGTGGATGGAGTTGAGCGCGCGGGCGGCCTGATTGAGTGAGGCCAGGCGCCGGCTCCTCGATTCGAGATTGGCGATCATTTGCGCGTTGTGCAGGGCGGTGGCCGCCTGGGAGCCGAAGATTCGGAAGAGCTTCAGGTCTTCTTCGGTGAAGGTGTTGGGCTCCATGGATTCGGCATCCAGGATTCCGATCGTCTCGCCTTCCAGGGAAAGCGGCACGGCCATCTCGCAACGGGCGCCCGGCGTTCCGGGGATGTAGTCTTCAAAGGCCTCGATATCGTCGATGATCTGGGCCTTGCCGGTAATGAACATCTCGCCCACGAAGCCCTCGCCGATGGGTATCTCGAGGCCCTCCACGTCGCCGTGATTGATGGCTCGTCGAACGGTCAGGTGCTTGCCATACTTGTCCGGCGTGAGGATGGCGACGGCGTCGAACCCCAGGGCCTTCTGCGCGAGACTGAGAATGATGTCCAGCATCTCGTCGGGTTCGTCGATTGCGTTGAGTGAGCACGCGGCCCGGTGGATGAGCGTGAGCTTTTTGGCGCGGTCTTCCAGATCCTGGATCATTCCCGCGTTTTTGAGAGCGGTTGCCACCTGGGATCCGAAGACCCTGAAGAGTTCGAGATCGGAGGCAGAGAACGCGTACGGTTCCATCGCCTCCGCGTCGAGGATCCCGATGGTGTTGCCGTCTAGGGTGAGGGGGACGGCCATCTCGCAGCGGGCGCCCGGTGTTCCGGGGATGTAGTTTTCGAAATCTTCGATGTCGTCGATGATGTGGGCCTTGCCGGTGACGAACATTTCACCGACGAAGCCTGTGCCGATGGGCATCTTGAGACCTTCCACGTCGCCGTGGTCGAGTGCCTTGCGAACGGTCAGGTTTTCTCCGTCGCGCGAGGGGGTGAGGATGGCGACGGCGTCGAACCCCAGGGCTTTCTTTGCCATCTGGAGGATGGTCGCCAGCATCTCCTCTGGGTCCTCGATGGCATTGAGTGAGCACGCGGCCCTGTGGATGAGCGTGAGCTTCCTGGCGCGGTCTTCCAGATCGTGGATCATCCCCGCGTTTTTGAGAGCGGTTGCCACCTGGGAACCGAAGACCCTGAAGAGTTCGAGATCGGAAATAGTGAACGCGTACGGTTCCATCGCCTCCGCGTCGAGAATCCCGATGGTGTTGCCGTCAAGGGTAAGCGGTACGGCCATCTCGCAACGGGCGCCCGGCGTTCCGGGGATGTAGTTTTCGAAATCCTCGATGTCGTCGATGATGTGAGCCTTGCCGGTAACGAACATCTCGCCTACGAAGCCCGTGCCGATGGGCATCTTGAGACCTTCCACGTCGCCGTGGTCGAGTGCCTTGCGAACGGTCAGGTTTTCTCCATCGCCGGAGGGGGTGAGGATGGCGACGGCGTCGAACCCCAGGGCTTTTTTTGCCATCTGGAGGATGGTCGTCAACATCTCCTCGGGATCCTCGATGGCGTTGAGTGAGCACGCGGCCCTGTGGATCATCGTCAGGCGCCTGCTTCTTTCGGCCAGGTCGGTTCTCTGGCGCGCGGCCTGGACCACGGAGGCAACCTGGGAGGCGAGCGTTTCCAGAACCTCGACGTCCACCTCGGTCAGGGTCTCGTCGCCTATGGACTCGGCAACGAGTACGCCCACAGCGTCGTCCTCGACTATCAGGGGCACGGCTATGTTCGATCGGGCGTTTTCGCAGCCGCTGACGTAATTGGGATCCGTGGTGACGTCCGGCACGAGCTGGGATGTGGCTGTGTTGTATGCGGTTCCGCTGATGGATCCCTCCACCGGAATCAGCCGGCCCTCGGTGCCCGCGTCGAAACCCGCAGATCTGGAGACCTTGAGATGGAGGCCGGAGGGCTCCGGGAGCAGAAGGGCGATTTGCCCAAACCCGAGAATGTCCCGCGCCAGGGTCAGGATTCGGTCGAGCAATGTGTCCAGGCTTGAAATGGATGTCAATTTGGCAGAGGTCTTCGCGAGTAGTCCCAGTTTGGTCGAGAGTTGCGTGACCTCCCGCCTGGTTGCTGTGAGGTCTTTTCTGATCCGGGCGGTGGCGATGGCGCTGGCCGCCTGATCGGCGAAGATGGTGGCGTGGAGCAGATCGGTCTCGTCGAATCGGTTGACCTCCCTGTGCTCCACGTTGAGTATCCCGATGACTTCGCCCTGGAACATGAGGGGGACAGCCATCTCCGAGCGACAACCCTCGAGTCCGGGTATGTAGTTCTGGATCTGTGTGACATCTTCAATGATGCAGGGCTTGCGCTCCTGTGCGACCTTCCCGGTCACACCGGTTCCCCTGGGCACCGAGAGCCCGATCACGTCGCGATCGTAGCCCCTGACCGTTACCACGACCATGTTCTCCTGCTTTTCGTCCCACATCATGATGGCCGACGTGTCGAGCCTGAGCGCCTCGTGAACCGAGTCGACAACGCGCTCGAGAAGCTTGTCGAGATCGGGTTCCTGAATGAGGGATTGCCCCACCTTGGCGATGGAGACGAGCTTGCGCGCGCGCTCCTCGAGGCTAGCCTGGAGTTGAATGTTGCGAATGGCCGTGACGACCTGTTCGCCCAGGGTTACGAACATCGTCTGGTCCGCCGTGGTGAAGCGATGCTCGGCGCTTTCCATGTCGAGCACGCCCATGACTTCGTTGCCCGATCTCAGGGGAACCGCTATCTCCGAGAGCGCCTTGGGCACACCGCAGATATACCTGGGATCGTTCACCGTCTCCGTGACGAGCTGGGGTTCGCCGCTTTGCAATACATGGCCGGTCACGCCCTGGCCCGGGGCCGCCTTGAACATCTTCACAACCTCCGGGTCGTATCCGCGGGAGGCGACGATGGAGAGGGTTCCGTCTCGAGGGTTGCGCAGCAGTATCGCGGCGGTCTGGTTATCGAAAATGGCCGTGACCAGATCAAAGATGTTTTCATAGAGTTCGTCGAGATCGCTGACGCCGGTAAGTTTTCTTCCAGATTCAGCGAGCTTGGTTAGCTGGTCCAGCAGATGAATCATCAATTCAGCCGATTACGAAGAGCCGTGTCCCGGCTCACTGGACCCCCCAGTGTCCATTCGGTCGCTACAATAACATGAAAAGATTAATTAAATACAGGCATCTTGAGGGCTTATGGACATTGACCCAGGATCACACAGCGCGTGTATATGTTGTCCATGCTGGAAGTGTAATGTACCTCGGCTGTTCCAAAGTGCACGGTCCAGGCCTCTATGGACGATAGCTGGGAGGTGGACCAGAAGCGTTGAAATGATGTGTTGGCCGCATCGACCGCCAGGGGCGCGAGACCGGGATCCCAGTACCAGCCTTCCGCGGACGGTCCCCCCATGGAGTCGCAGCCCAGGCAATCTGCGGACCAGTCATCGGAAAAGGAACTCCCCACTTTCACGGCGCATGCGCCCCCCGTTTCCGTCGCAGGACAATCCCTGATTAGCGATCGAAGCTGGGTGATGGTGGGAGCCTTCCAGTCCTCGCGTCCTCCGAGGGTGAGACCGTTGCAGTAGTCGCAAGCCTCCTGGTAGTTGGTCATGGTGTTCCACGGCTGATTTTGCCAGCACAGATTGCTGGTGGAGTCGTACCATGTGGCAGCAGGGCCCGCGTCCACACCGGCGTCTTTCTCTGATGTTTCTTCCTTGCAACCCCCGGATGACAGGAAAGCCGCGCAGACGACCATGATCGCAAACCGAGTCATCATTTTTGTCATGTCAATTCTCCCGCGTTGTTTATGAATGAGACTTTACATCACTATGACATCGTCGACAATCATCACTTTGTTTTGCATCTGGGTGCCATATTCGAGCGTCAGGATCCCCGCCTCTTTCGTTTGCGGAAGAGGACGCGCACGGGGGTTCCTTCGAAGCCGAAGGTTTCGCGGATGCGGTTCTGGACGTACCGCTGGTAGGAGAAATGAAGCGCCTCGGGATAGCTGCATTGCACCACGAACGTAGGTGGTCTCACGCTTGCCTGAGTGGCGTAGTAGAGCTTGACCGGGCGACC
The DNA here is from genome assembly GCA_030621515.1 of Deltaproteobacteria bacterium. Classification (GTDB taxonomy): domain Bacteria; phylum Myxococcota_A; class Polyangia; order JAAYKL01; family JAAYKL01; genus JAUVAN01. Next base: position 18,187 of record JAUXHN010000012.1, on the reverse strand, counting down.
CTTGCGCAGGGGAGGGGGATGGTGCTCGACGATGTCCTCGAACAGTCGGTTGAGCTCGGATGTGGACACCCGCTTGCAGAACTCATTGTGAGCGTCGTCGATTGCCCGAAAGAGGGCCTTGAGTCCCGCGCCGGTCAGCGCGGAGATGTTGACTATCCTGGTCCACGGCGCGAAGGCGAGCACGTCGCGGGTGTCTTCCTCGAGCTTCTTGCGGGCATCGCGTGAGCCCTTGATAAGATCCCACTTGTTCAGCGCAAGTACGACCGCGCGATTCCTGTCCACGGCAAGCCCAAGCACCTTGGCGTCCTGCTCCGCCACACCTTGCGCGGCATCCAGCATGAGCACCGCGACCCGGCATCGCTCCATCGCCTTCACGGCGGACGCGACAGCCATCCGCTCCGGACTGTCGGCGGGCACCTTGCTCTTTCTACGAATCCCGGCGGTGTCTATCAGCACGTACGACTTGCCGTTCAATTCCAGCAATGAATCCACCGCGTCCCTGGTCGTGCCGGGCTTGTCCAGGGTGAGGAGGCGGTCCTCTTCGAGCAGCTTGTTGATCAGCGAGGATTTTCCCGCGTTCGGGCGCCCCACGATGGCCACCCGAAGAGCGTACTTGTTGTCCTCTTCCCCCTCTCCCGGTTCAATATCATCCTCGTCGTCTGTCAGCGGGTCGTCCGTTTTGGGCAGTCTTTCGTAGATGAGATCCTCCAGCGCTCCGAATCCCCTGCCGTGGAGAGCGCTGACCATGACGTATGGATCGAGTCCCAGGCTGAAGCAATCTCCCGCTCCCGATTCGTGATTCGCGCCGTCTATCTTGTTGATGACCATGATGCTCGGCGTTTGCGAACGCCGCAGGATGTCCACGGTCTCGTGATCTCCGTTTGTGGGGGTCGTGCGCCCATCGACGACAAACAGGATGAGATCCGATTGCTCGAGGGCGATGCGGCACTGCCTGTTGATCCCTTCTTCCACCGGGCCGTCCGGCGAGATTTCCCAGCCGCCCATGTCCACGAGGGTGCATCTCTTGTCATCGATGTCAGCGTCGGCGTAGAGCCGATCCCGCGTCACGCCGGGGCGGTCCTCCACGATGGACACGGCGCGTCCCACCAGGCGATTGAACAGGGTGGACTTGCCCACGTTGGGTCGTCCGAGTACGGCCACGAGGGGTAGATCGCCGAGCCGCGACGGGTGGTGAGGAACGTGGTTCCTTCTGCCCCTGCGCTTCATTCGTACCCCATCTCCTTCAGGCCTCGCGGGTTCTTTGTCCAGTCGGGGGATACATTCACGTGCAACCTGAGATCCACCGGGCAGCCGAGCAGCTTCTCCGCCTGCGCCCGGGCCCTGATGCCGATGTCCCGGATCATGCTTCCGCCCTTGCCTATGATGATGCCCTTCTGGCTCTTCTTCTCCACGTGAATGGTGCCGTGGATCACGCAGCGTCTGGACTCCTCCACGAATTGGTCGATGACAACAGCCGTCCGGTAGGGGATCTCTTGCCGCGTGAGGTCGATGAGGGCCTCTCGCACGAGTTCGGAGACGAAGAAACGATCGGCCCTGTCGGACAGCATATCGTCGGGAAACAACTTTGGGCAGAACGGGATGCGCTCGAGGAGGGCGGCCATGAAGAGGTCCACCCCGTCACCATTGAGCGCACAGATGGGTATGACCTCTTCTATGCCGTTGATGGCCGAGGTCTCCTCCATGATCGGAAGGAGCAGGCCCTTGTCCTTGAGCCGGTCCACCTTGTTGATGAGCGCGATTATGGGGATCTTGAGGTCCTTGAGGCTCTCGGCCACGGATATTTCTTCACGGAGCAGGCCGCCGGATCGTCTGGGATGGCTCGCGTCGATGATCCATACGCAGATGTCCGCCTCGGAGATCGCGCCTTGCGCCGCCTCCATCATGTACCGTCCCAGGGAGCCCTCGGGACGGTGAAGCCCGGGCGTGTCCAGGAAGATCACCTGGGAATCCCCAACATTGTGCACCGCAAGCACCCGGTTGCGCGTGGTCTGGGGCTTGGACGTGACGATGGACGCCTTTCTGCCCAGAATATGGTTGAGGAGCGTCGACTTGCCCACGTTGGGGCGACCGATCACCGTCGCGTATCCGCACTTTGTTTTGACATCGTTTTCCACGTGGTTCCTGTAGCGCAACGCGGAGTGGATGGAAAGGGAAGCGGGTGAAAAAGCGGAGAGTCTATACCGTTGACGTCGGGGCGGATGGAGTGTTACCAACGCGAGGTTTCAATCAGGATTGGAGGCCGGAAAAAATGACTATCGTCGGAGTGGTCGGAACCCAGTGGGGTGACGAGGGCAAGGGCAAGGTCGTCGATCTGTTTGCGAAACACGCGGATCTTGTTGTTCGCTTTCAGGGCGGAAACAACGCCGGTCACACTCTCGTGGTGGGGGGCAAAAAGACTGTATTTCACCTGATCCCGTCGGGGATATTGCGCCCCGACACGCTCTGTGTGCTGGGTCAGGGTATGGTGATAGATCCCGGGGTTCTGGTGGAGGAGCTGGACCAGCTCGACGATTCCGGGCTGCTGGCCGATGCAAAGCTCGCCATCAGCGATCGCGCTCACGTGATCCTGCCCCATCACCTCATCCTGGACAGGCTTCGCGAGGAGAAGCGATCGGGTTCGGTGCCGGTTGGAAGCACGCTCCGGGGAATCGGCCCCACATATGAAGACAAGGTCGGGCGCAGGGGAATTCGCGTGGGCGATCTGTACGTCCCAAAACTCCTCGAGCAGAAACTCGGTGAGACCCTGTCGTACTGGGAGCCCATGCTCCGGGAGCGAGCAGGCGAAATCCCGACCGTGAAAGACGTGATGGACGGGCTTGCGCCCCTTGCGAAACGACTGGAGAAGTACGTCACAGATACTCTGGAGCTCATCCAGGACAGCATCGACGAGTCGCGGTCCATCCTGCTCGAAGGTGCCCAGGGCGCCATGCTCGATGTGGATCACGGTACCTATCCGTTTGTCACTTCGTCGAACACCGTTTCGGGAGCGGCCTGCGCGGGCGCGGGGATCGGGCCCACCCAGATCGACGAGATCGTGGCCATTGCAAAGGCGTACACCACGAGGGTAGGGGCGGGTTCTTTCCCCACCGAGCTTCATGATGACAAGGGCGATTACCTGAGGAAGTCCGGCGCGGAGTTCGGCTCCACAACCGGGCGTCCGCGGCGTTGCGGCTGGTTCGATGCAGTGGTGGTTCGACGCGCGGCGAGGATTTCCGGGGCAACCTGGCTGGCCGTCACCAAGCTGGATGTGCTCACCGGCCTCGACGAGATACAGGTCTGCGTCGGTTACGAGATCGATGGGCGTGAGGTGAAGGGAGTTCCCGTTCATGGATTGGAACGGGTCAAACCGATCTACCGCTCGTTGCCAGGATGGAGCGAGCAGATCACCGAGGCCAGGAGCCTCGACGATCTACCTGCCAATGCGCGCGCCTACCTGGATGAGATTTCCCGATTGACAGGTTGTCCGGTTTGCCTGGTTTCGGTGGGGCCCGGACGGGAGCAAACCATTGTGGTGACAAACCCATTTGGGGATTGAGCGATCAATGAAGAAGACAATTTCCGCGCTGGTGATTGCGATCTGCGTGACGGTTTTGTGGGCGTCCGTTGCGTGGGGAGGAGATCTGCTCAGGGAAAGCGCGGCCGCCTTGCGGCGCGCAAGCGCTCAACTGGAGAAAATCGAGCAGCGGGAGGATGCCCACGTCGTCGCGGGGGAGATCAAGGTGGCGAAGACCTGGATAGAGAAAGGTTTCGCGCTTCTCAGGGAAGGACGACATCGACCAGCGGCGATACTGGCGGAGCGTTTACCTGCGCAGATAAACCTCATTCGGGCAATTCTATCCGCATGGGCCGTCCAGGAAGAGGCCGCGCGCGCGCAGGAAGATCTCGATGAGCTGGAGCGAAAGTTAAAACTGGTTCAGTTAAGATACGACCGGCTGCTGCTGTTGCGCAAGGGCGCGAACCTGACCCTGGCGTATCCGCGCGGGGAGGATGCCCTTGAGGACTGATCTCGCCAGTGCATTCGTGATGATCGCGCTCATTATCCCCGGCGCATGCGCCGAGATCCAACCACCCGCATCCCTGGCGCAGCTGGAGGCGGTCGTCGAATCCGACGATGCCCAGCGAGCGAAGGTTATTGCTCAGGAATCCTGGAGCGAGTCGCAGAGATATCTTCGCCTTGCCAGAGGAGCCCTGGCCCGGGGGGATTCGGAGGAGGCCGACAGGTTTGCTACCCTGGGAATGCTGAGCTCGAAGCTCGCGATGACCATGCTCCGCGAGGCCACAGCGCGGCGAAGCGTGGAGGAGATTGGGGAACGGCGGCGTCAGGTCGATTTCGAATGGGAAAGGGTGAGCGCGCAGATTGCAAGGCTCGAAGAAGAACTGGAGCGGGCGCGGATGAGAGAGCACCTCGAAGGAGCCGTTGACCAGGCCAGGCGAAGGGCTGCAGCGCAGGAGGAGTTGAGAGAAGAGGGGCTGGAGAAGGGAAAGCGCGAGGCGTTGGACGGCGCCCGGGCACAGATCGGAAGGGAGATGATGGCGCGCTCTCGCCTCGGCTACCGGGTAATCAGTTCTCTTGTGGATGCGGGGAAAATGACCGAGGAGCGGCTAATGCCCATCCTCGGGGCGCTGGAGATTGCGGGCGAAAGGTCGGCCGGGGGAGACCTGGCCGGACAGCAGGAATACGCGGAGCGCTCGGGGGTTGAGACTCGCAGGTTGTGGGCGGAGGCATGGGGAGATCCTTCCGAGGAGGAGGCGTCACGGGTCATCGATGCCCTGGGCAAAGATCTGAAGACAGCAGGTTTCAAGGTCGGGCGCGAGGAGTTTGGAGTTTCGGTCAAGGTGGAGTTCAAGCAGGTCAAGGGAAAGTTGTCCGGTGGGATGAAGAAGCTGGTGTCCGATCTGGCGAAATGGTGTGGCACACGGGGAAACGTGCGACTTCTCGTGATCGTGCGCTGGAGCAAGGTGTCAGACGCGGCAAAAAAGAAATCGCGCGTGCGCGCCGCGCTGCTCGAAGAAGCTCTGGTGAAGGCCGGCGTGGGGGAGGACGTGGTGACTTCATTCGGCTGCGGCCTCGCGCGTCCCGTCCGGTTGATGAACGAGAAAAGAGCCAGCGCCGTGGTGCTGGTGATTCCAATCCCTGAGATAAAATGAGAGAGCTACCATCCTGGTTGAGGGTTTTGGAGTTGCCCATGCCCGCAACCCTCGGCGCGGTGAACGTGTACATGGTGAAAGGACCGCGGGGCGTGGGTCTGATCGACACCGGCATGGACGACGTCAACAGCGTGAAGGAGCTTCTCGGGTTGCTGAAGAAGGAAGGTGTGGATCCCGGGTCCATCGAGCAGGTGATCTGCACCCATCACCATCCCGATCACTGTGGTATCGGCAAGACTCTTCAGGAGTTTGGTGCTCGCGTGTTGATGTCCGAACCGGACGCCGGATCCCTTGCGCTGTTCCTTTCGAAACCGGAGATGGACCGGCAACGCGCAACTTTTTTCGGCCGCCACGATGCGCCTGATGAGTTTTGCGATCGTGTGACAACCATGTTTCCCTTCTTCCGAAAACTTCAGGAGTCGTTTGAGCCGGATGGTTTCCTGGGCGACGCGCAGATCGTCGATATGGGAGGGATCGAGTTGGAGGTGATGCTCACTCCGGGGCATACCCGGGGGCACATCTGCCTGATTCAGAGGGACGAGAACCTGATCTTTACCGGTGACCATATCATTCCCGGTGACGCCACCCATGTCTCCATGCGCGAGGAGGTGCACGGGACCGATCCTCTCGGCAAGTTCGTTCGTTCCCTCGAATTGGTGCGAGATCTCGGTCCCCTGGTCGGCCTCGGAGGACATGGGGAGCCCATACCTGACGTTTCGCAGCGAGCGGATCAGCTGGTGCGACATCATCGGGCGCGGATTGAGAGGGTGGCGCGGGCGCTCGACGACGAGCCTCGCAAGGTCTTCGATCTCAGCGAAAAGGCGCTGGGGGCGCGAAAAAAAGTCTTTGGCCGCTGGCTCGCCATGTCTCAGACCCTGGCGTATCTCGAACATCTGGTGACGCGGGGCGAGGCGATGGAGGTCACAATGGACAGGGGCGTGGGGTACCGGCGAAGCTGAAAGAGCGTACCCCGAGTATCAATCAAAGATGATGGGATAATGGGCAATCATATCCGGTCCATCGAACGAGGGATACTCGATGGACTTGACCACGCGTCGTATGCATGCGCCGGACTCACCCCGGATAATAGCCCCCGGGCCTTTGAGGTTGACCTTTGTCACTCGTCCGCTGGATGCGATGTGCATCCCCAGTACCACCTTCCCGGTCGCCGGCATGTCGCTTGGAACAAGAACAAGGCAACGTTGAATTCCGTTGAACACGCTGTCGATGCCACGGTCTATCCGCGCGGACGAAAGCTGATCTTCGCCACCGCGGCTGCTCATATCCATCTCTCCGTTGCCGGTGGATCCCAGGTCATCGCCCACGGTGGTTTCGCCCATATCATGAGCGGCGCTCCTCAACGATTTTCGTTTTTTACCGAAGCGCCTCTTTTTTCGTTTTGACTTCTTTTTGTTGTCATCTTGCGGGTCTTCTCCATCGACGCCCGCGTCCGGCGCATCAGATAAATGATCGGTGTCAGCTTCCTTGCCGACGCCAAAAAAATCGATGTACCCGGCGGACTGAGCATATAGCGCGCCCAGCCAGAGAAACGACGCTACGATAAAACCGATGATGAACTGTTTCATGACCTGCGATTATACACATTCGAACGGCATCGCGCCGCTCAATGTTTGGGTGGCCACTGGGCCTTGGGGAACGAGCCGGGAGGCGCGTCTGCGGCGCTGTCGGGATCGAGCACCAGGCTGTTGATCTTGATCTCGGCGCCCTCATCTATCTTCCTCGGTTTGACCCAGACGATCACGCGGCCCCCGACCGGGATCATCTCCACATCGTCGAACTTCGCGACGTGCCTGGCGGTGAACCCGTCCGCCGCGACCTTGACCTCCAACTCGTCGTCTCCTGCCAACGCAACACCGAACCCCACCCCGCTCGGTTCGCCGCACTCGGCCGCCTGGGGTCTGGGATCATCGTAGACCAGGTTGACCTCGCACTTATCGGTTGTGAACTCCCTGAGCCACGCTTCTTCCGGCAGGTCGCCGTAGGCGAACCAGATCGGTTGCCAGGAGTTGATCTCCAGTTCGTAGACGCGGCGTCTGGCCCCCTTGGGGATCTGCTTTGCCGGCACCAACCTGCCGTCGGGAGAAGTGTAGAGCTTTTCGCCATCTGACCCGCTTTTCGGCACGCCGCCCTCGTCCACTGCCCGACGATATGCTTTTAGCGGCTTGAGCCACAATTTGGTCTTCTTTGCCGTCTTGCGCACGCGCTTGAGCAGCTGCTTACTCAGCGGCTGCGGGCTGGTGAAGAGGATCCGCTTGGCGCCGAACAGGGTAGTGACCGTCTTCGATCCTTTCGGCAGCGATCCCTTTTCGCTCACGCACTGCTGGTCGCCGGCCAGTCGAACCTTCTCGTTAGGGGCGTGGACCACCGCCGGTCGTTCATAGCTCGCATGCCAGCCGCTAATGCTCTCCCCATCGGGTAGCAGCACCTCGGCGGCCCAGTCCAGGATCGCCTGTTCGATGCCGACGGCGTGCTCGTCGAGCTTGGCCCGCACCTCGGTGCGCTCCGTCTCCCAGGGCTTGAGACCGCGGGCCTGCTGGTAGCACGGCTCTTCGAGCCTGGCGCCGTCGCCGCCGATCATATACGGCAAGTGCACCTCGCGGGTGGCTGCGCCGAGCACCCCGAATGACCATACCCGGAAGGTGGGCTCGTCAACGTCCTTGGTTACCTTGACCGGTGCGGGAGACGGTTCCTCGACCTCTTCCAGAGCAGCCCCGCAACCGCAGAAACTGGCGAAGATCGCCCCCAGAACGAACACTCTTTGCGCCTCGAATGTCAGACTCATTGAACCCCCTTCTCTCAAATGATTGAAAGGCATTATATCGTAAGATGAGGAAGGATAACCAAATATTGACCGCAGACCTTCTAAAACGTAGGGTCCGTTTGATTGTGTGCCAGAAAGGTTGGCGTGATGCCCGCCTTCGAGATGGTTTCGCATGGAGAAAGAACAAATGAAGGTTTCAGAAAAAAAATACGTCGCCATTAGCTACAAATTGACCGTCGATGGTGAAGTCGCAGATCAGTCGTCGCCGGATCAACCGCTCGGGTTCGTTTCCGGAATGAATCGGATCATCCCCGGGCTCGACAAGGCGCTCGAGGGACTTGAAGTCGGCGATAAAAAGACCATCGATGTCAAGGCTGCGGATGGCTACGGAGAGGTGCAAGAGGAACTGCTTCAGGAGTTGCCCCGGAATAGCTTTCCCGAAGATCTGGTTATCGAGCCCGGTATGCAGTTCACGGCCCAGACCCCACACGGCATGATGACTTTCAAAGTGGCCGAGGTAAAAGACGATGCCATCGTCGCCGCTCTCAACCATCCGCTAGCGGGCAAGGATCTTCACTTTGAAGTGGAAGTGCTGGAAGTTCGCGATGCGACGGATGAAGATCTCAACCCTCACGCCGGCTGCGACGGCTCACAAGGTTGCCAAAGCTGCGGCGAGCACTAGTAGGGGCGGTCCTGTGTGACCGCCCGCCTAGTTCTTCTTCTTGAAGTCGAGCATGAACTGGGCGAGGCTGACAGCGCCTTCGATGGGCATGGCGTTGTACATGGAGGCCCGGCAGCCGCCGACAGAGCGGTGACCCTTGAGGCCGGAGAAGCCCGAGTTGAGCGCCTCTGCGATGAACTTCTTTTCGAGATCCTCGCTCGGCAGTCTCCACACGACATTCATTCGGGATCGGGAAGCCTTGTCGACAGGGCAGCGGAAGTAGCCGTCGGATTCGTCGACGGCGTTATAGATCGCGCCCGAACGCTTGATGGCCAGATCCTCCAGGGCGGCGAGCCCGCCGATATCCTTCATCCAGTCGAGGGTCAGCTTCATCATGTAGATGGCAAACACGGGAGGCGTGTTGTAGAGGGAGTCCTTGGGCGCGTGGGTCTTGTAGGACAGGTAAGCGGGCAGGTTGTCTGCGGCTTTTTCCACAAGGTCCTTGCGGATGATGACCACCCCCAGGCCCGCCGGCCCCATGTTTTTCTGGGCGCCCGCGTAGATCATGGAGATCTTTTCGAAGGGTACCGGCCGCGACAAGATGTGAGAGGACATGTCTACTATTAGCGGCACGTCTCCGGTGTCCGGATACTCCTGCAGTTCGATCCCTCCGATGGTTTCGTTGCTGCACAAGTGGACGTAGGCGGCGTCGTCGCCAGTCTTGATCTCGCCGGCGGCGGGCATGCGGGTGTATCTGTCCGCTTCGTTGTCCCATATCACCCGGGTCGCGCCGATCTTCTTCCCGTCGGAGATGGCCTTCTTGGCCCACGTGCCCGTGTTGACGTATTCGCCGGTCTTCCCTTGTGTCAGGAAGTTCATGGGGATCATCGCGAACTGGAGGGTGGCGCCTCCCTGGAGAAGCAGCACGTCGTAGTTGTCAGGTACTCCGAGAACCTCTCGTACGTTGGCCATCGCCGAATTGTGTACCTTATCGTAGTGCGCGCCTCGGTGGCTCATCTCGATAAGGGACATCCCGGCGCCTTCGTAATCCAGAAATTCCTCTTGAGCTATTTTCAGCGCCGGCACCGGGAGGGTGCAGGGGCCGGCGGCGAAATTGAAGATCCTGTTTTCCATTGCGGTTCCTCCCTATTTTGCGGTGAATTCCTCGAAGATCTCGACGCAGATGTCGCCGATCCGAAGCAGGTTCTCTTTGCTCGATGCGCCGATGTGCGGCAGCATGACCGTGTTGGGCGCGCTCGAGATAGGTGTGTTCTCGGGCGGATCCGAGTACCACACGTCAGTGCCGTAGCCCGACAGCTTGCCCGATTCGAGAGCGGCGGCCACGTCCTCCTCCACCACACACTTGCCTCGCCCGGTATTGATGATGACGGCGCCGTCCTTCATCTTGGCGATGGTGTCCTTGTTCAGCATCCCTTTGGTTTCATCGGTCAGCGGGGTGTGCAGCGAGATGTAGTCCGCTCCGGCGATGACCTCGTCGAGGGTCGCCATCTCCGCGTGTTGCGAGCTATCCACGTACTTGTCGTAAGCGATGACCTTCATTCCGAATGCACTGGCCCGAATGGCTACTTCTGTGGCGATACGGCCGATGCCGATGAGCCCGAGGGTCTTCTTGAACAGCTCCGTGCGCTTGATCTGTTTCTTGCGCCAGTCGCCCTTGACCATGCCCTCGTGACCGAAGGGGAGCCTGTTGGGAACCGCCAGCATCAGGGCCATGGCCACCTCGGCGACCGCCACGGAGGACGCGGTCGGGGTGTTGCGAACTTCGATCCCCTTGGATTTTGCGTATTCCACATCGATATTGTCTATGCCGACACCGCCGCGGATGATGAGCTTGAGGTCCGGGGCGCTGTCAATGTACTCTTTTGTGCACTTGGTCTTTGAGCGAACGAGCACGGCCTCCGCCTCGCTCAGCCTTCCCTTGTCGTCGAAAACTTCCCCGAATTTTGTCAGTCGTTCGGATAATGACGGGTCAAAAGCGTCGGAAATGAGAATCTTCATGGTTTTCCTCCTTGGTCTTTGGGCCCAGTTGTTTGCCGCAGCAATTTATTGTTTTTTGGGCGGGAACACAACCTCATTGGGCCGGGTTGTCGGCTCAAAGAAGAAGTATGGGCAAAAGTGAGGAAAGCAATGTGCGGCGCGCCGGTATCCCCCGGCACCCGCAGCCTGATTTTTTCGGATTGTCGCCACCGTCGAGACAGGCGTCGCCTCCGGCATCCGGGTCGGTGTCCGGGTCGTCGCAGTTCTCCACCGGACCGTCGTCCGTGCGGGTGACGGTCCAGGAGACCGACATGGTCATGAGATTTTCCGGATCGACCATGACCAAATTCGTGAGATCCGAAACGGTTACGGTGAGCTGATGTTCGCCCTGATCCACACATTCAAAAAAGAATTCGAGATCGGCGGAGTCGGACCATGACAGCAGCTCTCCGTCCAGGTCCCAGGTGTACGCCAGGGTGTTCGGATCGGGCTCGACCGCTTCGACTACGAGCTCGATCGAGTCGCCATGGGCGCCTTCATGGGAATTCTGAGCGGGGGAGTAGGCGTCCACGGGCTCCACGAATCCATAGTAGGAAAGCACCATCTGCTCTGTGCATACGGCGCAGAAGTCGTTGTTCAATGAGCGCATGACGCATTCGTAGACCGGGCGGAAGAGCCCGACGGTCTCATAACACGCGCCCTCGTACGCGCCCACGGGTTCCTGGTTGTTTACGGCGGTGGATTCGGGCGTGGGGAGCGGTGTATCTTCGTTGACCCAATGATTCCACTTGAGATCGTCCCGGTCGGCTGTGAACGAAATATTGGGGAAAATGTCTTCGCAGACATACCCGGGATAAGGGCTATCGTACTCGTCTCCGAGACCGGCGAAGGTGTGGCCGAACTCGTGGAAGGGAATGTCGTTGGATACCGGGCTGGTGGAGGCGATGGCGACCGGGCCGCCGGAGCCGCCGTATTGCTGGTCGTTGACGAGCAGAAGAACGACGTCGTGCGCAGGATACTGGGCGCCCGCCACGGACAGGATGGTCGAGTAGTCGCAGCAAATGAGATGCCCGAGCCCCGCACAATCGTAGGCACAGTCGTAAAACGTGTCCACGTATTCACTTGTTGCGGGGTGGTCCGCGCCGGATTCGTTGGAGACGGTCGAGATCGTGACAATATTGAAAAATTCCCGATATTGCTTCGATGGCCTTTTCCCGAATAGATGATCGACGGCGTTCTGCGCGTCGGAGGCGAAGTCCTGCTGCTCCCCGGAGGTGTAACCGTCACCCATGATCACGAGATCTATCCGGTTTTCCGACAGGCCGTTGTTTTCGACAATATCGAGAGTGTGTTGCCCCAAAACTGTGACTGCGAATAGTGATGCGCAGAGAAAAGCCGCGATGGTGAGTCCTCTCATGGTCGGATCTGGGCCAACAGCTCCGCGTCCTTGCGGTCGCCGCCCGTCGTCGATCTGTAGAGGTGAATTACCTGAAGATCGTCGTACGCGGGAACGGTCAGGGTGATGATCCGTTCCTCGAGGGGAACGAGTTGTCCCTCGAGCTGACCGTCCTCGCCGGGAACCTCTGCACGAATGTGGTCCTCGATGCGAAAGCCCCGTTCGACCAGAATCTCGCCTGTGGAATCGTGTGCGCGATAGAAAGCCCTGGATTTCAGATGAGGATCCCTCCGGTTGATGGTGTTGGGAGCCTCGACGACGTCGATTACCTCCGCGCCATCCTCGGTGAGGCGGATGGTGAGGCGCAACATGCGGTCCGGGCGTTCGTTTCCGTCAACATGCACGTCGTTGACGGGTGAAGGATGGACGTTGCCGGTGGTGCCTCCCGGATCCACCGGTCCCCTTGAGCTGCAGGAGCAGAGCAATACAAGAACGATCGCGACGATCACTATGGATGAATGAGGGGGCATGGCGATCAGGAACGACTGGCGAGCAGTTTCTTGACCTTGAGCAGGAGGTCCGCGAAATTGAAAGGTTTGTCTATGTGATCGTCCGCCTCGTACAGGGGTGAGGTCATCTCGTTGAGGTTCTCCCCGATGCCGGTGAGAATCATCACCGGGGTATCGGATATCTCTTCGTCGGATCGGATGGACTTGCAAACTTCCCAGCCGTTCATCCGGGGCATCATCACGTCGAGAATGACCGCATCGGGCCTCTTCTCCTTGACCAGATCCAGTGCGTCGGCACCGTTTGAAGCAGTGATGATTTCACACTCGAGGACCTGGAGCCTTTTGAGGAGAATCCCGATCAATTCGGGGTCGTCATCGGCGATCAGGAGCAGGGGTTTCTTCTTGTTGTCAGTCATCTATTTCCAGGCTGGCTGAAAACCCGGCCCATGTCAAACGTCCACAAAAATTACGGAACCGTGGCGGCCTTTGATTGACAACGACAGCGTGCCGGATATCATAAAGCAGTCATCGGATTTGTGACAGTGGATTCCTTGAAGCACGGAGAAGACGATAATGTTGTATCGCAGTTTTGTACTATTCGCGAGCTTGGGGATTGTTCTTGCATTCACAACGGGGTGTTCGGAACCAGAAAAGAACGATAGTATAGAAGGTGCCGACTATTCCACGTGCGATCCTGTTCCCATCAACAACCAGATAGTGATCTGTGATGATTTCAAGCTGGCGGTGGAAGAGCTGTGCGGTTTCAACCTGACAGTGGAACCGTGCGGTTGTGTGGCGGCAATCACGGGTTGCACCGAGGACAAGGCCTGGCTCGCTACAATTCTCGACTGCAGGACAAGCGCCGCCGATTGCCCCTCGTACATCAATTGCGTCGGAGCAGTCGGAGAAAGCCCGAGCGGATGCACGTCCCCCGTGCAATGGGACTGCATAGTAACGTCCACGCCGTCCTGATCTTGTCCGACCCAACCTGCATGCTGTCGATGCTCCCGGAGAAGCTCGCGGATACGGCGATTGCCCTGGGGTTGCCGGGTTACCGGGGCTCTCAGCTTTTTTCATGGATTCACAAGCGGGGGGTTACGGATCCGGAGGAGATGACCAATTTGCCCAGGGTGTTGCGGGATCACCTTGCGACCCTCGGGCCGATCCTCCCCATGAAAGGGGGAGAGGTTCTTCGCTCCTCGGACGGAACGCGCAAGTTGGAGGTTGTTCTTGCGGACGAGGCGAGGGTGGAAACGGTGCTCATCCCGGAGGGCAACAAACTCACCCAGTGTATCTCCACGCAGGTCGGCTGCGCGGTGGGTTGTGTCTTCTGCCGTTCCGGTAAGGACGGGCTTAAAAGAAACCTGACTGCGGCGGAGATCGTGGGGCAGATCTTTCTGGGCAAGGGTGAGCACCTTTCGGGCGAGCGCCTGAGCAACGTGGTATTGATGGGGGTGGGAGAGCCGCTGCACAACCTCGACCGGGTCCTGCGTGCGGTCGAACTCATGGGCCATCCCGACGGTCTCGGGCTCTCCAGCAGAAGGATCACCTTGTCGACGGTAGGTATCCCGTCGGGGATCGATCGGCTCGCCGAGGCCACCTCGGGGAAGATCGCCCTGGCCATATCCCTCCACGCGGCCGACGAGGAAACCAGGAAACGGCTGGTTCCCGGGGTCAGCGCGAGTCTCGTGGATATCGTAGGAGCGCTGAAGAGATACCCCCTTCCAAAGCGGCGGCGCTTCACAATCGAGTACGTGTTGGTAAAGGGGATCAATGATAGTGATGTCGACGCGAGAAACCTGGTGCGGCTCCTTTCGTCGCTGAAGGTGAAGGTTAACCTGATTCCCCTCAACCCGCACGACAAGACCGACCTGACACCTCCCGATAAAGGGCGCGTGGCCGCTTTTCAGAAGATCCTCACGTCAAAGGGCGTATCCGCCTTCCTGCGCAAGCGGCGGGGCGCCGACATCAATGCCGCGTGCGGGCAGTTGCTGGCGTGAGCATTTGATGTTTATAGGTGAAAGCGGTCAAGTGTGTTATCCTGTGCGTCCCTGGAATCGCATAACTTTCGGAATACATGCCATGACCATGTATTGTCCCATCTGTCGCACCAATTACTCCGACGTGGAGAAGTTTTGCCCAGCGGATGGGATGAAGCTTTTCTCCAGGAAAGACGAGTTCGTAGGCACGACCATTGCGGAGCGTTACCGACTGCAGCAGAGGATCGGCGCCGGGGGCATGGCGATTGTCTACAAGGCTCTTGATCTCAATACCGATGAGGTGAGGGCGGTCAAGATACTGAGGCCCGAGCTTGCTGCGGACTCCAAACAGCGCATCAGATTCTTGAGAGAGGTGAAGGTCGCCCGTGCGGCCTGGCACGATGGAATCGTTGAGATCTTCGAGTTCGGAGTATTGCCGGACGGCAATGCGTTTTTCGCGATGGAATATCTGGACGGGATCACGCTGGCCAGGCGCCTGGATAGAGGATTGATGCCTCTCTCCCAGGTTTTCGACATCATGCTCCAGGTGTTGAGGGCTCTGCACGGGGCGCACACTCTGGGAGTGGTCCACAGGGACATAAAGTCCGAGAACATCATGCTGGTCGAGGATTCCGATGGGGGGGAACGCATCAAGATCCTCGATTTCGGCCTGGCGCGCATGAAGGGCGATCTTCGACTCACCGCTACCGGGCAGGTTTTTGGAACCCCCGAGTATATATCGCCGGAGCAGGCAACGGGGGGGGAGGCGACTCCCGCCTCGGATCAGTATGCCGCCGGTATTCTGTTCTACGAGATGCTCACCGGCTGCACGCCTTTTGTCGGGATACCGGGCAAGGTGCTGTTCGCCCAGTTCAAGAGCCAACCTGTTCCCCCGTCCAGGACTGCGATATCTCGTCCCGTGCCCGGGAAAGCAGATCCTGTGGTCCTCAAGATGCTCGCCAAGATACCCGAGAATCGATACCCCGACGCCGAACATGCGGCCGCCGCAATCGAAGATCTCGCGCGGCAGATCCTATGATCTTTGCGGATCTCAAGCTCCTGTCGGTTTTGATTTACCTCGCGTCCATGTTGATCGTCGGGTGCCTTCCGTGGGCCGGCGTGGTGAATCGGGGCGAGACCGGATCACTGGGGACCGCTTCGCGCGGGCTCCTCCTGGGCGGTGAGCATCTTGCGATCAGAGGGGAGCATTTTCGCTTTTATCGGGCGCGAGATCGACGTTACGGGATTCCAGAACTGACGGGCCTCGTGCAGAGGGTATCCGAGACATTGGAGCGCGAGTTTCCCGGGATGGTGCTTCTCCTGGGAGATCTGAGCGGGCAGGGTGGAGGGTTCATCAGCGAGCATCACTCCCATCGCAGCGGACGGGATGTGGATCTGGCGTTCTTCGTCACCTCTCCGTCGGGGAAGTCGATCCACGGGTGGCCCCTCACGCAATTCGACCGTTTCGGCGCAGGCCTCAGAGAGGAGACGGTCTGCCGGTTCGACTCGGAGAGAAACTGGATGCTGGTGGAGGCCCTCATCGCCGATGACGAGAGCCGCGTTCAATGGATTTTCGTGAGCTACGGATTGAAGGCGCTCTTGCTGGAGTGGGCGCTGAATCACGGAAGGGACATCGAGATCATTCGCAGGGCCGCGTCGATTCTGCATCAGCCCGGAGATTCAGCACCTCACGACGATCATTTTCATGTGAGAATCTATTGTCCGAGTGGTGTCGGCGGCGCCCGCTGCAAGGACCTGGGACCAGTGTGGCCGTGGGTTGAAAAGGGCGGGGGTGTTAACCGGTGGACACCCAAAGACCTGCTGGCCCTGGCTCTGGACTAACGAGGTCGTTCATCCGCTGAAAATGGGGTATTGTGCGTGAGGGGTGGCGAATAGAAAGCGCCATCGATTTCAAAGGGCATGGATAGCGTGAACGATAACAGCAGCGCGGCATTCGAAAAGATCCGTGAATCAGCGAGACATTGGAAGGTTAATGTAACAGAACACGCGTATGATGAAGCCGACCAGGACGGCATCTCGATGGTTGATGTGATCGATACGTTGCCGGGGGGTGAAGTTATCGAAGACTATCCGGACGATCGGCGCGGCGCCAGTTGTCTCGTGTTGATCTACGTCGGTGCGGAACGAACGCCTGTTCATGCCGTTTGCGGTTACGATGAGGAAACAGAATATGCTATCATCGTTACAGTGTATCTGCCCGACCCTCAACGATGGTCGAGCGATTACAGAGAACGTCGGAGAATAAAATGAGCATGTCAGTATGCATCAAGTGCGGGTCGTCGGACCTGGAAACCAGGCGTGTCGAAAAGATCGTGCGCGCAAAGGTAAACGCCGCGGTGGTCAAGGTGGACATGACCGTTTGCCGTTCTTGCAACGAACGATACCTGGGCCCCGACGCGATTCGTGCGCTGGACGACGTAAAAAGGCGTCTTATGAATGACGATCTCGCCGGGTTCGAGAACCTCGGGCATCTTTTTGTCGATGCGTCGTGTTGATAATTAACCTACAGATCGACCAGGCTAACTAATCCTCGTCTACATTCACCTCGATCTCGAACAGCTCCTCGGTGAGGTCTACGATGGTGTCTGCTCTGCCGGAGAGTTCGAGGTTGGTGGTGCGAAGGCGATCGGAGATAACCTGCAGGAAGCTCCACAAGAGCTTGGTGGCGAGCCTGGGTTTCTTTCTGATGATATCGAAGAAGTTTGTCCGACCTATTTGAAGGAGCTTGGTGCCGGTCAGGGCGGTGACGCTCGCCGAGCGCGGCGCCTTGTCTATGAGCGCCATCTCTCCGAAGTGGTCGCCGTCGCGGAGAATCACGATCTCGGTTTCACCCTTGTGCACCTTGACGTTTCCCTTCAGCACGATGAAGAGATCTTCGCCCTCGTCACCCTCCACGATGATCTTTTCGTTGGGGCCGACATCCTTCACGGTGGTGATGTTCATTATCAGGACGAGTTCATTGTAAGTCAGGAACTTGAAGACCGGCATGCGCCGGATGGTTTCGATCTTCAGTTCGATTTCCTTGTTGAGCTCGGATGCCTTCCCTTCGGCGTCCACGAGACGGACCACGATGCTGGTGATGTTGTCCTTGCCCCCGCGCTCGTTGGCCATATCGATGAAGGCTGCGGGGATTTCCTTGAGGTCATCCACGCTCTCCACGACCGGTTCGATCTCTTCGTTTTTCAGGTAGCCGGTGAGTCCGTCCGAGGCGAGGAGAAACAGGTCGCCCGGCAATACATCGAAATCCATGGTGTCCGCTTCAACGCTCTCGTACACGCCCACGGCGCGGGTGACGGCGTTCTTGTACGGGGAGCTCTCGGCTTCGGACGCGGCCAGTTTTCCGCGTTTGATGAGCTCGTTGACCAGGGAGTGATCCTCGGTCAGTTGCACCACTCGGCCCCCGCGAAGGAGGTAGATCCGGCTGTCTCCCACGTGGGCAATGAATCCCTTGTTGCCCAAGATCAGGAGGCCCGACAGGGTTGTTCCCATCCCTCGCTTTTCGGTTTCCTTTTCGGCGAGATCGTGGATCTCCACGCAGGCTTTTTGCACTGCGTGTTCCAGGAGGCTCAGGACATCGCGTGTGGACGCTATCTGGGAGCCCTCCTTGTACGAGTCCAGCAAGTCCTTGTTCTGGCGAACCACGTCTCTCATCTGGTTGACCGCGATGCTCGA
>JAUXHN010000252.1 GCA_030621515.1 Deltaproteobacteria bacterium | reverse complement strand
TCGTGGTCGGGAATGATCTTCTGCCCCAGCCTCAGTAATTCTCTAACGAAGGCGTCGGACATTTCCTTGTGGCTGGTAACGGCTGTGTAGCTCATGGCGGCCTGGACTTTTGAATCCTTGTCGCCAGTGAGCTTGGTTACCACGGTCGTGCTTGAGGTATCCTGGGACATTGTTTTCCAGATTAGCACGTGTGCGCTGCGTATTAAAAGAGGTAAGTTTCGGGCAAACCGGTATACTTCGCCAATGCGAGTCGAGTGCGATTATCTGGTGATCGGGACGGGCGTGGCGGGGCTGGCTTTTGCCCGGGCGGTGTCCCATACGGGAAAGGTGATCCTGCTCACGAAGCGGGCGGCCGACGATTCCGCCACGTTCCAGGCGCAAGGCGGGGTGGCGGCGGTCGTCGACGATCAGGACAGCTTCGACGCACACGTGAGCGACACCCTCAACGCGGGGCGCGGCATATGTCGCAGGGATGTCGTGGAATTGTGTGTCAAGGCGGGGCCGGCAAGGATCGCGGATCTCCTTGAGCTTGGCACCCGCTTTACCAAACGCAAGGGACACCCCGAGGAGCTGGATCTCGGGAAGGAGGGCGGACACTCGGCTAGACGGATCGTCCACGCGGACGACGCCACGGGCAAGGAGATGATTCGCGCCCTCCTCGATACAGTAAAGAAGCTGCCGAACGTGGAGATCCTCGAGCACCACATGGCGGTCAACCTCATAGTGCCCGATCGCCGCAACGTGGACAGAATCTGTAAGGGCGCCCATGTCCTCAATCAGGAAACCGGGGAGATCTACACTGTCACAGCACCCGTCACGGTGCTCGCCACCGGGGGGGCGGGCAAGGTTTATCTCTACACCTCCAATCCCGATCTCTCCACCGGCGACGGGGTCGCCATGGCCTATCGCGCGGGGGCGGGCGTGGCCAACATGGAGTTCTTTCAGTTTCACCCCACAATCCTCTACCACCCGCAGGCCAAGAGCGTACTCATCTCGGAGGCCGTGCGCGGGGAAGGTGGCATTCTGCGTGATCTGAATGGACGCGCGTTCATGCTCGACTACCACCCGGACATGGATCTCGCGTCCAGGGACGTTGTGGCGCGAGCGATCGACGCCGAGATGAAGCGCACCGGGGCGGATCACATGCTGCTCGACGTCACTCACCTGGACGGCGCGTTTATCCAGGAGCGGTTCCCCAACATCCATACCAGTTGCCTGAAGTATGGGATCGACATGAGGACGGAACCCATCCCGGTGGTCCCGGCCGCCCACTACAGCTGCGGCGGGCTGGTCAGCGATCTATACGGCCGCACGACAATACCCGGCCTCTTCGCCATCGGAGAGACTGCCTGCAATGGATTGCACGGCGCCAATCGCCTCGCCTCCAACTCGTTGCTGGAGGGTCTCGTTTTCGCTCACCAGGCGGCGAAGGTCGCCCCGTCGATCCCGCGACCGGACTATAACGACGTGGAAGACTGGGAAGTCGGCGACGCGGTGCCGAGCGACGAGGAGGTGGTCGTTTCCCAGGACTGGGACGAGATGCGTCGGTACATGTGGAATTACGTGGGGATCGTGAGATCTGATCTCCGCCTCGCGCGTGCGAGACGGCGCCACGATGCGCTCATGAAAGAGATCAGGGAATACTACTGGAAGTACATTGTCACCTCGGACCTTCTGGAACTCCGCAATATTGCCACCATCGCGCACCTCATCATAGACTCGGCCATGAAGCGCAAGGAGAGCAGGGGCCTTCACTACAACTCGGACTACCCCAACGAGGACGAGGTTTTTTCCCGGGACACTGTACTGTTCCGATTCGAGGACTGATGCGCATTTTCTTGATTGACAGGCTGACCGGAAGAGTCCCGTTGCTTTGTGCGATCTTCTTCTCCTTCGCCTGCGGCTCACAGGATGAGGCCGTTCCGAAAGGCACGGGGGAGGATGCGCACGACGCGTCCACCGGAGACGTCGCCTCAAAACTAACGGAGGGAGGTGTGGAGAAGCGCGGCGACGTATGGATACTTCCCGTCGAGGTAAAAGGGTTCGAGAAACTCGATCTTTCCCAGAAGGGGAAGGTGTACGAGAAATACCGCGCCGCCATTAAAGAGGATGACCTGTTCTACCGGAACAACCATCCCCAGGACATGCGCACGAGGATCATGCTCGAGCAGATCCTGCTCAACGACAAGGGCGTGACATCCTCCATAAAGAGAAAAATTCGGTCGTACACGGTATCGTTCTGGCTGAATCGGGGCGTCGTCGACGTCAAGGACGGCCGCTGCCTGAGGCCCCGGTTCATTCCGGGCGAGTTGGCGGCCGCAGCGCAACAAGCACTGCGGAACGGCGCGGTGATGGATCTCCCCAGGATGACCGGCAAGGATCTGGGGGCCACGCGGGTCGAGGAGCTAGAGGCGCTTCTTTGCGCCGTCCGGCCGGGGATCTTCTGTGAGAACGAAAGAGGCAAGAAGACTGTGGATGCGGGGGCGAACGTGCAATTGCCCGGGTCCGATCCTTCCTGTGATGACCGGTCGGCGGGTGCGATCGTCGGGATCGAAAATGAAGACGCGGGGCAGGCCGGTGTCTTCGCGTTTCTTGAAAAGAAAGCTGCGGCGCTGGATAGGCTGGTACGCAATGTAGGCGGTAAAAAGAGCGCATCTCCGCGAAGATCTTCGAGATCACCGAAGTTTGTGGATGTTGTCTCGGCCACCGGCGCGTACGGGCCGATCCCACCCGACCTCGTGAATATCTACAGGCGCGGAGCATGGATCGATTCCACGGAAACGGGTGCCCTTTACATGTCCAACCTCGAAACCTCCTTCGACCGTTTTGTCGGATCGATCATTGTTGAAGAGTTCTCTCCGTCTGCACAGGTCCTGGCCCGAAGGAAAAAATGGCGAACGGGATCGCGAATGGCCGTGTTCGCCCTGCGGCTTGTCGCGGGGAGTGGTTCCGACGGGACGGAGAAAAAGCCGGCCGAATGGTTACGCGAACGACTATCGGAAACTCACGACGTCATGGCGCAGATGCGTGCCGATCTGGCGGCGTTGTACCTGGTTACCTCGGATCATGTACGGCAAACCGGTCTTGTTCCCGACGAGGAGAGCGCACATGCGGTGTACGACGAATATGTGTATGGAGCCTTCGAACAGTCGGCATCGGGGATAGGAGTGAATGACGCCGGCTTCGTAGGCGCACGGGCGATCGTGGGCAAGCTCATCGAGAGCAGGGCCGTGGAAGTCGTGAAGGCGGAAGACGACAGCGGACGTCTGTATCCGAGAATCGTGAGCTACGAAAACACGGAGGTGGCGATCGGAAAACTCCTTGCAGAAGTGCGGAGAATCAGATTCGCGGGGGATCGTCCGGCGGCGACGGCGCTTCTGGACTCCGCCTCGCAGGCCTACGATCCAAAATGGAAAAAGCACTTCTCGGAACGATGGAAGACCCTGGAACTCCCGGACAAGGTCGCGTTCCTCTATCCGTTGGTTGAACAGGTTCGAGACGGGGAGGGCACCGTCGTCGATATTCGCCTCGTCAAGCCTACAACCTTCCTGGACCGACAACTCACCCTCGCCGCCGCACGCTCCCTGGAATGACCCGTTTTTGTTTAACAGGGAACCATTAGGTTATTGGAAAAGAGAGCGAATTGCGGCTAAGATGCCCGCGCATGACAACTAGTAAACCAAGGAGACTCGTGATGTTGACGACGACTCGCGTTTGGACCGTTTGTATTGCCCTTCTTGCAGCTCTTGCAATCTGCCTCAACGGCGGTGCGGCATCTGCTCAGAAGGAGAAGCCAAAGAAGGTAAAGGACAGGGTCGAGGATCTGGAGACAAAAGTCGAGCGAATCGACAATACGCTCGGCGACCTCACGGGATCGGAAAAGCCCGAAAAGATCCGCGAACGCCAGGACGAACTGGCCGAAAAGCTCGATGACGCCGGCGCCCAGATCGACGAACTCAAAAACTATTCCGAGGACGTGGGTGTCGCCACCGAGGAGCGGGACGCCAGGATAGACGCCCTGTCCGAGGAGATCGAGAGCCTCTGGAAAGAGGTGGAGGAGCACAAGGCCACCATCAAGGAACTCAAGGAAGCCAGGACTACGGGATACGACGGTGGATTCTTCATGGCCTCGAGGGACGGCAAGCACAAGATCGTGTTCAACGGCCTGGTCAAGCCCTATTACAGGGTGGGTTTCCAGAAGGTCTATGCCACAGACAGTTACGGCCGCATTCAGTATTACGGAAAAGGACATCTTCAGGAGGGTTACCCCATCGGCGGCGACACGGAGATCACCGACAACGGCTTCGGGCTCGCAGCCATGCGACTCACAGTTTCCGCAAAGGTCTTCGATATCGTCAAGTTCAAGTTGCAAATTGACTATGGCAACCTGTACGGCAAGGTTTCGTACCCGACCAAGGCCGTTGTAGACGAAGATACACAGTACAATAGCGTGGAGATCGACACTTACAGCTTGAGAGCAGTCGTGGCGTACGGTGAGCTTGCGCCCATGCAGGAGATCAACATACGAGCCGGCCAGTTCAAGGTGCCCTTCGATCAGGAGTCGCTGTTCGGCACCAGGGAACTCACGTTCACTTCCAGATCTCTCATGAACCGCAGATACGCCCGCTGGGGTGAAGTAGGCATTCCCGAGAACTCCGTCACCATGGGATGGGATTACGAGACCGTTCGCGGAGCAGGCTTCGGATACGATCGCGGCATGATGATTCACGGAGCATTCACCGAGAATGTTTTCAAATACAACGTGGGTGTATTCAACGGAAACGGTCCCAACGTGGGCAACGACAACCGCGACATCATGGTGGCCCTCAGAGTTGAAACACAGTTCCTCGGCGAGATGACGTCCGGAATGTCCGACATCGATTCCGTGAAATCCCCACTGATATCCATTGGAGCGGCCTTCGCATACGACCTGCCCATGCACAGGGATCTCATCCAACCGGAATTCACGTACAACTCGCAGGACGCCAACTTCACGGCGGACATTCGCTTCAAGTGGTATGGGGTCTCGCTCTTCACGAACATGTTCTTCCGCAACTCGGACCACGGCGCAGTCCTGGCCGACGAATTTGGGCAGGAGAAGCCCATCAAGACCTTTGGGTACACAGGGCAGCTCGCGTACTTCAATCTCGCCTCGGGGCTCGAGCCCGCCTTCAGGTACTCGATGATGGACGCGAACATCGACCGGCAGGGAGATCACGTGCACGAGATCGCCGCTGCGCTCAATTACTACATCGTCGGCAACAACCTCAAGATCCAGATAGAGTGGAGCGGTCTGTTCGCCTCAGAGAAGGATCACAGCTACATGATGCCTTGGGAAGCCTGGTTCGAGGACCAACACCAGATCACCATCATGGCCCAGGCCGCGTTCTAGCAACGGGCATGACGCCCCGCGATGCCATTCCTCACCTGATCCTGGCGATTACCCTGTGCACGCACCTCGCGTGCGGCGAGGACAAGAGCGTTCAGAAGGTGAAGGTCACGCCCGGTCGAATCTCATGGTCGGTCACCAGGATTGCCG
>JAUXHN010000102.1 GCA_030621515.1 Deltaproteobacteria bacterium | reverse complement strand
GCGGATGCGAAAAGCGTGATGGAAGTTCTCAAGGGGCTTTCCCAAAAAGGGCGAACGATTATCCTCACGATCCACCAACCGGCGAAAGACATCTACGAGTTGATGGACAATGCCCTCATTCTGGGCGTCGGCGGCAGGCTGATCTATTACGGAGGGGTCAAGGGCGCGTACCGGCGCTTCGGATCGGACGATAACCCGGACGCCCTGTTCGGGAAACTGTCCCCCAAGGGCATGGTCGCCGACGACTGGGACCTGATGCAGGATCAGTACAGGGCCACGGACTGGTTCAAGGAGTATGTGCTCGACCGCAAGGAAGCGAGCGAAACGGTGAGCATGGAGGCCCCCAAGGCGAGGGCGTCGCGAGGGTTCGGTTTCAGGCAGTTCTTCATCATTTTCGAGCGGCTGACCAAGCTCTACACCCGAGACATCGGATGGCTGATCGGAGCCATGGCGGGCGCGCCTCTTTTCATGTTCCTCCTGGCCATGCTGCTCGACAAGCAGGATCAACGGCACGTCCTCTTGTTTATCGCTACGCTGCTCGCGTTCTTCTTCGGGATCTTCCCGGCCATCGAGATGATGCACAGCGAGCGGACCATCTTCAACCGGGAGAGAATGGTAAACCTGAAGATCCCATCCTATGTGTTCTCCAAGGTCATCTTCCTGCTGGCGTTCGGGTTGTGGCAGGCCTTCTCCATAACAGCGTTACTCATCTGGTACAGCAAGGTCGACGGCGCATTCACGCCGGTTTTTCTGACGCTGGTGCTGGTGCAGTTGTGCGGGGTGACCTCCGGGTTGTTCTTCTCCACCATGGCCAAATCCAGCAAGCTCGCCTTGTTGCTGATGCTCGGCTGGCTGGTGTTGATGCTCTCGTTCTCCGGGTTCGTGATCAGGTTGCCCACATTGCGGGACCAGGGAACCGCGTGGATCCTCGGGCCGAGCGCCATGAGATGGGGTCTCGGAGGGTTGATGGACCTGATAAAGGACGTGCCCGAGTCGAAGGTCCTCCTGTTCGGCTTCGAGGACGAATTATGGCGAATCAACGCCATGGTGAACGCTACCCTGGCTGCGTTGCCTGTGATCCTGACAATGTTGATATTGAAGTGGCGCGATCGCGTCTGATAGAATCGCCTGGCACATGAACACTTTTCCCAGGCGTCCGGCGCGCCCCTTGCGATGGTGGCACGGCCTGATCTTCTTCGCCGCTGCGATGGGGTTCCAGATCTTGTTCGTGGCAGTGCTCGTGGTTCTTCAGGCGTTCAGTGCGTTCGGTCCTGATCCGCAATCCGTACAGGACGCCCTGTTCTCCCCTGCGTCGCTTTCCGTGCAGGTTCTGATCACCTCGACGATACTGACCGTCATCGCGGTCATGGCGGTCAGGCTGAGGCGCAATCCGGTTGTCGAGACCCTCAGATTGGGCAGACCAGCCGCTCTTCCCACGATCCTGGCGGTGCTCGGCATCATCCCGCTCGGGTTGCTGGTAGACCAGACGACCGTGATCCTGCAGGGTCTGGCGCCGGACGTCTTCGATTCCGTGGGCCTCGAGCAGATGGTGGCCATCTTTTCCGATGCCTCCGTCGGCGGGTTTGTGCTCGTGACCGCCATGGTCTCCATCGGGCCGGCCATCGGTGAGGAGTTCATGTTTCGCGGATTGCTCTTGAGGTCGTTTCGCGCGGACTTTCCGGCGTGGGGCGCGGTAGTGCTCAGCGCGTTTCTGTTTGGGGTGTTGCACCTCAATATGCTCCAGGGTTCAGGGGCGTTCCTCATAGGCATGTACCTGGGTTTCACGGTGCTGGTCACGGGGAGCATCTGGCCCGGAGTGCTGGCCCACGGTGTCAATAACCTCATCTGCTCGCTCGCAGCGAGGTTCGATCCGCAGGGCATCGGCCAGGCGTTCAACCAGGGGCATCACCCGGTGGTGATCGCCGTGGCTGCGGTGCTGCTGGGGGGAGCGATATGGGGTCTGATCAGTCGTCGTAGAACATTGGCGCGCGGGACTTGATGTGCTCCTCGATGGCCTTCTTGTCGCTGGGCAGAAGATCCGTGAACTTGACCCCCATTCCCGGCGCCATCTCCGGATTCATGGGGTTGTATTCGCGCACGAAGTGAACGATACCGCGTGCGGTGACGGGTCTGCCGCCGGGCAGCTTGAAGTTGACGAGCACCTTGGACTCCATGGGCTTGGGCTCGAAGGTGGCCACGAAGATGCCGCCCTCGTCGATATCTTCGGAGAACCCGGTGTAGAACTGATGATCGGTGTTCATGGACAGAACGGTGTTGACGTTGACGTTAAACGTGTTGTCCAGGCCCTCCCCATCCTTTGCCGGTCCGGGGGGCGGAATGGATACCTTGGCGGCCTTCTCCTTTGCCGTCTGAATGATCGGGTGCAGAGTCTTCAGGGACTTTGCGATGGAGGCAGCGGCAACCCCGACGGCCGGGCTCTCGGTCTGGATGTCCTGTAGGGTCTTGAGGGCCCCGGCGAGGTGTTCCATGGCCTTGCGCATCATGTCGATGGCGCCCGGAGACGTCGGGGAAAGCTTGATCGCGGGGAATAGCTTTCCCTGGGCCTTTGCCAGATGCCCGGCGAGTTTTTCGAGGGCTTCGCCCAGTTCCGGATCGGACTGACAGGCTTCGAGCCCTGTCATTATGTGTCCACGTGCTTCTTCTGCTGGATGAGTCATGGCGAAAATCATAGCGCAGCGCAGATGAGTTGCCAAGAATCTTGAGGGCAGAATCTTGAGAACTTCGTGACAAGGCGTCCGAGCCCGGGTTGTGCGGAACTTGAATCAGACGCAGGTCTGAGTTTGCAGATCGCAGATCATTCCCTCGGGGCAATCATTCGGACCGGTACAGGGGATATGGCCCTTCACCTCGAGGTCGCCCGTAATACGGGAATAGACCTCCAGGTCGACGCAACCGTGATCGAGTTGGATGGAGTCGGAGGTCTTCCGGTAGACGTGCACCGTGGAGTAGCCCGTTGTCCCGTTGGCGATGAACTCGTCGATCAGGACCGCAGGAACCGTTGCCGAGCCGGTGTCTTCAAACTTGCAAATCATCGTGATGGGAGAGACACCGTGCTGATCGATATTGATTGAAATCTCAATATAGGCATGGGGATCGTTCGCCGACACCCAAAAAAGGTCCAGATCCTCATGTTCCGTGATGACCCATTTATCCCCTGTGACCTCTATCGGCGTAACCCCGCTGCCATAGAGCGTGAACGCCGGATAGTCGACACCCGTAGTATCGAGCTTGATTCCCTGCCCGGGGGTGAACGGCGGATCGGGCATCTCCGTGTCAAAATATGTAGGCGGCTCGATGGTCACGTCTTTGGTCAGCCCGAGGATGGTTACCGACCCAACGTCTTTTGTCTCCGGATAAGGGATGCATGTTCCGTCGTAATCGCAAGTTTCTCCCGACGGGCACGATGGATCGCATACTGGGTTGATCTGGTGCCACAACTTGCATCCACCTGCTTCGTTGTCGAGCTGCGGGACCTCCCCCGGAACGACTCCGTCGCGGATCCTTCCGCTGATCGACGAGTAATCGAGGGTGTGTTCGACGTTGAACTCTCCGACCTCTTCCGACGGAAGACACGCGCCTCCCAGAGTCGGAATCACTCCGTCCCAACCACCGCCGTCGGGTTCTGCAACAGGATCGTTCTCATCGCACGCCGCAACGATCAGCAGACCACTTAGAATCAAAGTCAATATCCATCCCGGACGCATTTACTTCCCTTTCCTTTGTCTTTTTTGCCGATCATCGAGATGATACCCCGACAACAACCTCCACGACGGTGTTTCCGTCATACGGCTGGGACAGATAGAGGGCTTCGCTTTTCCAGCCATCGATTCCGGATCCCCACTTCAAGCCATGGCCATACGTATCGTAGTCCCACTGGACAAAGGTCGATACCTCTCCGTCCGGTGTAACCCTGTACAATGCACTGGTGTTGTATTCCGGAACGTAGAGGTTGCCGCACTCATCGACTTCGACACCATCGTGCCATCCGTATCCCACGTTCGTTGCGAACAGGTACGGATTCCCATCCGGATCCAGATTGCTGTTCATGTCCATGGCCCACACTTCACCGGGATCCTCATTGAGGCCGGTGAGCGTTGCGATGTACATGACGCTTTCATCGAGGCTGAAGTTCACCGCCCGGGGTGTTCTGTTCGGGCCGGCGACATTTGTATCCAGAAGAACCTCTTTCGCGCCTGACGTGGCGTCCAGGCGATATACCTCGCCTCCGTCTCCGTCCCAGGATCCACTCGCCACGTAGATGTTTCCGTCCGGGCCAATCGTTATCCCGAATGCCTCCCAATCACCGATGATATCGGTAACGAGGCCGCTTTCATCGATGCGAGAAACGGTCCCCTCTTTGGCCACAATGAGGTCACCGTTGGGCAGGTACGCCATCCCCTCAACCCCATCGATGTTGGGAACGAAAACGCTCGTCGCGTCATCGTACGTTACTTTGATAAGCGCGTTCCAATTCCTTCCGACAATGTGACCATCATCGTCAAATGCCACGTCGTGATAGCCCCGAGGCGCGTCCAACTCTGTGATTGCGAGCGGCTGATCAGGGAGGTTGTCACAATCGGCAGGCGGGTAGGTATCGGAGTCGGAGTCGGAGTCGGAATCCGAGTCGGTGTCGGAATTCGAGTCGGTGTCGGGCACCGTACCATCGTCCAGGCCCCCACGCCAGTACGGCGCCTGGCGATCGCAGCTTGATACAACAAGTAATATTATTCCAAGAAAAAAAATCCTTCCCAAATTCATCATAAAAAACCTCTCACACATATAATTCCCGCGTAGCATCCCAATTATTGGTATTGAGAATATTCAAATTCCATATCGGGTACTGACCAAAATGAGACACCAGTTCTTCTCACAATAATATAAAGATCATTCTCCTTAATATTAGTGGACCGATAGAAAAAAGGTGATGAAAAAATGTTTACAAGGATCCCAACGATGAAAATCCAACCCACCGGATTGGCATTGATCATCTCTGTGTACCCGTGCCTCATGGCCATCGGTTGTGATACCTCCGAACCTCGCGGCCGCTACAACCCCACTACCATTATCATGGTCCGGCATGCTGAAAAGGCGACCGGCTCGACGGATCCACCCCTTGCAACGGAGGGAAGGAAGAGGGCAAAAGAGCTGGTTTTCATGCTGGAGGACGTCCCGCTGGACGCAATCTACTCAACATCTTTCAAGAGGACCCTCGAAACGGCGCAGGCGGTGTCGGACGACAAAGGCCTGGACACCGTTGTATACGACGCCGATGTTCCCCTGGATCTCTTCTCGGAAATCCTGGAGACATACCCGGGGGGATCGGTTCTGATCATCGGCCACTCCAACAGCATCCCGGCAATGGCAAATCTTCTCGCAGACTCAAAGGACTTCAGCCTCTGCGGAACGTACGACCACATGCTTGTTGCATCAGTGTTCAAAATCGGAAAGGCAAAGGTCACAACCCTGAAATATCGTCAGGCCGTCAGCCGGTAGCGCGTCAGTTCCGAGATCCCGAGAGGGCTTTCTTGAGATAGCGGCCGGTGTGGGTGTTGGCTCTGGCGATATCCTCCGGGGTGCCGGTCGCGACGATCTTTCCACCACCCTCTCCGCCCTCCGGCCCCATGTCGATGACCCAGTCCGCTCGCTTGATGACGTCCAGGTTGTGCTCTATAACGACCACCGAATTTCCCTGCTCCACCAGCCGGTCCAGCACCTCCATGAGTTTCCGGACGTCATCGAAGTGGAGCCCGGTGGTCGGTTCGTCCAGCACGTAAAGGGTTCGTCCTGTGGATTTCTTCGACAGTTCCCTGGAGAGCTTCAACCGTTGCGCCTCGCCGCCCGAAAGGGTCACCGCGTTTTGTCCAAGCTTGAGATAGCCCAGGCCGACTTGCCGAATAGTGGCCAGTTTCTGGCGGATCTTGGTGTGGTTGTCGAGGAAGTCGTATGTCTGGTTGCAGGTCATGTCCAGGATGTCGGCGATGTTCTTTCCCTTGTACCTGACTTCCAGGGTTTCGCGGTTGTAGCGACGCCCGCCGCAGACCTTGCACGTCACGAACGCATCGGGCAGGAAGTTCATCTCGATCCTGATGAGGCCGTCTCCCTGACACGCTTCGCATCTGCCACCCTTGATGTTGAAGGAATATCTTCCCGGCTGGTAGCCGCGAGTTCTGGATTCTCGAAGCATGGCGAAGTGATCCCTGATGAGAGTGAACACCCCGGTGAACGTGGCCGGGTTGGAGCGTGGAGTTCTACCGATGGGGCTCTGGTCGATATCGATGACCTTGTCCACGTGGCGCGCCCCCTTTATCGAATCGAAGATCTCGGGATTGCCGGGGGTTCGATGGAGCTCGTGCTTGACCGCCGGCAGGAGCGTGTCGACGATGAGGGAGCTCTTGCCCGAGCCGGAGACACCTGTCACGGCCACGAACAGGCCCATGGGAATCTTTGCGGTGATCCTTTTCAGGTTGTTGGCGCGGGCGCCGATGATCGTTATGGCTGCGGAGCCGCCGATCCTGCGTCGAGCGGGAATGTGAATGGATCGTTTGCCGCTGAGGTATTTGCCAGTGAGGGATTTGTTGTTGCGCTTGACCTGCGCCGGAGTGCCCTCCGCTACCACCTTGCCGCCGGCTATTCCCGCGCCCGGTCCCATGTCGATCAGGTGATCCGCCGCCAGAATCGTGTCCGCGTCGTGCTCCACGACGATCACTGAATTTCCCCGGTCACGGAGGGTCAACAGGGTATCGATGAGCCGATTGTTGTCGCGCTGGTGGAGCCCGATGGAGGGCTCGTCGAGCACGTACGTCACGCCCACCAGGGCCGATCCGATCTGGGTCGCGAGTCTGATTCGTTGTGCCTCACCGCCGGAAAGGGAGGAAGTGGGTCGGCTCATTGTCAGGTATTCGAGTCCGACCTTTTCCAGAAACCCGAGCCGGTTGTGTATCTCCTCAAGGATCGGGTCGGCGATCTCCGCACGGGGGGACGGCAGGTCCAGCCCGCTCAGGAACTCGATGCACTTGCTGACCGTCAGGCGTGATACATCGTCGATGTTCTTGCCGCCCACGGTTACCAGAAGGCTGGTCCTTCTGAGCCTGGAGCCACGGCAAACGGAGCAGGGTTCTGCGCCCATGTACCGCTGGAACTCATCGGTGATGAAATCATTGGAATCGCCGCCGCCCTCCTTTTTTCTGCGGTCGTACTCGTGACGCCTTCGCTCCAGGTTGGGGATGATCCCCTCGAATTCGCGCTTGAAAGACAGCTTGCCGTTGTCCTTCGTGACCGTGAACTCTATCTCCTCATTGGTGCCTTGCAGGAGCAGATCCCGGTGCGACTCGGGAAGGTCTTTCCATTTGGTGAAGGGATCGATCCGGTACTTGGTCATTACGGCGTCGAGGAGCTGCTGGTAGTAGGCTGCGTTCCGCCGGGTCCAGGGGGCGATGGCGCCGTCACGAAGTGTGAGGCCAGGATCGGGTATGATGCGGTTGAGGTCGAAGAAGAGCACCTCCCCGAGGCCGCCACACGTCTCGCACGCGCCCGAGGGGCTGTTGAATGAGAAGGCGGCCGGCTCCAGCGTGCTCATGGTCACTCCGCAGTTCGCGCAGGAATGGTTGTTGGTGAAGGTCATGTCCTCCCCCTCGATCGGGGAGATTATCACCAGCCCGGAGGCCTCCTTCAGCGCGAGCTCAATGCTGTCAGCCAGGCGGTTGCGAATAGAGCCCTCGTTGACGAGGCGATCCACGTAAATGTCGAGATCGTGTTTCCTGCGGGCGTCCAGATTTATCGGCTCATTGAGATCGTGGAGATCGCCATCGATGAGAACGCGCACGAACCCGTCGCGCTTGAGGCGCTTCAGTATTCCGGCGAGGTCGCCCTTTTTCCCCCGAATGGCCGGAGCCTGAACACTGAACCTCGCGCCTCTGGGGAGATCGAGAACCCGATCCACCATCTGGTCCACGGTTATCGGGTTTATTGGTTTTCCGCATTTCGGGCAGTGAGGTTGGCCCGCCCGGGAGAAGAGCAACCTGACGAAATCGTAGATGTCCGTGGCCGTTCCCACGGTGGATCGCGGGTTCCGACCGGTGGAGCGTTGGTCGATGGCGATTGTCGGGGAGAGCCCGTCGATGGATTCCAGATCCGGTCTGGCCATTTGCCCGAGGAACTGTCGGGCGTGGGGTGACAGGGATTCCACGTACCGGCGCTGGCCCTCGGCGAAGATCGTGTCAAAGGCCAGGGATGACTTGCCCGAGCCCGAAGGCCCGGTGATCACAACGAACGAATTGCGCGGGATGTCCACATTGACTTCGCGCAGGTTGTGGGTTCTCGCCCCCCGAATTCTCAAGTAGTCCACTATCTGACCGCCCCGATCGCCCGGGCGCTCATTTTGATGCCCTGCCGTTTCAGATCGTCGGCAAGGGCTTTGAGATCATCATCGAGGCCGTCGTACGGCGCGATCCCCTCAAGTGAGATCAGCACACGTTTGGGGTTTGTCATCAGAACTTTCGTGAGCACCCGGTCGCAAAACCGGGCAAAACCTTCCTGTCCCAGATTCCCCACCGGCGCGGCGACAAGCGTCTTGTCGTCGAAATCGAAGACGGGGGAATGATCGGCCAGGTATTCGCCCTGCCTGTCTTCGAGGCGTCGATAGAACGCGTGGAAGTGTCGCTCGGCGGCCAGGGGCGCCAGCCCGGCCAGATCCGCAGATACCAGGGCCTCAACCAGTTCCGTGGGTCCCTTGCTCTCGCCGGCCAGCCGCTCGACCTCCATGGAGATCAGCTCCCGGATTTCCGCCGGGTCACTCGCCGCGTGCCGCAAGCGTGTCTTCAGGTCTTCGCTCATGCCGCCCTCTTTCGACGCGCAGTGTCCGATGTGCTGTCTGGTCGTGTTTTCCAGCGCCTGTGAAACCACACCCACTGGCTGGGATGTCGCCTGATTCTCCTCTCGAGAGCCAGGGTCAGGGCTGCGGTGGATGCAAGGTCGTCGTCGGCGGGAACGAACGGCTCCATTTCCAGGATGTGGGTTCCGTCGGGTCGTCGCCTCATGGAACCCACGACAATGGACGCGCCGGTCCGCGAAGCGAGAGAAGCGGCGCCGACGGGGGTGTGGGCGAGCTTGCCGAAGAACGGGACGAACACGCTCGGAACGCTCGTGTCCTGGTCGATGAGCATTCCCAGAACACGGTTCTTCCGCAAGGCGCGCAGCATTCTCGCGGACGAACCCGGTTGGCCCCGGTAGATACCGTCAACTCCGAACTGCGCCCGTCCGCGTTCGAGAAGCCTGGTGAACCTGGGGTCGTAGCTCTTCGCGGCCATGGTCGAGATGGGATATCCCTCGGTGGCGAGGAAACGCGCCATGAGTTCCCAGTTGCCCATGTGCCCGGTGACGAAAATAACTCCTCGCCCCTGTCCCAGCGCATCATCGAGGGTCCGGCGACAAGAGGGTGGAATAACGACGTCAGGCGAGTTGTTGCTCGAGCGCAAGATGCGACAGAGTTCGACTACGCTCACGCCCAGGTGGTAAAAGACACCTCTTGTGAGAAGCGCCGCGCGGTTCGATTTCTTGTCGATATCAAAGGCCGTGGCGATCTGGCTACGGGCGAGGCGGCGTTCCGCACCGGCCAGCGTGTGGGCAATGGCGCCCAGAATCAGCCCTGTTCGTCGCGCCGCGAAGGCAGGAGTGAGGCCGAGAACGGCGATGGCCGCGCGGGCGAAAAGGTAGATGAGGTGATTTTTTACTCGTCTTTGCACTGCGGTCGCAGCATAACACGTTTGACATTAAAGGGGTCTTTGGCCAGAATTCTCCATTAAGTTTTTGCCTGTATGAGGAGAATATGAAAGAGGTTTTCGAATATCTGTCCCGAGGCGGTGTGGTGATGATCCCAATAGCGCTCGGTTCGGTCGTCGCCCTGGCGATCTTCCTGGAGCGGATGTGGGCTCTGCAGAAGAGCCGGATAATCCCCGGCGGCCTGGTGGACGCGGTGGTGAAGCTCGTCAAGGACGGTGAATTCGGACCGGCGCGTGACGAGTGCTTGCGGAGTAACAGCCCGATGGGTCGCGTGATGCTGGCGGGCGTGGAGGCGAAGGGCGCCGATCGCGAGGCGATAAAAGGGCTCTTCGAGGAGGTGGGCAAGCAGGAGATCTCCCGCATGGAGCGCAACATCGAGGCCATGGGCACGACGGCGAGCATTGAGCCGCTGCTGGGGCTCCTGGGAACGGTCACCGGCATGATACGGGTGTTTCAAAAGGTGGTTGTCACATCCAGATCGGGCGCGGTGGATCCCGGTCAACTTGCCAACGGTATCTGGCAGGCGCTGATCACAACTGCGGCGGGACTCAGCGTGGCCATCATCGCCTTTTTGGGTTATCGCTATCTCCTGTCCCGAACCGTTCGCCACTCTCTGACAATGGAGGAAGGGGCTCTGCAGCTTGTCGGCATACTCGCTCCCCTCGGAGACGGTACAGACGGCGCGAAAGACAGTGAGGCTTCATGAACTTTCGCAGCAAGTCAGGTTCCAAGGGAATAGCGGCGCTGGAGATAACGCCTCTGGTTGATATTGTTTTCCTGCTGCTCATCTTCTTCCTGCTCACGGCCACGTACGTTCAGAATCCCAACCTTGATATCAGCCTGCCCAAGGCTTCCGTGGATCAGACTACCAATCACCAGAAGGATTTCACCATCGCGATCAAGGAGAACGGCGAGCTGCGTTACAACAATGTGGTTGTGTCGCTGGAGAGGCTCGAGGGGATCCTGACCAGCGAGTACGCGCAGGGTGAGGATTCTGTCGTGGTGGTCAGGGCGGATGAGGGAGCGCGCCACGGACGCGTGGTCGAGGTGATGGACCTGGCAAAGCGGATCGGGTTCGGCAAGCTGGCTATCGCGATCAAGGCAAGGACGCCCTCCTCGGAAGTCGAGTGATATGGCATGAAGAAGACGGTGTTCTCGGTTGTATTCCTGTTTGTCTTGACGGCCTTTTGTACCGGCGCGTACGCGGTTGATGGTGTCGGCTTCTACCTGGAGCCGATCGTCGGTTTCAGCCGAGTGACGGTAAAGACGCTGGAAATAGAGAAGAGTTTTATTACCTCCGGGGATGACGATCCCCATGACGATGTGGAAGACGACTGGAGCGCTGTGGACCCGAACGCGGTTCAGGGTTCGGTCGGGCGCAAGGCATACTTTGCGGGCGCCGGGTTCTCCCTGGGAGCCGCCGCCGGTATCAAGCTCTTTTCCCTGTCGCTGGGAGGGATCTATCTGTGGGATTCAGTGGCCATGGATGGCTATTCCAAGCGATACCGCTACAGGCCGGAGAAGAACAGGGCCGCGGGGAGAAAGTTTCTGGATTCGGGCACTATCGATCTGCATCGCGTCATGGTCCAGATCAAGTACGGGCTTCCCCTCGGGCGCATCGAGGTCAATTTCCAGACGCGCGCCGGCGTTCTTTATCTGGACGAGGGGCCGTTGTTAATGGGAAGAGCCATCGATTCCGGGTCCGGGTTTTCCGGAGACGTGGGGATCGGGTTGGCATTCTCGGTGGCCTCGTGGCTGTCGGTTGGCGTTAACGGATATTTCGGTTTTTTCTCCTTCACCGGAGATTACGAAGGAGCCTACGGGACCATCGGCGGGATGAACGGCAGCTTTGTCGTTCATATATGAGCATCCGAAATATACGCCTGACCTGCTGTTTGATCCGGTAGCGTTGACCAAATCGAAGTTATCTCCTAATCTGCCAGTATTGACGGAAAGTCGGATGGTTGCGGGATGCTCGCGCCTCATGAAGGAGATAAGAAATGTCGGGAAAACACATCCTCGCGTTCGAACCTGATCCAGTATACGCACAGATGCTCAAAGATGATCTGGGCGCGCGCGGACTAGACGTGGAGGTCGTATCGGATGGAGCGGAGGGCCTCGAGCGCGCTGCGACCACCACCCATGACCTCATCTACCTGTGCATCGAATTACCTCGCATCAGCGGTTTTTCCGTGTGCAACAAGTTGCGCAAAAATGCGAACACAAAAGGGATTCCCCTGGTTATCGTTTCGGCGGAGGCAAACCAGGAGACTTTTGACAAACACAAGAAGCTCAAAGTGCGCGCGGACGAGTATCTCCTGAAGCCCTTTGACGCGGCGGCTCTTTTCGCTGTCGTGGGCGGGCTCCTCGGCCTGGAGGAAGACGAACTAGTCGTGGAGGACGATGATGAGTTGGTCATTGAAGATGACGACGATGATGTGGTCATAGATGATCTCGAGGAAATCGAGGAAATCGAGGAAATCGAAGAGATCGAGGAGCTGGAAGAGATAGAGGATGTCGAAGAGGCAAGTGACGACGAGGACGTAATCAAGGTGGACGATGAGGTGGATGCTTTCACCGAATCAGCTTTCGATGCGATTTCGGTAGATGAAGAGTCGAAGCCGGAACCCGGGGCCGTTCCTGCCCCACAAGCTGCCGGAGACAGTGAGGAGATCGCCAGGCTGACCCGTGATAACGACAGTTACAAGGAACAGGTTGCGCGGCTGGAGAAAGAGGTGGCCGAGGCGAAAACCTCCAAGGGTGGCGGTGTTTCGAGCCGTGAATTTCTGGATCTGCGCGAGCTCCTGAACAAGAAGGATCGAGATCTGCTCGATCTCAAGGACGGAGTCAACAACAAGGAGAAGCAGCTTCTCGAGACACGGGAACGCCTGACGGATCTCGAACGGACGAAGGCCGACCTGGAAGACAAGAACATCGCGGCGGAGAAGAAGATCAACGATTTTGAGGACAAGGTGAATAACCTCGAGTCCGACAAGGATATCCTTGCCAAGAAATCCGATGATCTTCAGCAGCGGGTGGAAACCCAGCAGAGCAAGATAGACGGGCTCGAGGGCGATCTCGACAGCGAGAAGGAGGGGCGCAAGGCCGACATAGAGAGGCTCGAAGCGCAGAAGGTGGAGGAGTGCGACAGGCTGGCCGGCGAGAAGGACGAGGAGAAGGAGACTGCTCTTCGGGATCTGCGCGGCGAGCTAATGGAAGAGAAAAACAGGGCTCTCGGGGAGCAGGAGAAGGGGCTCAACGAACAAGCCGAGAAGGTTCGCGAGAACGATCTCACGGAGCAGCGAATAAGGCACGAGGCGGCCCTTGAGGAGCTTGGCGAAAAGCTCGAGCTCGAAAAGCAGACTGCCCTCGACGAGAAAGACGAGCAGAACAAGAGCAACGCCGACGAGGCGGAAGAGGTCCACAACAAGGCCCTTGGCGAGTACAAGAGCAAGCTTTACGACAACGAGGAAAAAACCCGTGCCATGGAGTTGGATCTCGAGGAGGTCAGGACCAACCTGGGGGAGGCGAGGGAGGAGCTTTCGGCAACCCAGACTTTGCTCGACGAGAGGAGCAACGAGCTGCAGGAAGCCAGGGGCGCGCGCCTGGAGGCCGAGCAGAAGCTGGAGTCATTGACCGCCGAGAACGAGTCCGTCAAGGCGGAGTTGGATTCTGCCAGGAGCAGGGGTGATCAGCTCGAGGAAGATTGCAGCAAACGGGGCGCGCGGATTACCGATCTGGAAGGGGAGATAGACGAGGCCAACGAGATCATCGAGCGCAACGACACCGTCGTTGCCAAGGCCAGGCAGGCGCTCGAGATAACGGCCGGTCTTCTCGACGAGCTGGCCGGCGAAGAAGAAGAAGAAGAAGAGGAAGAAGAAGAAGAGTAAATCTCCTATTCCGACCTTCTCGTATCCAGGACCAGCCGCAATTCCACCACAACGCCCGGTCCCACCTTGTCGGTGATCCGGTCCAGCAAGTCGTTCTTGAGGAAGCTCAGTTCATGAAGCCAGGTCGAGTTCACGACCCCCACTGTGAGGATCCTGGCCTTCAGGGAGTGTGGGAATGCGCGGGCTCCGATCTCGGGCCCCGTTATCTCTGCCCAGTGAGCCCATATCTCCGGGTGGACGGATCTTGATCTGCGGCACATCTCTCGCAGAACCGAAGTCACCTCCGCGTGGATGGGAGAGGTTTGGGAG
Source organism: Deltaproteobacteria bacterium (assembly GCA_030621515.1). Taxonomy (GTDB): domain Bacteria; phylum Myxococcota_A; class Polyangia; order JAAYKL01; family JAAYKL01; genus JAUVAN01. Next base: position 1,401 of record JAUXHN010000102.1, on the reverse strand, counting down.
TCTCTCTTGTGCCTTTTCATCGCCGGGAGTCTATGATGTAGCGTCGAGTCTGGCAACGACGGGCGAATGAAGATACCCTTGAGAGGCCATGCACACAGGTAAAACAAGCTCGGGGGGAGTGCTGGTCGTTGCCGGCGAACCGTCCGGAGATCGAGCCGCGGCGCGGGTGGTAGAGGCGCTCGATTTTCCTCGCGAACGCGGTGTGTTCGGAATAGGCGGCGACCATCTCGTGGCGGCCGGGGTCCATCTGGTGACCCACATCGGAGATCTCACAGCTCTGGGAATCGCCGAGTCCGTGGGGAGGTTCGGCGCGTGGTGCTCCGCGTGGGCACGGCTTCGCGAGCAGATCGAGCTTCGAAGGCCTGCGGCGGCGTTGCTGGTGGACGCTCCGGACGTGAATCTCCCGCTTGCGCGCGTGTTGAGCCGGAAGAAGATTCCGGTGGTTCAGTACGTGGGGCCCCAGGTCTGGGCCTGGCGCAGGGGGCGCCTTCGACTTCTGAAGGAGCGCACGGATCACGTTGCGCTGGTTCTTCCATTCGAGGAGGACATCTATCGACGAGCCGGGGTGAAGGCCACATACGTCGGGCATCCCACCCTCGATGAGAAACCTTCGGCTCCAAGATCGATCGTTCGAAAGCGGCTGCACCTGGCGAAGAGGACTCCCCTTGTGGCGCTCCTGCCCGGGTCGCGGACGAGTGAGGTCGAGGCTCTTTGCGGGCCGATGACCGAGGCCGGGTTGAGGTTGCTCAGGGAGGGGGTATGCTCGGTCTTTGCGCCGGCTCCCCGCGCTGCCAGCGCGCAGGTAGTAACCGCCGCCCGTTCCGCCGGGTGCGTCGTCTTGTCTTCGGACGTCTCGGTGAGAGATCTTCTCGGGGCCTGCGACGCGGCGATCGTGGCGTCGGGCACCGTTACCATCGAGGCGGCGCTGGAGGGGGCGCCCATGGCCGTAGTCTACAAGATCGATCGCGTGAGCTGGGCGGTCGCTCAGTTTGCGATGGACATCCCCTATATCGGTCTGCCCAACTGGATCGCCGGGCGCGCAATCGTTCCGGAGTTGTTGCAGGACCGGGTCACCGGCCAATCGATCTTCGACGCGGCGCGTAGTTTATTACAACCCGATGTCGCAAAATCCCAGCGGGCAGAACTGAAAAAAGTGACCGATGCTCTCGGTCCGCCGGGCGTGGGGCGAAGAGTGGCGGCGATTTTGGAGGGGTATTTATAGGGCCGCCGCCGGGGGTGATCAGCCTTAATGGCTGAAACAGAGATTTTTTTTGTAGTATAAGTAAGGATAGCGATGGCACCAAAGAGGACGTTCAATAAATGGAGAATACCATGAGAAAACGAATCGTTGTTTCACTGTTCGGTGCCCTGATCGTACTGTCGGCGGTCGGCTCTATTGAG
>JAUXHN010000217.1 GCA_030621515.1 Deltaproteobacteria bacterium | reverse complement strand
CCTTTCCGACACGAAGTGGCGCATTTCTGGCCGCGGGCTTTATGTCCGCGGGCCTGGGGTCATGGACGCGTTCTAGAAGAGAATTCCCAATATCGATACGGATCCCGCGCGGCTGCCGATGTTGCAATCGCAGCCGTCGCTCTTGGTGACGTCGGGATCGTCCTGGTCGTCATCGGTGTCACTGTCGGAATCTGTATCAGCGTCCGGGCCGGCGTCTTCACCATCTGCTTCGAAACTGACATCGAGGGCATAGGCGCCGGAATAAACCGTGGTATCGGTTCCGACGAAAGAGTCGGCAACTATGTAGTACGTGCCTGCCTCTTCTATCTCGTGCTCCAGATCGATGTTCGCCCTCGCGAGGCAATCGTCGGCATCGAGTGACGCGAGAAGGTGCAGGTCTATGTCCGCGCCGGGTGCGTCGAGGACATGGGCCGTGAGAGTGCCGACCTCAGTGAGTTCGATCTCGTATATGTATTCCGGGCCGCTCTCGTCCACGTCAGGCGCCTCGGAGTAAAAATCAAAGACGTCACCGGTTGCCTCGTTGGTGTTGCGCCAGTCCCGAAACGGCAAATTTTCAATGAAGATCGGATCGTCCACGGTGCCCTCGCAAGTGCCGACGGTCGCGGTCTCGACGTAGCTTGTAGGCGCTCGTCGAGGGGTGTAGCCCGTGAAGTGACCCCAGCCGACAACAGCCTGGCAGACGCCCATGCAGAGATATCCGGATTCGGTGATTACCGCCTCGCCGCTTTCGTCCTTGCCCACCCACATGATGACGTGACTGCCGGCGGCGTTGTACACGTCGCCCGGGTACATGTTGGTAGAGTCGATGGCGTCGCTGATGTCCGGAATTGTGGATGTGCTGTAATGCCAGGGCAGCTCCCACAATCGGCTCACGTATCCGGAGCAATCGACCCCGGTGGTGCAGTCCGGAAAATACCCGGAGGCCGCGGATCCGGCGGCGTAATCGTTTGCCAGGTCATCGTCGAACTCGTCGAGCGTAACGTCGCCGCCCCAGCAGTACGGCAGGCCCACCTGGTCACCCAGCTCGCACACGGTACAAGACCATTCGCCCGGCGGGGCGCAATCCGCTATGAGATTTTCGGGCTCCATCACCCACTGGTGTTGTTCGTAGTCGGTGGCATTGGAGAGCATTTGTCCGCGTTCCACGGCCACTGATGTGGAAGCAATGACGATGATCGCCAGGATAACGGTCAGGCGAAAGGATATTCTGTCAGGCATCACTATTTCACCTCCCAGCGGCGAAACACGACCCGGTCATCAAGCGGCAACATCCGGTAAAGGGATCCGTCGGGGGTTACCATAAATTCCCGCGCGACAGGAAGCGACGGGATCGCATCGATCTTCAGCTCGGCGGTTTCGAGGCCTTCGGGTGAGACCACAATCATCACGCGATCGACCTCCACGGAACCCGGCTTGGAAAAGAACTCCACGAGCACAAACGCCCTGGAGCGGCTGTCCGTACCGACGATGCGAAGAGATGCCAGGGATCTGTCGAAGACGAGGCGCACCCGGTGTTCCGATCCTTCGCCGAAATCCACGGCGCCGCTTTGCGCGCCCAGCTTGATGGTTTTGGGAAAACACGCGCCGCGATCGCGCGGTGTGAACATGGGGTGCGAATCATCAATGGCGCCGTCGTCGTGGGCCACGGTGATGTCGGAATCGTCGGGTTCGAGGCACACGAACCTCCCGTGAACCGAGTCGGCAACGAGAACCGAACCGTCCTCTTCCACCCAGAAGGCCCGTGGCCCGAGCGCCTGGTGCTCCAGGCCCGCCGGTGAAAACCCGATAGAGTCGTCCCCGTACTCGACCTCGAAGCGGCTCGTTTCCACCAGCTCGCCTTTCACGCTCGCGGCCGCCGTGTTCACGACGGTCTCCTTGCTGGAGATCGGTGTTCCGCAAGACACCACATGCGAGTACAGGAACATTCCCAGCGTAATTGCGATCAGTGCTTTTCGAGCCACGGCGTGCTCCTTTTCTTTTTCAAGGCATGGTGGTGTCAGTATACCGTACTCAGACCGGTCGAACGCGAGCTTATTTCCCCAGACAGAAATTGGAGAAGATTGCCTCAATGACTTCGTCCGTTGCGTTGCGGCCCCACAGGGACGCCAGGGATTCGCGGGCCCAGCGAAGATCCGTCGCGGCGAGTTCGAGATCTGCGCCCCGATCCAGAATTCCAACGGCCCTTTTCACATGTTTTTCGCAAGTGGACACGGCCGCGTGCTGACGCGCGGTGGTCAGCAACACCTCGCTCTCGCCCTGCCCGGATACGAGCATCTTTTCGACGGCGCTGCGCAGATCGGAAATACCGTCACCGTTGAGAGCGCTGACAGCCACCCTGTTCAGTTGCGCAAGGGCGGCCGGCGCCTCCTCCCTCCATGTGGGCAGATCGTTCTTGTTGAGGACGACGATCGCATCCGCATCGGTCATTCCACGGAGATCTACAAGGTCCCCAAGAGCTGTTTCGTCAGAAGATCCCGGAGTGGCTCCGTCGATGACGATCAGCAAGAGGTCCGCGCCTGCCGCGGCGGCGGCGGTCATCTCCATGCCGCGTTTTTCTAAGAGCCCGGCGTGAGATCGGAGCCCGGCCGTGTCGAGGAATCTCAACGGCACACCGCCGATCTCCGCGGTGGCCTCCACCACATCGCGGGTCGTTCCCGGATCCGAATCCACGAGGACCCGGTTCTCACCCACGAGTCGATTCAGCAAGCTCGACTTGCCGGCGTTCGCGGGTCCGACTATGGCAACGGAAGCGCCGTGGGCAAGTTTCGAACCGAGCTTGAAGGATTCCGCAGCCCTCGCAAGCTCATCGCCCAGGGGAACCAGCTTTGCCGACAGCTTCTCAATCTCCATCGCGGGCAGATCCTCATCGGGAAAATCGAGACCCGCTTCGATCCGGGCCGCTACGCCGGTCAGGTCGTCCAGGATTCGCCCGAGGCTGGATCCGAGACCTCCGGCGAGCTGCCTGAGGGCGGCCCGGACGGCCCGGTCCGAGCGCGCTCCGATGAGGGTCATCACGGCCTCCGCCTGGGTGAGGTCGATCTTGCCGTTGGAAAATGCGCGAGAAGTGAACTCCCCGGGATTGGCCGCTCGGGCGCCGGCTTCGATGGCGGCGTCCAGGAGAGTCTTCATGACCAGTACGCCCCCGTGTCCGTGGATCTCGGCCACGTCCTCGCCGGTGGCGGTGCGCGGCCCGGGTGAGAAAAAACAGAGTACCTCGTCCAGCACCACCCCCGAGACAGAATCCCTCGCCAGACCGTGAAACATCTTGCGGTGCTCGGACAGACAATCCGTGCCCGGAACAACCCCTTCGAGCACTTCTCCCGCGCCGGGACCCGAAATACGTACTATGCCAAGGGCTGCCGGTCCTCTTGCCGTCGCCACGGCGGCGATTGTATCACGCACGAGTCACCTCACTCTTTTGTTGCGGTTTTCGAGATATGCTCCTCGAGCGCAGATCGGTGCTCATTGATGTACGCGTTGACCTCCGCGTCGGTGATGCCGAGATCGCGTATTGTGCCGAAGTAGACCACCCTGAAGCCCGGCTGATCGGCGATACCTTTCATGAGAAACGAGAGCTTGAGCACGGCGGCGCCGAAGACAGGATCGATTGGCGGATCGTCCACGGGCATTTTCTCAAGAAGAAGGAAGCAGGCGCACGAAGCGGCCGTCTCCGAAGCCGACGCTCTCGGTGGTCACGCCATCGATCTTTGAGATAACCATGTGCACAAGGCGACGCTCCCTCGGAGACATGGGCTCGAGGTCGCACATGCCGCCGGACTCCAGGATCTCCCGCGCCAGGCGTTCCGCGTCCTCGCAAACATGGTCGTCACGTCGTTGTCGGTATCCATCGACGTCAACCACGAGGCGATCCCGTGCGAGTCCGGCATTCGCGGCAGCCGATACGGCAATATGTTGAAAGGCCTCCAACACCTGTCCATCGCGGCCGATGGCGCGCGCCTTGTCGGGCCCGTTGAGCCGGGCGGTGAACGTGCGTGTGTCCTCTTCCAGCTTGAGTTCCTCGATCTGTAAATCCATCCCGGACAGCTCCAGGAGCTCGGTCAGAAAATCCTCCAACCAGGCGTCGGTCTCGATTTTATCATCGGTCTTCACCGTATCCTCCATAACGTTACTTTGCGGCCTTCGCCCTCATCCTTTGGATAACCAATTGATGCAAGATCGACAGCACCGTGTTGACAAGAATGTACAACGTGAGCCCGGATGGCAAGAAGAGCATCATGGCAGTAAACATGATGGGCATGAAGTACTTGAGCATCTTCGCCTGGGCGTTGTCCCCGGCCATGGGCATGAACAGCTGCTGCACGAACATCATGCCCCCCATCACGATGGGAGTAATATAGTACGGATCCGGCGACGAGAGGTCGTGAATCCACCCGAAGAACTCCGCCCGGTAGAGCTCCGGGCTTGCCCGCAATGTTCGAAAGAGCGCGAACCAGATGGGCATCTGCAACAGCATGGGAAGGCAACCGCCGAGCGGGTTGACCTTGTGCTGCTTGTACAAGCCCATTGTCTGCTTCTGTTTTTCCTGCGGATTGTCCTTGTACTTTTCGTTGATCTTATCCACTTCGGGCTTGAGGGCCTTCATCCGGTCCGAGGACTTGAAGCTCTTGTGGGTGAGGGGCAGGAGGACCAGCTTGACGACAAGCGTCAGCAGGATGATCGCCACACCCCAATTGACCACCATGTGCTGGAACGCAAACAAGAGCCACAGCAGCACGCGGCTGATGGGCGCGAACCATCCGTAGTCCACGGATTCCTCCAGGTCGCACCCGATGGTCTGGAGCAGCTGGTAGCGCTTGGGTCCCAGGTAGTTCTTGACCTTGAAGACCCGACTCCGGCCCGGCTGGAGCTCGGTTTCGCCCCAGCGAAGCGCAACCCGGGTGATCCCGTAGAGCGGGGTTCCTTCCCTGTCGCGTGTCACGTCGGAGTAAGCGCTGCAGGTGGTGGGAGAATCGTCTCCCGGGATCATCGCCGACAGGAAGTAGTTTGTCTCCACCCCCGCGAACTTTGCGTCGAGACCGGAGAACTTCATCAGCGCGTCCTCCGAATTCCAGGGCTCGCGATACAGATCTTGTCCGTGCTTGCACAGGCCCTGCAGGAGGTTGGGCTGACGGCTGAACATTCCGCCGCCGGCCTCGCTCTGGTGCTGGTACCCGGTCTGGGTGACCCCGGCCATGAAACTCACGGTCTCGTCGCCCACGTTCGTTACCTGCACGGTGAGCCATATCTGGAACGGGCCGTATTCTTCATTTGCCAGTTCGAACTTCTTGAAGATCACCACCGGCTGTTCGGTCTGGGCGTACCTGAATACTATCCGGTTCGCGGTCTTCTCTATGATCTCGTAGTCAGCCTCTGACAACAGTCCGCCCAGACCTTCGTAGATCTCGAAATGAAGGGGGTTGTTGAGCTCGTAGTCCGGATTGGTGGTTACCATGTTGACGGGAACGACCTTCGCGGTGTCCTCGCTTCTGAGGCCCGATTCCCAGTTCATCGGAGCCTCCATGTATTGCCTGTCCAGGAGCTCGAAAGAGCGCAGGGCCCCTCCCCGGCTGGAAAAGACCGCCTTGAAATCATCGGTTTTCAGCGACGCGGTCTGCTCGGGGGGCCTCTCGCCCTGGATCTTGCGCGCTTCCTCGAGAGCGGCGTTCTTCTCCTTGCGTTTCTCCTCGCCCTTCTCGGCTTCCTGCTGCTTCTGCTTCTCGTCTACCTGCTCGATGCGAGCCTTGTCCCAGTCGACCTTCTCGTCCCCGCTGCAAAGCTGGAACAGGCCGAATATCAGCAGGCCCACGACTACGACGATCAGGATTTTCCAATCCATTTCAGGTGCCCTTTATCTTGTCGGTGAGCTTCGGCGGCGGATCGTAGCCGAACCCGCCAAGCGGATGGCAGCGTCCGACTCGAAGCATCGCCAGCAAGCTGCCCCTGAGCGCGCCGTGTTGCGACACGCAGGTGGCGGCATACGACGAGCACGACGGCTCGAACCTGCAACTCGGCCCGAGCCATGGAGATATGGCCAGCTGGTAGAAGCGAATGAGGATCAATATAAATTTCGCAATCATTTTCTGTTCTCCAGCATCTTGATGGCTCTCTTACCAAGTATGTTCAGATCATTGAAGATAGTTGCGCTGTCGAAGTCAGCGGTCGCCCTCCGGGCCACCACCACCATGTCCGCGTTGGAAGGCAGCGTCATGCGGCCTCGCCGCAGGGCCTCTCGAACCAGGCGCCGAATACGGTTGCGCGCCACGGCCGGGCCGACGCGCTTTGTCGTTGTGATCCCGAGGCGGGAGACATGATCCGGGCCTCGGTCCAGAACGATGCCGACGAAGGCCGCGCTATGCACCCTGAGACCTTTGCTCTGAACCCGCAGGTAGTCCGAGCGCTTGCGTATTCGCAGATACGTGGGGAACCTCTCGTCGGTCGCGGAGACCATGGGTGGCAAGGGCCCTATTTCCGGTAGGTCGAGACGGAAAGACTGCGGCGACCGCGACGACGCCGTGCAGCGAGTACGCGCCTGCCGCTTGGTGTGGCCATGCGCGCCCTGAACCCGTGCTTGTTGCGCCGCTTTCGCCTGTGTGGCTGATATGTCCTCTTCACGGCGAACCTCCAGCAGTTAAAGGGACGGCATCTTGCAGCCCCTGAGAAAAGAGCGATGAACAAAAACATAGGCCCAAAGGGGTGTCAAGGAAGATGAATCTTTTTTTACATGGTAAAGACAAACCATGAAGCTCTCGCGTGGCAGAAAAGAAACCCTCTCAAAGCTCAAACGACTGGAGCAGACTGCGGCTGTCGAGAGGCTGGGCGAAGCAGTGAAGGCCCTTGAACTAGAGAAGAACACCCTGGCCGGGATCGAGCGGGATCTGGCCCGCGAGCGCGAGGTCGACACAATTCCCCGCCCGGGATCGGTAATTCTCGCGGACGCCCTCGAATCCGGACACCTCGATCACCGCAGGCACAAGGAACTTGTGCGCAAACTGGAATCGGCGGCGGTGGCGGCAACCAGGCGCGTACGGGAGGCCCGAGATCGACTCGAGGCGGCCCAGGATGCGACTGCTCGCGCGACGAGGGCACTGGATTTACTGGGGAGGTAATGGCATTCGCGGCCAATTAAGGCATCTTCCGGCTTTCGTCCTCGAACGCGACCTCGGCTTACCCCGTGTAATGCCTCGCCCGCGTTCTGCGGGCGCGCACGAAATCTGCTTCAATTGGCCGCGAATGTGGATCTGTCAGGCCTACCGGGATAGGCTCTTGAGTGGGTTGGATGAGAAAAGAGTTCGTTGAGCGAAGAGCCCTGGAGGAAAATTGGACAGTGTAAACAATATACTCGTCTGGGTTGATGGGTTTCTTGGGGGGAGCGCCTGGTTTCCCTATCTGCTGTTGGGAACGGGTGTCTTCTTCACCATATATCTCAAATTCCCACAGATACGATTCTTCTCCCACGCCCTGCGAATAGTCAGGGGGCGGTACGAGAAAAACGACATGGAGGGTGACACCTCCCATTTTCAGGCGCTCACCACGGCCCTGTCCGGAACCATCGGAACGGGCAACATCGGCGGCGTCGGGCTTGCAATCTACATCGGCGGGCCGGCGGCGTTGTTCTGGATGTGGGCCACCGCCTT